>CBIHPJ010000271.1:0-10753 GCA_966211295.1 uncultured Myxococcales bacterium | reverse complement strand
TTACTCACCGGTTTTGCAGGCTTCTTCGAGGCCGGTTTCTTCTTGGTAACCGGCTTCTTCTTCACGGCCTTCTTGGGGGCGGTCTTTTTCTTCGTAGCCATACGTCACCAGCATGCACCACGGCGCTTTCACCCGGAATGATGATGTGGCATTCAAAGCCATGCTGCCTCGCGAGCTGATCGACCTGCACATTCACATGGGCGGTGCCGTCGCCCCGCACATTCTCTGGGCCATCGCTCACCAGCAGGGCTTCAAGCTGCCGGTGAAGAACTACTTCCAGTTCGTGGAGCTGATCACGGCGTCGCCCGACAAGGTCGACAGCCTCGACAGCTACTTGAAGATCATGCACCAGTGGACGGAGAAGATTCAGAGCTCGCCCGCGGCGATCGAGCGCTCCGTCTACGAGGTGATCGGCAAGGAGTACCGCTCCTCGCGCGTGACGCAGATCGAGCTGCGCTTCAACCCGATGAAGCGCAACCTGCACTCCGAGCTCGACCTCGATCACATCATCTCGGCGGCGATCCGCGGCATGGACCGCGCTGTGCTCGAGTACGACGTGAAGGCGTGCCTCATCTTCTGCCTCGCGCGCGAGTGGGACTCGAAGCTCAACAGCATCATGGTGGAGAAGGCGATCAAGTACCGGCACCGCGGCGTGCTCGGCATCGATCTCGCCGGCACCGAGTCGAACGCGCTCGAGCTCAAGCCCGAGGTGGTGTCGCAGTACGAAGATCTCTTCGAGCACGCGCGCAAGGGCGGCCTCAAGACCACCGTGCACACCGGTGAGACGAAGGGCACTGGCGCCGAGGGCGTGATCGCGGTGGTGGAGAAGCTCAAGCCCAACCGCATCGGCCACGGCATTCGCGCGGCGTACGACGAGGCGGCGATGAAGCTGCTGAAGGAGCGCGATGTGGTGCTCGAGCTCTGCCCCACCTCGAACCTGCAGACCAAGGCGGTCGAGGGCGTGAAGGAGTTCGAACACATCGTCCGCACGTTCTGGGATCGGGGTGTGAAGATCACCTTCAACACCGACGGCCCGTACCTGCTCGACACGGACATGCGCCGGGAGATCGAGCTGGTCGAGCAGAACAAGATCCTCACGCCGCACCAGGTCGACCAGACGCTGGCGTGGGCGCGCGAGTACTCGTTCATTCCGAAGCACCACTGAGCCACGCGAGATGTACGGCCTCTTGCGCCCCCTGCTCTTCCGCCTCGATGCGGAGGTCGCTCACCACGTCGGCATGTGGGGTCTCTCGTGGGGAGAGCTCGCTCCCGGCATCGCGGAGTTCATGCGGCGTCGCGCGAACCCCGATCGTTCATCGCTGAAGATTCGGGTGGGTGGGCTCGATTTTCCGAACCCGGTCGGGCTGGCGGCGGGGCTCGACAAGAACGCTGAAGCGGTCACCGGGTTGTTCGCGCTGGGATTTGGATCCGTGGAGGTCGGCACGGTCACTCCGCGCGCGCAGCCGGGGAACGACAAGCCGCGGATCTTCCGTTTGAAGGAGCACGAAGCGCTCATCAATCGCCTCGGCTTCAACAACGAGGGCATGGCTGCGATGGCCGGTCGGCTGCGTGAGCTCGAATGGCGCCCTGCTCCGGTGGGAGTGAACATCGGCAAGAACAAGGACACGCCGCTCGAGTCCGCGACTGAGGATTACGTCGCCTGTGCGCGCACGCTCTCTCCACTCGCAGAGTACGTGGTGGTGAATCTGAGCTCGCCGAATACTCCGGGCCTGCGGCAGCTGCAGGAACCGGAGGTGCTGGCCAGTCTGCTCCGCGCGGTGCGCAAGGAAGTCGTTGGGCGTCCGCTGTTCCTGAAGATCGCTCCGGATCTGGGCGACGAGGCGATCGATGCCGCGGTCGATGTGGCGGGTGATTGCGCGACCGATGGGATCATCTGCACGAACACCACGATCACTCGGCCGATAGAGCACGCGCTCGCGAAGGAGACCGGCGGACTCTCGGGTAAGCCGCTCTTCGCCCGCAGCACCGAAGTCGTTCGCAGGGCGTTCAAGCGAAGTGGCGGTGCACTTCCCGTGATTGGCGTCGGCGGAATCTTCAGCGGTGAAGACGCGTGGAAGAAGATCTGCGCGGGCGCGTCGCTGGTGCAGATCTATTCAGGCTTCATCTACCGAGGACCTGAGTTGGTGATCGAGATCCTGAGCACGCTCGAGGAGAAGCTGAGCGAGCTCAAGCTCGACTCGATCGGCAAGGCTGTCGGTCGGGACGCCTAGAAGCCTTGAGGTGAAGTGGGGGCTGAGGGCTCACCGCGTGCGCATCGCGGTCTTGCCCCTCGAACTCCGACTTTCTGTGACTTGGTGAGCGAATCTTCGTGAGGGATTTTCCCGAAACCGGAACCTGCTCCGGTTTCGAGCGACGAGTACCGATCACGAAGCTTCGTTCACGGGTCAAAGATCGCTCGAAGCGAGAGGCAAGCGGGCGACGGGCAAGTCGATCACCAGCCGCACGCCCACCTTCCTTCAGGCTTTGCGCTGCAAGTCATCGAGACATTCGCGAACGACGCGGAGCTCCTCGTCACCGAGCGGCGGATCGATCGCGAAGCGAAGTGTGAGTTCACCGCTCACGACAGACTGAAGTGCATCACCTTCCGGGCGAGCGAAGGTGCTGTGCGTCGCCACTGTGTCGAGGATCTCTTCGATCCCCGGCATCAGCGACGCAACGGCGCGATCGAGCTTCGCGTGGAGCGCCATTCCCGCAGCCAGGTCCGATTCCCCAGCCGTCGTGCCCGAAAGCGACACCTCTGCACGAGCAGACCTCCAGGTCGCCTTCACGGTGGCCACGGCGCCGCCTCAGATGACGACTTGGCCTGCGATCGGCAGCGCGAGGACCTTCTCGCGAGCGACGCGACCGTCCTTCACCCACGCCGCGCCGAAGTCCTTCACGAACGTGGCGAGCACGCGCTGAATCATCGTCTCGAGCTCACCAGCGTCGAGCGCCAGCTTGCTCTGCAGCGTGGCGAGCGCGCGTTTGCCAGCTGAAGCGCGAAGTCGAGCAACCGGTCCGTCGTCGAAGATCCGCGAGCAGAGCTCCGTGAGCTTCAATTCAGGGAACGGCGCGACGTCGACCAGCTCGTCCACTTCGGCGCGCGCGACCGCAGCAGCGAAGAGCCGCTGAGGAGTGAGCTCTGCCAACGTGGATCCAAAGCGCGCGATGATCTCGGCGGGCGACGGAGAGAGCAGCGCCTGAAACACCGCCCGCTGCTGCCGAACGCGAGGAAGAATCGCTTCCGTCTCCGCCACTTCGCGACGCGAACGGAACGGCACCGGCTCAGCGCCCGGAACTTTGAGCGCCTTCAACGGACGCCGACGCAGCAGCGCAGACAACGCAGCTGACTCTTCATCGAGCGCGAGCCACGTCTCACCGAAGCGAGAACCTTCCTCGTGCTGCAGCTTCTCGACCTGGCGCTTCACCTTCAGCGTCAGCGAGAACCCGCACTGGAACAGCGCACGCAGCGTCGTCTCGCGAACCACTTCGGTCGCCAACGAGGGATCGCCACCGGTGTAGTGCTCGAGCCCGAGATCCAGATAGTCGCGCGCGTGCTCAGAGAGGCGCTTGATCGCCACCGGATCACCCGGCTCCGCGGCATCAGCCACCAGCACGCAGTTCACCAGGTAGCGAACTTCGCTCTCGATGTTCTGCCGCTCCACCGAATCGAGCCCCTGGAACGCCGCCGCCACGAAATCAGTGTGACCCTGGGCAGGCGCGAGCCCCGCCCTTCCCTTCTTCACCGCGATCTTCTCGGGATCGACCCACGCGAAGACCTTGATCGACTCTTCCAGCGGAGGGAACCCGAGGTCCTCGAGCCGCGCGCGCCGGAACTGGTAGGCCGCCTCTTCCAGCTCGGTCACCGCCTCCCAGCGCACCGCCTCGAGGAAACGCCCCAGCTCGAACGGGTTCTGCGTCACCAAATCGAACGTGAGCCGCCGCAGCGCCGCCTCATCCACTCCGTCGATGCGGAACTCGAGCAGGTACTTCCCCTCGGGCATCTCCATCGTCGGCCCGCTGGGATTCACGTCGGGGTTCTCTTCGAGGTCGTGAATGGTGACGAGCCGCTTGTAGACGAGCTCGAGCACCTCCATGTCGAGCGAGCCCAGCTTCTTCACGAAGTCTTCGTCATCATCACCGCGCGCCGCGCGCAGCCAGTGCAGCACCTCGAGCGGATCCATTCGATCGCGCTGCCACGCCGCGAGATCGACGAACGTGCGGAACTGCTCGGGAGTCGCCAGCTGCACGATCTCGGTCGAGTCAGGCAGCCCCACGTCGATGATCGTCGAGTACACGTCCTCGGCCGGCAGGGAGCGCACCAGCGCCTTCCCGTCGACCTCTTCCAGCATCGCGTCGATGCGATGCTTCGGAGCGAGTTCCGTCAGCCGCCGAACGAGCTCGGCCCTGCGCAGCAGTCGCTTTTCCTGACTCGAGCTCACTTAGTTGATCCCACCACACAGCCAGGTGACGTTGAACGCACGGAGCACAGGAGTGCTCTGTCCGTCCACCGAACGCAACACGAACTCGACCCTGAGGTACTTGGTCCTGGGCACTCCGGCCTGCACCAGGTCCGTCGGCGAGGTGGTGAAGGGCCCGTAACGCACCAGCGCCGTGGAGTTCAGCTCGGGCACCGTGTTGGCCGCCTTCACGAAGACCTGCACCGAGGTATTGGGAGGCGTCAGCACATCGAAGGTGAGCATGCGCCACACGTTGTCGGCGTCGCAGGCCTCGAAGTCCTTCGAATAGGTGCCGCGCGGCGCGGTGAAGTTGCGCAGCTGGTACCCCGTGAAGTCGGAGTACGTGTACAGACCCGCCGGCTGCTGCGGCGTGCGCGTGACGGCGCCTGTCGCGTTGTCGATCTTCGAGGCGTTGCCCGAGCCGTTGTTCACCCAGGGGTTGCCGTCCTGGTCGAGGCCCACTCCGATGCTCTGGGCGGTGTTGGCGTCGCTCATGTCGATGAACTGCGCGCTGCCGAACGGAATGATCGCGCCCGTCTCGGCATCGAAACGAATCAGCTGCGCGGTCGAGCCGCCGTAGCCCGACATGAAGACCCGGCCCGAGGCGTCGACCGCGATGCCTCGGCCCCACTCGAACGCAGAGCCCGTCTGGCTGCGCGCCGCGGTGAAGTCGAACTTGGTCCACGTGCCCGTGGAATGATCGTAGCGGCACGCGTACGCGCCCAGCGTCCACCCGGGCAGCCACACACGATTCTTCCCGTCGATCCCGAGGCCGTACGCCTGGCACGCGGGAGAGTTGCTGATCGCCTCCGTGACCAGCGTTCCAGTAGAGGTGTCGATCAGCGCGAGGTGAGCCGTGCCCGGCTCGACCACCCACAGGCGCTGCAGCCGATCGACGATCGCGCCGTAGGGACCGAAGCTCAGCTGCACGAAGTTCGGACCGCCCGGAGACACCGGGAGCAGCTCTCCGTTCACGGTGCTCAGCTTGTACATGCGCTTCTCGAAGTAGATGCCGAGCCACACGTCTCCAGCCGAACCCTCGAAGCCCGCGGAGACCGCGAGCGCGCGCCCCGCCACGTCGCCGCCGGACACATCACCCACCGGCTTCGTGAAGAGCACGCACTCGTCGTACGTGGCCGGGTTCGCCATGTCGGAGGGAATGATCATCTCTCCGTCGGCAGGCGAGGTGCTGATCTGCCCGTCGCCGTTGATGTCGCGGCTGGTCTCGATGGTGCCGTTGCCGTTGCGATCGATGCACGAGAACGTGTCGTTCGCGATCTTCGTCACCGAGCCCTGCTGGTTGATGCCGCGATTGGCGACCCACATGTCGCCAGCGAGATCGAGGGCGGTGCGGCTGGGATGCCAGCTGTGATCCGCGCGCATGCCGTGCACCTGGCCACCCGCGCACGGCGGGCCCACCGAGTTCGAGCAGTCCTTCGGAATCACGGAGAAGTAGCGCCCCACCTCGCGGCCCGTGCGGGTGTCGTACTTCGACACCCAGCCCTGCGTGTCGTTGGCGATCCACATGAAATAGAACTCAGCCGCGCCGGTGTTCAGCACCACGAAGCCATTGGGATCGAGCGTGACGCCGGTGCCGAGGCCGCCCGCTCCGCCGTCGAGCGTGAAGGGAAACCCGGAGTCGGGTCCGAAGCCCTGCGCCGTGGTGCCGTCGCCGGCGTCTGAGCCCATGGCTCCACCGCCGCCGCCCGCGCCGCCACCTGCGCCAGTGCCACCGCCGGTGCCGCCATCTCCGTTCCCGCCACCAGCGCCGGTGCCAGCGTCATTGTGGATCACGACGGTGTTGCCGCACTGGCATTGACAGCCAGCGACTGACAACGCGAGGGACAGCAGCAGCAGGTGCGCGCGGGTCATGGGTTCAGCTGCCGATGATACCCAACAGCGTGCGCCACACGTCCTCGTGCCCGAGGTTCTCATGCGAGGAGAAGCCGAGGAGCGAGTTGTCGGGCAGCTCGAGCTGCTGCTGGATCTTCGCCAGACGCGGCTTGCGCGCGGCCTTGTTGATTCGATCGAGCTTGGTGGCCACCACGAGGATGCGCGGCGGCTTGTCCTGCAGGAAGTCGAGCATCTCGAGATCGTCCGGAGTCGGCCCGATCTCAGCGTCGATGATCGTCACCACCACTTTCAGCGTGTGGCGGTTCGCGAGGTACGTGTCGATCATGCGATCCCACGCGAGGCGCTCGGACTTCGGCACCTTCGCGAAGCCGTACCCGGGAAGATCGCACATGCGCACGACGCGCCGCTTCGCGCGGTGCTCGAGCGCGACGTCGAAGAAGTTGAGCGTGCGCGTGCGGCCCGGCGTGTTCGAGACGCGCACCATCTTCTTGCGGTTCGCGAGCGTGTTGATCATCGACGACTTGCCCACGTTCGAGCGGCCCACGAAGGCCACCTCGGGAATGTTCTCCCGCGGGTAGTCCACGAGGTTCGTGGCGGTGGTGACGAAGTCGGCTGTGAGAACCTTGATCATCGCGACTGCGCCAGTTCGGTGGCCTTCTGCTGCGCGGCAGGCCAGAGCAACCAACCCTGCGCCTTGCGCTTCTGGCGCTCCACCGTCCAGTGATCGATCGCCTTCAGCTTGGCCGCGAAGTCGAACGGCTTGAGCGAGGGGCTCGCGCCGTCGTGACAGCCGCGGCACGACTTCTCACCAGGATCCGTGAGGCCCACCAGGCGCGCCAGCTCGGGGTCCTTCATCACGTAGTTCGCCGAGTAGTACTGCCCTCCGCCATGACACGTCTCACAGGCCACGTGCGCGGCCTTCTGATCGGTCTGATTCGGCGAGTGGCACGACAGGCAGCGCACGTCTTTCTGCTGCTGCGGTGAGAGCACATCGCGTGCGCGCGCGTGGCTGCTCGATTGCCAGGCGGCATAGGCGTCGGGGTGGCAGGCCTGGCAGCTCTCCGACCCCAGGAAGTCGTGGGCGATGACGGCCCCACTCCCACATGCGATCGTCAGCGCGAGAACTCGAGAAAGCAGCGGACGCATCGGGCGGGGCGTAGCATTGGCGCCGTCCCATGTCGCGCTCCGTGGCACTCCTGACCCTCGTATCTTTGGTCTCCTTCGCCAAGCCCTGGCAGGGGATCAACCCGGGTGGCGGAATGAGCGAGCTCGACGTGATCGGCAAGTTCGGGGAGCCCACCAAGCGCGTCAATGCACGCGGCCAGCTCGTGCTGGTCTTCTCGGGACTCCAGGCCATCAAGGGCACCGTGCAGGCGCAGTTCAAGTGCGACCTCACCACCAAAGAGGTGCAGCGCATCGACGTGTACCCAGAGCCGGTGATCGACGTCTCGGCGATCGAGCGCAGCTACGGCAGGTCGTGCGAGAGCACCCAGGGTGAAGAGCCCTGCTACTGGCGCAAGGAGACCGCGCAGAAGCACCCCTACTTCCTGTACTCCAAGCTCGGCCTCGCCATCTTCTTCAAGGACGACGACAAGACGGTGCTGTCGTTCGCGTTCCTCCCCTCGCAGCCGCAACCCTGATGCGGGTCTACGGGCTCACCGGAGGAATCGCCTCGGGCAAGTCCACCGTGACTTCGATGTTCCGCGATCGCGGCATTCCCGTGATCGACGCCGATCAGCTCGCGCGTGAAGTGGTGGAACCGGGTCAGCCCGCGCTGGCGGAGATCGAGAAACGCTTCCCCGGATCGATCGGAGCCGATGGCCGCCTCGATCGCGCGAAGCTGGGCGCGCTGGTGTTTCAAAACGCCGAAGCTCGTGCGGCGCTCTCGAAGATCACGCACCCGCGCATCCAGGCCCTCGCCATCGAGCGCACGTCAGCCCTGGCCGAGAGCGGCGCACCCGTCGCCATCTACGACGCGGCCCTGCTCATCGAGAACAAGCTCCACGAAGCGCTCGACGGCGTGATCCTGGTGAGCCTCGCGGAGGACGTGCAGCTGAAGCGCTTGATGGCGCGCAATGGCTACTCCGAGACCGAGGCGAAGCAGCGCATCGCCTCGCAGATGCCCCTCGAGCAGAAGCGTCCCTTCGCCACGTGGGTCATCGACAAGGGGGGTTCGCTCGAAGAGACGCGCGCCCAGGTCGACAACGTGATCTCGGAGTGGAGGGCGCAGCGGAACTTCGCTACCTAAGGCGCGCTGGCGTCAGAACGGTGATCAACTCAAGCGAGCGATGAAATAGGGTCGCCGCGTGAGCGCCCATCCCTTCGAAGCGTTCGTCACCGGGTACCCCGGCTTCATTGGCAAACGGCTGGTGAAGTACCTCGCGAAAAAGAACCCGCAGGGTCGCATCACCCTGCTGGTGCAACCCAAGTTCGTCAAAGAGGCGCAAGGCTACGCGGCTGAAATCGAGGGCGCGAAGGTCGACGTGCTCTCGGGCGACATCGTCGACATGCACCTCGGGCTCGCGGGGCCTGAGTACCAGCGGCTGGTGCAGCAGACGACGCACATCTTCCACCTCGCGGCGATCAGCTACCTCGGCATGCCGCACGACGTGGCTCGCAAGGTGAACGTCGAGGGCACTCGCGGCGTGCTCGAGCTCGCGCGCGCGTGCGGAAGGCTCGAACGGCTGGTGTACTTCAGCACCACCTACGTCTCCGGAGATCGCGTCGGTGTGATCGCCGAAGACGAGCTCGAGTTGGGCCAGGGCTTCCGCAACGCGTACGAAGAGACCAAGTACGAAGCAGAGCGGCTGGTGGCGAAGGCGAAGCAGAACCTGCCGATCACGATCATTCGTCCCTCCACCGTGGTGGGCGACTCCGAGACGGGAGAGATCGATCGTTTCGAAGGCCCCTACTACCTCGGCATGTTGCTGGTGCTCTCGCCGCTGGTGCTCCCGCTCCCGCTGCCCGGCAACGGAGTGGCCCCGCTCAACGTGGTGCCCGTCGACTTCGTGGTCGAGGCCACGTGGGTGCTCGCGCAGAAGCCCGAGGCCGCCGGCAAGACCGTGCACCTCGTGGATCCGAACCCGATGAGCGCGCGCCGCGTGTACGAGCTGATCGCCGAGCGGGCGAATCGGAAGCTGCCTCGCTTCACGCTCTCTGCGCGCGCGGCCGATCTCTTCCTGCGAATTCCCGGGGTGGAGAAGCTGGCGAGGCCCCAGCGGGCGGCGATTCAGTACGTGAATCACCTCGTGCTCTACAACTGCCACACCGCGCTCGAGCTGCTCGATGGCACCGGGGTGAGGTGTCCCCCGCTGGCGACATACCTCGACAAGCTGATCGACTTCGCGATGCTCAGCTGGAAAGAGCGTCAAACGGGCTCGGCGGAAGACGTCGAGGATCCACTCGATTCGGGAAGTGAACGATGAGCAACCGCACCTACGCCGTCGGCGACACCTTCAAGCTCGTGCGCACGTGCGATGCGTACCGGCCGATCTATTACGCAGCCGCTTCGGGCGACTTCAACCCGATCCACATCGATCCGAAGGTCGGTGAACAGGCCGGTCTCGGCGGAGTGATCCTCCAGGGGCTCTGCACGCTCGCCTGGGCGGTCGACTCGTTCGCGGGGTACCTCGGAGATCCCGGCAAGGTGAGCGGCGTGAAGGTGCGCTTCAGCCGCCCCGTGGCTCCGAACGACACCGTCACGTTCAGCGGCAAGGTGATCTCGGTAGAGAACGGCAAGGTGGTGGCCGAGATCGAAGCGACGAATCAGAAGGACGAAGACGTGCTCAAGGGCGCGACGGTCGAGGGGAGGATCTAATGGCCATCGACAAGCGCTTCCTCGGTCGCGAGTACGGTCCCTTCGTCTACGAGGCGGGCCTCGAGAAGATGCGGGAGTTCGCCTTCGCCGTGGGCGGCGGCATTCCTTCCACGGGCTACTCCGCGAAGGGTCCGCCGGAAGGCCTCAACCCGATGCTCTTCGACGAGGCCGCGGGCAAGGCGTCGAGCTACGGCTCGGTGATTGGGTTTCCGAGCTTCGCGGTGACGTTCGCCATCGCTCCGTTCGCGAAGGCCTGCAGCGATCCGGAATTGAAGTTGAACCTGCTCCGCCTGGTACACGGAGAGCAGACGTTCGAGTTCCTCGAGGTGGTGCGTCCCGGAGATCGACTCACCACCACGGGGAAGATCACCGACATCACCACCAAGCGCAGCCTCGACTTCCTGACGGTCTCAACAGAGACGAAGAATCAGACTGGCAAGGTCGTGGTGAACGCGAAGTGGACCGCGATCATCCGCGGTTGATGTCTGCATTGAGGGGACGCGTGAGGGTGAGGTCTCGTGCGTTGCTCGATACCCACAGGCTCTCGAGCTCGAGGCAAAGACGCCCACGTGACGAATCGGAGCGCTGACACAAGAAACCGGAGCCGGCTCCGGTTTCGTGC
>CBIHPJ010000270.1:0-10800 GCA_966211295.1 uncultured Myxococcales bacterium | reverse complement strand
CACGCGCGCGCGCATCACTCGCCACTGAACCGGGTGCTGTCCGGCGGACGGACACGTCCGTGAAGGGGTGGAAACTGGAGCAGCCGCGCTCCAGAAACGGGCTTTTCTCGCCCTTTTCCGAGCTGAAAGTGGCGTCGGAACACGAGTCAGCGCAGGTGACATGCAAATCCCTCTAGCGACGGCGATCGTCGGCTCCGACTGCCTCCTTTCACGAAGCGTAGTCACCTTCGCGATTCACTCATCCCCACACCTCTCGAAGCAGAACGTCACTACGTTCACTCCCATGAGCATCGACGTCGCGGTCATCGGAGTGGGAGGCATCGGCTCATCAGCGCTGATGCACCTCGCGAAGCGCGGACTCAAGGTCGTCGGCTTCGAGCAGTTCGGCACTGAGCAAGATCCCTCGCACGATCGCGGCGCGTCGCACGGCGGCACGCGCGTCATCCGCAAGGCGTACGGAGAGGGCGGCGCGTACGTTCCACTCCTCGAGCGCGCGTACGCCTTGTGGCGTGAGCTCGAGAGCGAGAGCAACACCTCACTCCTCCACCTCGTCGGCTGCCTCAACATCGGTCCGCTGGAACACGAGTTCATCCGCGGAGTGATCTCGAGCGCGAAGCAACACTCGCTCCCTCACGAAGTACTCAGCGCGAAAGAGCTCAACGCTCGCTTCCCGCTTTTCCACGTCAACGAGAGCGACGTCGCTGTCTACGAGAAGGACGCCGGGCTCCTCGCGGTCGAAGACTGCACGCGCGCGCACGTGAAGGTCGCGCTGAAGCACGGAGCCACCATCCGTCGTGAGCAAGTGCGCACGCTCGAGCTCTCGCCCGACCACGTAACGATCAACGGCGAGCTCACAGCGAAGCGCGTGGTGATCGCCGCCGGGCCGTGGTGGCACACGCAGCCGTGGCTGCAGGCCATCGGCAGCAAGCTCGTGATCCGCCGCCAGGTGCAGTGCTGGTTCCCGAAGCCGAAGCTGGAGCGCGAGATGCCCTGCTTCATTCACCTCGTGAAGAACACCGCGCACAGCTTCTACGGACTCCCCGCGTTCGGAGGCCGCGGACCGAAAGTCTGCCAACACAAGGGCGGATCGATCACCACTCCGGACACCGTCGAGCGCACAACGAGCGACGCCGACAGCGATGCCGTGCGCGAGTACCTGCGGAAACATCTCCCCGAGCTCGACGCGCCACCCGCCGAGCGGAAGACCTGCCTCTACTCGATGACCCCCGACGAGCACTTCCTCATCGGCGCGCTTCCCGGAAAACCAGTCGTCGCGCTCGGAGGCTTCTCAGGTCACGGCTTCAAATTCGCAAGCGTGCTCGGAGAGATCGCCGCTGACCTCGTGCAACACGGCAAGTCGAACTTCGATCTCACCCAGTTCGACCCGCTCCGCTTCGCGTCCTGATTACGAGAGGCGCGCGCCTTCAGCGGCGAGCTTGCCCGAGACCGAGGCCTCGGCGTTCACCCAGTCCTGGAAGGGCGAACCGTTGCGGAAGTTCCGCATCGCGGCGCGGCGGTACGCCTCCTTGCGCACCATCGCCATGAACTCGGCGCGGGTCACTTCACGCGTGGGCGCGGCCACAACCTCAGCCTGCACTTCCACGGCCTGCACGAGCTCAGGCACCACGACCTCATTGAGGGTCAGCGGCGCAGCGTCGGACATCGCCAACTTCACTTCAGGCGCCTTGTCGGCGACCTTGTCGCTCATCTTCACGGCCTTCGCCGAAACAGCGCGCGCGACGACCTTCTTCGATGTGGCGGGAGCGGCAACCTTCTTCGACGACTTCTCAGTGGTGGTCTTCTTCGACGACGACTTCTTGGGCTGGGTCATGTGCTCCCCCGAAAATTGAAATGGCACGCGCGGGCTGCGCGGGGCGGACGCATAGATCACATGTAGGCCCCCTGCGTCAAAGGCTGCCCCTGATCAATTCTGCTGGGAGATAGTGGCGCTCATGCGCACGCAGCTGGCCCGAGCCAGCGCCGGCACCAGGTTCAAGAAGATCCTCCGCGCGCTGCTCGCGTGCGTGCTCATGGTGGCGCTCTCCGCGGTGCTGCCTGGCTGGTGCGCGACCGCGGGCTTCGCCTTCTCGGCGTTCATCTTCCTCGCATTGATCCACGGCGCCTTCGTGGGCCGGGTCGCTCCGTGCCCGAGCTGCGGAGCGCCACTCGGCGCCAACAGCGACGGAGAGCAGGTGCTCCAGGTGATCGACGAGGCGACCACGCTCCGCTGTGAGAGCTGTGGCGAATACCTCGCGCTGCAGAAAGGCGAAGTGCGCCTGCTCGAGCCGAGCATCACCGAACGTCCAACCTTCAAGTCGCGCATGTTCGAGAACGGCAAGTGGCCAGACGGCTGCGCGCTCTGCGGAGGTCACGCGACGCGCACGGAAGACTCCGGCGGATTGAAGGACGTCCCGTACTGCGGGGCTCACAGCAAGGCCGTGATCTACGCCGGCTCGGACGACGACACTTCGATGCTGCAGTGGCGGTCGCTCGCGATGCTGCGCAAATACCTCGCCACGAATAGAGAGCTGGTTGATCAGCCCATGGCGCCCTCTCGCAGCCGTCACACGTTGATCAAATGAGCGACCTCTTCATCAGTGATCCCCGCGTTCGCGCTGCCGTTCAGTCGGTGCCGCGCTCCGCATTTCTCCGGCCGTCGATGCGATATCTCGCCGACGAAGATCGTCCTCTCGACATCGGGGAGGGCCAGACGACCAGCCAGCCGTCCTTGATCGCCTGGACGTTGGACCAGCTCCACTTGAAGCCTGGCGCACGCGCCCTCGAGGTCGGAACCGGATCTGGCTACCAGACCGCGCTGCTCGCGAAGCTCTGCTCCGAGGTCTACAGCATCGACATCATCGAGCCGCTCGTCCTCGGTGCCGCGCAAGCACTCGGCGATTTCGGGATCACCAACGCGCATCTGAGAGTGGGAGATGGGTACGAGGGTTGGCCCGAAGCAGCCCCCTTCGACGGCATCGTGGTCTGCGCAGGCACCCCGCACATTCCGCAACCCCTCGTTGATCAGCTCGCTCCGGGTGGACGCTTGATCATTCCCCTCGGCGAGCCCGACTCGACGTGGCTGATCATCGTCAAGAAGTCACTCACTGGAGAGATCACTCAGGAGCAGACCCTCGCGGTGCGTTTTGTCCCACTTACCGGTCCCCATTTGCCGCCTGACGCGTGGGGGTTTCAGAAACACCACCACCACTGATTGCGGCGAAGCCTGAGAGCGCCCTAGAAACCGCGCCATGTCCTTTGGTCGCTCCGCCTCATCGCGCGTTCGCTTCGCTCCAGCGCGTGGCCCAGCGTTCCGCTGGTACGGCTCTGCTCCGGTGCTTCTTCGGAGCGCGGCGTTCCTCGTCTTCTTCCTGACCGCCTGCGGAAATCCCGTGGTGGTCGCGCTTCCTGATCAGAACGACGGCGGACAACAGCTCGCGCTCGACGGCGGAGATGATCAGCAGGACGCGGGTCAGCAGGACGCGGGTCAGCAGGAAATCGACGCGGGCACTCCCGACGCAGGCCGCGGACCGCCGTACCCCATCGTGCTCTCGCACGGCTTCTTCGGCTTCGACTCCTTCGCGGGCCTCGACTTCCTCACCTATTACTTCGAGGTGAAGGACGATCTCGCGGCACACGGCGAGCTCGAAGTCTTCACGCCCACGGTCGATCCCTTCAATGACTCCGCCACGCGCAGCCTGCAGCTCGAGCGGCAGATCGAGCAGATCCTCGCGATGACCGGCGCGGCGAAGGTGAACGTGATCGCCCACTCGCAGGGCGGACTCGACACCCGTCTCGTCGCGAACCGCCGCCCGGAATTGATCGCCTCGGTGATCACCGTGAGCACGCCGCATCGTGGAACTCCGGTGAGTGATCTGGTCGCGCGTGGTCTGTCGGATCCGCAGGCCCGCTCCGCGGTGGACGCCATCGTCAATCTCGCGGCCTCGAGGTTGTGGAGCACCGCCACCTCCGACTCCTCCATCACCGCAGCGCTCTCGCAGTTCGAGACCTCGCGCATGACCGCGTTCAACACGCAGGTCACCGATGCGCCCGGCGTCGCCTACTTCTCCGTGGCGGGACGTTCTGCGCTGCGCCGCTCGCCTGATCTCTGCAACGCGAGCGACGGCACGCGGCCGCCGTTCATCCGCAGCTACGACGACACGCTCGATCCCATCAACTCGATGCTCAGCGCCACGCAGGGCATCATCAGCCCCAACGCGTTCGACCCCGTCAGCAACGACGGTCTCGTGCCCGTGGAGTCAGCGAAGTGGGGCACGTTCCTCGGCTGCATTCCGGCGGATCACCTCGACGAGATCGGTCAGATCGGAGGCCAGTCACCCGGCCTCGGCAACGACTGGCGCCACAAGCCGTTCTACCTCTCGCTGGTCCGCTTCCTCCGCGCGCGCGGTTACTAGGGCGCTGACGAATCTGTCAGCCGACCACGCCGTCGAAATATCCGTAGCCGCCAGGGATGAAGTAGTCGCGCCCGCCCTCGAGTCCAAACGCGTGCAGCACGGTCGATGCGATGTCCTGACTGCGCGGGGTGCGCGTCTCGGGAGCACCTGACTCTTCGATCAACCGCACCGGCATTCCCATCGGCGAGCCGTTCATCGTCTCGTCGTACCCGCCCACCATCTGATTCCCGATGATCGATCCGCCCGCGAGGATCGCGCAGGTCGCGGGATGATGATCGCTCCCCTGCTTGGGGAACGTGCGCCCGAAGTCGCTGAACACGTAGACCAGCGTCTCGTCGAGCAACGTCTTCCCCGGCACCGCACTCGGCGTGAGCGACATCTCGAGCAACACCCGGCCGATCTCCTCGAACGCGATGCGCAGATGATTGGTGTGCTGCTGTGGCCCGTTGGCGCTGTGCGTGTCGAAGCTGAAGTTGTTGAAGCTGGTGGCGCGCAAGGTGACGGTGCTGACCAGCTCCGACTTGAGCAGCTTCAGCGCGAAGTCGTAGTTCGCCATCGAGCGATTCGTCCCGCAGCTGTCCGCCGAGCCGATGCACGCGGTCCAGTTCGAGGGGTACGCCATGTTCGCCGCGCTCAGGTACTGGAAGCCCTGCACCGATCCGAGGGTGGCGAGGATGTCGCGAGAGATCGTCCGGCTCGCGCCCTTGTACGTGTCGTAGAGCTGACCAAGCAGCGCATTGGTGCCGGCGCTCGACTTCCCCTTGCGCGCGCGGATCGCCGCCAATGTCGCGTCGTCGGTCGCGGTGAGTGGCACCGTGCCCATGTTCATCGAGCCGTCGAACGCGAGATCGGGCGCGTCGGTGCGAGTGCGCAACCCCAGCCACGCCCCGTCACGACGGTCCGAAAGCGTGGGCTCCACCGAGGCATCACTCGTCACGCGCGTGGGAGCGGCGAGCGAGGGCAATCCCAACGCCGTGGGCAGCGGCCCTCCCAGTGAGACGTTGGGGATCGGGCGATCCGGAAAACGCTGCGCCATCGCCGCGGCGACTACCGCCTGCACCGAGGGCGCTCGGAAGTTCGCGCCCGCCACTCCGCACATGCTCGCGACGATTCCGGAGTAGTGCGACGCCGTTCCTTGATCAGCGCCAATCAGCAGCGCCGCACGCTCGTACAACTTGTACGTCGGATCAGCCCACGCGTAGCCGTACGGCCTGAACTGCTGCGCGCCTCCGGAGTTCGGCACCGCTCCTGTGCGATCAGCAGGCGAAGCCCAATTCCAGTACACCGGCCCGCGCCATTTCCGAATCAGCCCCGGCGCGTCGAGATCGACCGGCGTGCGGTCGAAGTTCTCTACTTGCGACGGCGCGTACCCGAACGGAATCAGCCCACCCTGCGGCGTGGGAATGAACTTGCTCACGCCAGCCGCGGTGAACGGCGCGAAGAAGGTCTCCCAGTGGAGTCCGCCATCGAGCCAGATCGCCAGCAGCTTGGTCGGCTTCGCGGTCATGTTCTGCGCACGCGCAGTGCCGATCCCGAAGCGAGAGAGCAGCGCCACCTGCCCTACGCCGAGCGCCGCTTCGAACAACTTTCGTCTCGAGAGCTTCAAAAGAAGATCCAATCAGGGTGGCGAATGAAGGCGGAGCACAGGCCAACCCAACCGGCCTCCGCGTTGCCCGGCGAGAGCGGCGTCCACACCGAGGTGTACATGGCGTCGACTTCCGCGCTGCTCGCGCGCGTGCCGTGGAAGTGCAGGAACCAGCGACGAATGGTGGCCTTCACGTTCGCCTCGTCGGTGGCCTGCGTCGTCCCCGAGGGAAACAGCGCCACGTTCCCCGTCTTGCGCAGACCGAGGCGGCACCAGCGCTGCGAGACCTGAGTGAGCGTGAGCACGAACGTCGGCGAGGGCGAGAGATCGCTGCGCGCCTGCGAGACCGTCGAGCCACCTCCGAGTCCATGAAAGCGATCCCGCGCTTCCTGCTGGCGCGGCGCGAGGTACTCGTCGATCGGCTGGAAGGGATACGTCTCGTCCGTGCGCGGCTCGGCGAGCGGAATGCCGTACTCGCTCGCGTTGACGAAGAAGTCGCCGTACTCGAGGCCGAGCTGTTGGTAGAGCGCCTTCTGCACCTGCTCCGCCTTCACGCGCGTGATGCGCGGCGCAGTCACGTCAGGTCTTGCGTCGCGCGCCTGGTTGGCGAGATCACGAATCCACTGCTTCACTTCTTCGACGCTCAACGTGGCGGATCCGTCGGCCACCAGGTCGGCGTAGCTCTTGGTGCCGATCGGCATCTTGGTGAACGCGCCCGTGCCGCGGCCCTCGAGCAGCTTGATCAGCTCGCTCCCGTCGGGATCGCCCGGCTTCACCATGCGCGCATCGGCGACGATCAAATTCTGGAAGCTGCTCACCGAGGCGAAGAACGCGCGCGCACCATTGAGGTGACAGCCTTCGCAGCTCGGAGCGAGCCCGCGCATGATCCGCACCGTGTCGTCGCTCGCCTGCCCGCACTCGGCCTGCTTCTTCGCGGCGACTGCGGACGCAGGAGCGTTCTCACAACCCAGCAGCACCACCGTCAACAAGAGGAGCGCTCTCATTTCAGAACCCCCTCTGGAAGAGCTCTGACTGCGTGAGTCTCTTCACGAAGGGCCTCACCTTGCGTCCGTCGTTCACGAAATTCGCGGTGAGGAGATCGAGGTAGCCGGTCTCCTTCGCGGGATCGATGTCGCGCCCGAGCACGAATTGGTGAAGCCGCCGCACCACGCAGCGGTCGTACTGACCCGAGGCGATCAGCAACTTCGAGAACCCGAGCGGTCCCACCGTGCCGTCGCTCACCTGCCCCAGCAGCGTCTGATCCGGCGGAAGGAAGTCGATGAACACCACGAGCGGATCCGCATCCACCTGCGCCTGCGTCACCGGCGTCATCTGAGTGCCCGCGGCGTACCAGCGGTTCCAGTGAGAGAACGGCTCGCCCCCGTACGGATACGTGCCCGTGCGCCACGCGTTGGGCCAGCGCCAGCCGCCCACTGCAGGCATCAAGTAGTTCGCGCCCCATCCTTCCGACGCGCTTCCCTGCTTGGCGAAGCGCTTGAAGTGAATCGCCGCGGGATCGATGCGGCGATGGCAGTGCTGACACGGACCTTCCTTCGCGGGATCCGAAATGTACGGATTGAAGTTCTGTCCGGAGGGAGGCGAGAGCACCTCGCATCCGAGGATCTCCAACGCACGGGCGGCGCGCAGACGTTCACGCGGCTGACCGGCGAGGAAGCCGATGCTGGTGAGAATGCCCGCCGACGGAATGCCGAGCATCGGCGTCTGCGTGGTGCGCGGGTCGTACTTGTACGCCCGATCCGCGATGAACACGCGCGATACGGAAGGCACGTCGAACTCGCGCCACGCATCCGCGTCTCCCGCGACGTGGAGTGGATCATTGAGCGCGCTCATGAAGCGCGAAGGCCGCCACCACGAGTCGTCGGCGAGCCTCGAGAGATCGCCGCTCTCTGCGCCCTGCATCACGTACGCCGAGATGCTGCGCGTGGTGCCAACGGACTTGGTGCCGTCAATCAACTCGGTGAGCGGACGATCGTGCCACGCCAGGTGCGCGAAGAGCCGCGCCGGTTCCTCTGAGAGCTGACGCCGCGAACCCGCAGGGTTCCAGTACACGTAGTTTTCCCAGCCCGGGTACTGCTGGAAGTCGGCGTGGCAGCTCACCGCGTTCGGTCCGCAACCGCAGGTGCCATCGGGACGCCCCGCGCAGTCGATGTTGGTCCAGTTGCCGTTGATGTTGGTGACGCCGGCATCGCCCGTGTTCGCCGCGCTGCCCACCAGCGTCACCGTGGTGCCCGGCGCCCACCAGGGCTCCAATGTGGTCTCCAACGGCGATCCACCATCGCGCGAGGAGCCAGCGCAAATGCGCGCCATGCCGCCTTCGAAGTCTTCGCGCACGTAGGCCCACTTGCCCGCGTTGGCCGTCGCGCTGCCGCACTGCTGAATGGAGCGCTGTTGTTGCGCGCCGTACTCGGGCTCGTCGGCCGTGGGCGGAGCGAGCGGCACGTTGAGCCACTCGCGGCCGAGCTCGAACATCGATTGGTAGAAGCCAGGCGCGGCGAGCGTCTGATCGATGAAGGTGTTCACGAACGCGCGCTGTGCTGCGTCGTCACCCGCGGCTTCCTGCGCCGCGTATTCCGCGTCGCTCGGAGGCGTACCGCGCAAGGACATCGAAGCGCGTCGCAAGAGCCGCGAAGGAGAGAGGAGATCGTCCAACGTGCCCGCGTCTTCTGGAGGAGCATCACAGATGGGACCCGCGTCGACGTCGCTCGTCGCGCCGCCATCATCTCCCGGACCCGAGATGTCACCCATACAAGCGGTGAGCAGCAGGTACGGCGTCACAACGAGCCATCGCATTCGGCGCATCATCAACAAGTCGAACCCTCCTGTCGTGAGGAGGGGTGTCCACACCAATCTGTAGAGATCGCTCCCTTGCGAGGAGGCGCTTTTCCGGCTGAGTTTCGGCGCCTCATGCCGCCCATTCCGCCCCGAAAGCCTGCTGCTCCTCCACCTGCACCTAGGGCTGCCGCCGCACCGCACAAGAAGACAGCGAGCGAGTCGTTCATCGGCAACGACGCCTCCACCATGATGACGGAGGAGACCTTCGAAGAGTTCGAAGCGCGCATGAAGGCGGAGCAGGAAGGCGCTTCAGGTGCGACGAACACCACGCCCGCACTCGAGGCGAGCGACGACGAGGACTTCAGCGAGGAAGAAGAAGACGCTGGTGACGACGACGAGGATTTCTCTGACGAAGAGGAAGCTTCGGACGACGAAGAAGAAGAGCCGCAGAAGCTCGGTCCCAACGGCAAGCCGCTCGATCGCTTCGGCGTCGAGTGGGACTACGTCAGCCACGAGGGCATGGGCTTCAACGACGAAGACGATGAAGACGCGATGACGTTCGAGAAGAACGGCAAGACGTACTTCAAGCCCGACTGGGGAAAGCTGCGTCCGAGTGAATGGGTGAAGTACTGGTCGGTGAACTTCGCGCTCGAAGAAGCGCAGGGCGCGGACGACGACGACGTGTACCAGGCGGCGCTCGAGCAGCACGGCTTCCGTAATCGCAATCACTGGAAGCGCGTGCAGCACTGCTTCCTGCGCCACTACGGCAACGATCCCGAGTTCACCAACGCCGCGCTCGAGGCGCGCCAGGCCCAGACGCGCGACAAGATGAAGAGCGCGGTGAAGCCGGGAATGCTCGATCCGATCGAGGGCGTGTCGCTGCAGCTCTATGCGTCCATCGCCGCGCAGCAGATGTCGGTGCAGGGCCCCGCGTTCGTGAAGCTGCTCGCCAAGCACAAGCTCGACGAGGCGAAGTTCGCGCGCGTGTCCGAAGCGTGGATGGCGCGCATGTCTGATCAGAGCGATCCGATGGCCGCGGCGGCGATCGCCACCGAGTACGGCAAGGCCTTCTCCGGAGCGGGCGTCGGTCAGTACGGCGACATGGCTGCGGCGGCGTCTCAGTCCGCCGGCATCAACGACAAGGTCGCGGGCAAGAACGTGAAGGGCGGCGCCAACCCGATGAGCTTCGATCGCTTCGTCGAGATCATGACGGCGCAATCGTGCTGGGCGCAGCAGGGCAAGGACGCGAACGTGATGTTGAAGAAGGTGTTCAACATGACGGCCGTCGATTGGTCGAACGCGTCGGCGTACTGGTCTCAGAAGATGTCGACCGACATCAAGCTGATGAGCGAGCAGTTCCCGGTGCTGCAGGACAAGTACACCAAGAAGTACATGGCCGGCGTCGAGGACCCTGACTCGGATCTCGACGTCTGAGCTCTCCTGAATCGGTGCCGTGCTGACGCCAGGGCGCCATGAACCATGCAGATCTCGAGGCGCGCTGGCGTCAGAACGGTGACCGATTCAGGTGAGCTCTAGAAAAGAGGCGGACGCTTTCATCGCGGAGTGGTCGCGCATCACCACCGAGCTCACACAGCTCGTCGACACCGCGCTCGACGTGGAGCCGCCTGGCGAGTGCCCTCCCTCGTGGAAGGCGCAGCTCGATCGCTTTCGCGTGGCGCGGCTCGATGACGACGCCCGCTACGAGCTCGTGCAGGTGGATAAGCAGACGAAGGGCGCGCCCCTGAAGGAAGTGGAAGCGTGCCTGGTCTCGCTCGCGAAGGAAGCGTCGACGAGGCTCACTCCGCTGAAGAAGACGCTCACTCCGCAGCAGGCGGCGCTGGTGGAGCAGTCGCTCCACGAGTTCGCCACCAACGCGCTCGGTCTCTACAAAACGAAAGCGACCGAGAAGAAGAAGAAGATGTTCGGCGCCGCGAAGGCACTCGCGAATCAGCACCAGTACGGCGGCTTCAAGGCGTCGAGTGGCTACGTGCTCACCTGCGTGACCTGCCG
>CBIHPJ010000269.1:0-10848 GCA_966211295.1 uncultured Myxococcales bacterium | reverse complement strand
CAGGAGCGGCTGGTGGAGGGCTACACACTCGATCTGGAGTCCGCGTGAAACCCGGGTGCTCCCTCTCCCCTGGAGGGGTGTGGTTCGGGTGAGGGGATAACCGCTTCAGGGCAACGTGACCTCATAGACAGACACTTTCGATCCCTCGAGCGCGTAGAGCTTGCCCGAGCGATCGAGCGCGATCTCATCTGCATTCACCGGCAGCGTGATCGTCTTCGTGCCCTCGGGGCTGAGCACTTCGACCACTGATCCGGTGGCGACGAAGATGTGGCCTTTGCCGTCGAACGCGATCGATCTCCCCTCGACGCCGCCGACCTTCGAGATCACCGCGCCCTTGACGTCCTGCACCTCGAGTCCGTCGTCACCGATGAGGAACACGCGGCTCGCTGCGCCATCGACCACGACGTCGCGCGCGTGCACGCGGTGACGCGAGAGCACCTTTCCCCCGGGCGAGGTCTCGACGAGATCGATGTCTCCGGTGCGATCGGTCAGCGCGAACACCTTGCCCGTGCCGTCGACCGAGAGACCGCCATGGTAGTAGCGATCGGGGTAGTCGCCTGCGAGCGTGCGCACCGCCTTGAACGTCGCCGCTTCGTAGACGAGCACGTCGCCCACGCGGTTCACGTACACGTTGCCCGACGCGTCCGCGGTGAGGCCGAAGATGCCGTTCTGCTTGGTCAGCTTGTCGCCCTCCATCACGAGCGACGCCTGGTACGCGCCGTCGGCACCGAAGCGCTGGAGTCGGCCATCGCGCTCCGCGACCAGGATCGTGCCGTCGTTCGCGACCGCGAGCTGGGTGGCCGACTTGAGCTGGCCGGGATTGGTGCCCTCTTCACCAAACTGCAGCACGCGCTTCACGGGCGACGGCCGCTCGGGTGGCTTCATCGGCTCAGGGGGAGGAACGACAGCGACGGGCGCCGCGACCACCACCGCAGGCACGGGCGCAGCCACAGGACGGCTGAACAGGAAGAACGCGGCCCCAGCGCCGGCCATCACCACCACGAGCACTCCCACTCCAATCACCGCGATCGCAGAACCACCGCCGCCACTCCCCGGAGCCGGGGCACCGATCACTCGCGGCTGCTGCGACGTGATGATCGTCTTGCAGTACGGACACTCGGTGGGGTGCTTCCCATCGACGAGCGTGAGCGGTGCGTTGCAGTGAGGGCAGCGGAGCGTGGAGGCCATGGAATCCCCAAAAGGAGCAGACGGAGGCTCGCGAATCCAGCGCTCTCAGCCCAGATCAGCGAGGCGATGGAGATGAACGCCTTCGGGAGCGCGCCCGCGCAGACTCCGCACGAACGCGTGACGCCGCAGGGTGTGGTTCTTCGGGTTTGGGTAATGGAGCACCTTCGTCTCGAGCTCGGCCTTCAGCGTGGAGCCGGTCACGGGTCCCCATTGGCACTCGCCGAGCTCGGTGACGCCGTCGGTTCGCACGCCGACGAGATCGATCTCGACTTGGCGCGACCAGAACGCGCCCACCTCGACGCTCGCCTTCACTCCTTCGGCCTCGAGAAGCCTGGGGAATGCCTCGCGGCATAACCGCTCGAAGCAGCCGCCCGACCACGCCTCGAGCTGCGGCTCGACGAGCCGGTCCCACGCCTGATGGGGCTCGAGCTGCGCCAGCTGGCTGCGGTGCGGGAAGAGGAAGCGAAACCAGAAACGAAGCAAGGCGTCGTCGAGCACGAAGCGAACGTCGGTCCGGCGCGCCTTCAACCCCGTGACCGGGTAACGGCGCGAGACGTAGCCGAGCGCGACCAGTTGCTCGAACGTGTAGTGGAGGTTGCGTTCTGGGACGCCCGACGCCGCGGCGATCGCCTTGGTTGTATGCGCGCCGGTGGCGATAGCCATGAGCACGGCGTGGAAGGGGGCGACGTCCCGCAGCTCCTCTCGCAGCAGAAACTCGGGCTCGCGGGAGAGCGGAGCGAATTCCTCGAGGAGGTTTCGCTCGACGTTCTGGCGAAACGAGCAGGTCCCGTCGAAGGCTGTCAGATACTGAGCGACGCCGCCGCAGACGAACCACGTCATCGCCTGTTGCTCGATGGAGCACTCGGGGTGGAACTGGCGCGATTCGGCGAACGAGAAGGGCGTGAGGTGAAGCTGCGCCGTGCGGCGGCCGAACAGCGGGCTCTTCTCGCCGAGCACCTCGCGCTCCATGAACCCCAGGTAGGAGCCGCAGACGACGAGCATGACCTTCCCGTTGCGCTTCCACGAGTGATCCCAGAGCTCTTGCAGGACGGAAGGAAGCTCGGGACTCGCCTCTACCGTCCACTGAAACTCATCGAGGATCAGCAGGAGTTTTCCTGGGCCCTTCCAGCGAGCCACCACGAGTTCCAGCGCCTTCTTCCAGGAGTCCACCGAGATCTCGGCGAGCAAGGGCTCGTCGAAGGCCGAGGCGGCCTCGAGCATGAACTCCTTGAGCTGAAGCCCGGCCGGCGCGACTTTGCCAACGTGAAAGACCCCGCGGTGTTTCGCGCTGAAGTGACGGAGCAGCTCGGTCTTCCCGATCCGCCGGCGCCCATACACGGGCACGAAACTCCCGCCCGGCGCTGACCACTGACGCTGGAGCGCCGCCAATTCCCTGGTGCGTCCGACAAAGCGACTCATTGTCGTAAGATAACTTGTCGTAACGTATTTAGACAAGTTGCGTTACGACAAGTCGATCGCCCCTCGCGATCTCTTCGTGGTGCGGTGTAGAGGTGAAGCATGGCAGCGGCGAATCGTTCAGCGGGGATCGCGTTGGTGCGGGGAGATGGGCCGACGCGCGAGGTGTTGCTCGTGCATCCCGGCGGTCCCTTCTGGGCGAAGAAGGACGTGGGCGCGTGGAGTCTGCCCAAGGGCATGCTCGATGCTGGTGAAGACGCGCTCACTGCCGCGAAGCGCGAGTTCGCTGAAGAGATCGGTCAGCCCGCGCCCGCTGGTCCCTACGAGCCGCTCGGAGAGATCACTCTGAAGAGCGGCAAGAAGGTGATCGCCTTTGCGGCTCGAGGAGATCTCGATGCCTCGACGATCAAGTCGAATGAGATCGACCTCGAGTGGCAGGGAAGGACGATTCGAATTCCCGAGGTCGATCGCGGCGAGTGGGTCTCGCTGGAGAAGGCGAAGTCACTCGCCAACCCGAACCAACTTCCGCTGATCGAAAAGGCGTTCGCGCTGAAGCTCTAACGCTTCTTCGGCGGCTTCGGCGGAACCTTGGGCGGCGGTGCCTTCGGCGGAGGCGCCTTCGGAGGCGGAGGCTTCGCAGCCACCTGCTTCCCCGGCGGCGGCGCCGGCTTGTTCGGAACCTTGAGCTCAGCCTGATCAGGCTCGTTGGTGATCCGCGTCTCCACGCCGGGGAACGGAGGTGGCGTCATTCCCGAAGGAAGCTCGAGCCCGCGCACCAACACCTGGCGGAACACGCAGCGACCCTCGAGACACCCGACCGCCATGCGCGGCGAATCACCGAGCAGCTGCCGCCAGTACGGCCCCAGCCACAAGCCATCACCGAGCACGCGCGCATCGCGTCCCTCACCCGCGACCGCGAAGAGCTCACCGGTCTCAGGATCCATTCGCAGCGAGAGCCGTTGCCCCGCGCGCTTCACCGGCAGCGGCGCCTGCATGAAGCCTCGCTTGTCCGGACCGAGCGCCCACTCGAGCGTCGGCTCACTCGAGCCACCCGACACCACCAGCGCGACGTAGCGGCCGTGTTCACCGAGCATCATCAGCGCGCTGCGCGCCTCAGGCCGGCGGCCGCGGAACACTTCCCACAGCGGCTCGAGTCGGCCCTTCGGAGTGTCCTGCGTGTCGACGATCGCCGAGAAGTCGACGCCCGAGCCGATCACGTCGGCGTCGATCACCACGCGGCCGGTCGCTTCGTCATCGACCTCGAGGAAGTCGATGGTGCCCTTCGCCAGCTCCGGCTTGCGGCCGAGCGCCATCAGGCCGACGGTGTCGGGGCCATCGCCCATCGTCACCTCGCGGGTGGCCTTGTCGACGCGGCCCGGCGTGGTGAGCGGGAACTTGGCGCCGAAGTCGGTCATCAGCTCGACGCCCGAGGCGAGGCGTTGGTTTTCGGAGCGGCTGCGCAGGAACACCGCACCGATGATGATCAGCGCGAGCAGCACGATCGCGATCGCCGCACCACGACCGACGCGGCGGCTGATCTCCAGTGCGCGGCGAACGAGGCGCTGGGTCGGCGTCTCCGGCGACTTGGTGATGAACGAGCTGAGCTGAACGACCTTCTCGAGATCCTGAATCAGCGCGCTGACGCTCGGGTACCGATCGTCGGGATTCGGCCGCAGGCAGCGCGCGATGATTCCGTCGATGCGCTTGTCGAGCTCGGGCTTCTTGCTCGAGGGCGGATCGAACTGGCCGATCGGCAACTCGCCGGTGAGCGTCTCGTACAGCATCACGCCGAGCGAATAGACGTCGGCGCGCGGGCCCGCGCTCTTCGCGTCGACCGCCTGCTCGGGCGCCATGTACGAGGCCGTGCCCATCGACACGTGCGTCTGCGTGAGGTGGCGCTGCTGCGAGCCGTGCGACTCGTCGAGCCCCGCGAGCCCGAAGTCGGTCACCTTCGGAATGCCGCCGGCCTGCTCGTCGAAGAGGATGTTCTCGGGCTTGAGATCGCGGTGAATGACCCCGCGGCCGTGCGCGTACTCGATGGCCTTCGCCACCAGCAGCAGGGTGATCAGCGCGCGATTCGCGTCGAAGTCCTTCTCGCGCATCTTCTCGCGCAGGGAGGGGCCGTCGACGAACTCCATCACGAGGTAGTACGCGTCGCCCGTCTTGCCTCGATCGACGATGGAGACGATCTGCGGATGGCGAAGCGTCGCGAGCGCGGCGCCTTCCTTCTCGAAGCGCCCCACGAACTGGTCGTCCTTCGCGAGCTCGTGCTTGAGCAACTTCACCGCGACGGTGCGCTGGAGCGACAGCTGCGTCGCCATGTGCACCTCGCCCATGCCGCCCTTCCCCACGAGCTGTTTGAGCTCGTATCCAGGGATCTCTGGGGGAGCGACTTTGCGGCTAATTGCGGTGTCCATCATGGCCAGTATGCCGAACGCTTCGGCCATGCATCTCTACTCCATTGAGATGCCGAGGACGTGGCCTTCCAATACGCCAACGTGGCGAAAGAGGCAGGGAACTTCATGCTGAATTCGATCAGCGTGACTCCAGCTGCCGTTGAGGTTGTAGGTCGCGATGCGACCCTCGCGGCTGCACGGCCTCGGCTCGAAGCGCTCGCGCGTCGGCTGGTGTGGGACAGCGAGGACGCGCGCGATGTGGTGCAGGGTGCGCTGCTCGAGGCGCTCGATCGGTGGGACACGCTGCGCGATCCGAACGCGCGCGAGCCGTGGCTGCGCCGCATCCTGGTGAACCGGGCCTTCGGGCACCTGCGGAAACGAAAGTTCTGGAACGTGGTGGGCGCGGTGCTGCGCGTCGCGGAAGAAGAGGTCGCGCCCCCGCCCGATGAGGCAGTGGAGCGCAAGGAGCATCACCGGCGGCTGCTCGCGGCGTTGGAGAAGTTGCCGGCACGGCAGTCGATGGCGTTCACGCTCCGGTACCTCGAGAGCTGGAGCCTCGATGAAGTGGCCGAGTCGATGGCGATCGATCGCGGCACGGTGCGCATTCACGTGCAGCGCGCGGTCACGGCGCTGCGTGAAGCGGGAGTCCTGTGATGAACATGAACTGTGAGCTTACTGAGCAAGCGCTGATCGACGAGTCGTTGCCGAGGCCCGAAGGTTTCGACGCGCACGTCGCTTCGTGTCCGACGTGTGGGGCGCTCGCTTCGGCCCATCGTGAAGCGCTGCGGCTGCGCGGTGCGACCCTCTCTCTTCCTCGCCGCAGGCCGATGGTCGAAGTGCGTCGCCGCGCGGGAATCGTGGGCGGGCTGATGCTCGCGCTCGGTGGTGGCGTGGGCTTGATCGCCCTCGAGTTCAGCGATGAGCCGCGCCCTGCGAGTGAAGTGGTGCTCGACGTGCGACCTGAAGTGAGCCCGATGGTGGTCGCTCCTACTCAACCTGAAGGAGATCTCTTCGCGCTCGCCGCGCTCCAGGCCTTCGTCGCCGCGGACATCGCGCGAGATCCCCGCGAGGACGCCACCGCGGAGAAGGTCTTCGGCCAGCTCCCGCGTTGGACCGCTCCCCGCAGAACTCAGCCGATGCGCTCCCTGGGACGCGCGGCTTCACCCGTCGTCTTCACCTCGGAGGATTCACCATGAAGCTTCGTTCACTGTTGTTGGGATCGCTGCTGTCCGCGTCGTTTGCGTTTGCGCAGTACACCCCGGCGCCGACGCCGCCTGCTCCTCCGACTCCTGGCGTGCGTGCGGTGCCGCCGGTTCCGCCCGTGCCTGCGCTGCCCCCGATGGGAATGTTCGGCCCTCCGGGGATGTCGTTCGGAGGTCCTCCGGGAATTCCTCCGCAGGCTGCCGCGAAGGCGGGCATCAGCCCCGAGACGCAGAAGAAGGTGCGCGACCTCTCGTTCGACTCGAACGAGCAGCTGATCGCACTCGAGGCTGAGCTCAAGCGTGCGCAGCTGGATCTCGAGAAGACGCTCTCGCAGACGCAAGTCGACGAGTCGGCGGTGATGAACAAGCTCGAGGTGGTGTCTCGCGCTGAGCTCGCGGTGCGAAAGAACCGCATGGGGCTGCTGGTGCGCATTCGCAAGACGGTCGGCGCCGATGCCTGGGAGAAGCTGCAGGCCGAGATGCCTGGCCCGATGTTCGGAGGCATGGGCGGCCGCCGTGAGGTCCGCGTGATTCGCACCATCACGCCCGAAGGTGGCGAGACCGAAGAGATCCGCGGAGGCGAGTAAGAAGAAGGAATGAAGCGCGACGTAGTGACACCGATCCTCGTCGCGCTCTTCGTTCTCGGTTACCCGCTCAGTTACTCGGTGCTGCGAGCGAGCCACGTCCTCACGCACACCGCATTCTTCACGAGCGCTGAGGGACTCGACGCCCGCTACATCCACGGCATGGACGGAAACGCTTCGCTCCAGACGACCTACAGGCCGCTGATCGAGCTCGAGCTGAAGGTGCAGCGTTACAACAAGCCCTGACACTTCCGCGCTGCGAGTGCATCGAGCACCGGCGCGAAGTCCTGCATCTGCGGCTCAGGGAAATCTTCCTCGGTGAGCGACTTCACCGCCTCGAGGAACTTCGGCAATCCACCGCACGCCTTCCTCAAGCGCGCGAACGCGGGACCGCCGGTGTCGTAGGTCTTGAAGCCCGCGAGGTCTGCGTTGTTGAAGCGGCGACGAAGACCGAGCTCCTGCTGCAGACGATCGAGCCGCGCGTTCTTGAGCGCGCGTTTCTCGTCATCGCCGCGGTTCGATTTGTAGATCGCGTCGAGATCTTCGTACGCGACGTGCAGCTCCTTCACGAAGCGAACGCCGCGCTCTTCGCCCGCGATCCACGCTTTCGCTTCTTTCGACTCGATCCCCGCGCGACCCACCACGAGCAACCAGGTCAGCTCGTCGGCGATGAAGCTCGCGAGGCTCTCATCGAAGGCAGACTGATTCTTCACGTACACCGTCGCGTGAACGCTCTCGTGAAGGATCACGTTCGCGAGCTCTCCGAACGCCTCCGGTCCCTCGGGGATCATGGTGGAGAGCACCGGATCCTTGAACCAACCGAGCGTCGAATACGCGGAGGCGGTGCGCACGGTGATGTCGAGATGCGGCTCTTCCTTCGCGAGATCCTCCGCGAACCCACGCGCGGCCTTCTCACTGAAGAAGCCTAAGTACGGCACCGTGCCGACGATCGGGAACTTCCAGCGGCGCGGCTCGAACGCGAGCTCGTTGCAGCCCTGCACGACCCACACGGCCGCGGACCTGTGGAGATCCGAGTAGCGCGAATAGTTCCCCGTGGGCGTCAGCCCGTTGAGTTGTCCGTATCTCTTGATCGCCGGAACCTTCGCGAGCAGCTCACGCACGCGCAGCGGAACGCTCGAGTCCTCCTGCACCACGGAGAGCGGACGCGCGGTGTGAATCAGCTCGAGCTGTCCTCCGGCGGCCTGCAGCACGTAGCCGGTGGCGAAGCAGCCGCTCGCGGAAACGAGTGTCACGAGCAGAAAGGGCCAGCGCATTCCGGCGGCACAGTACCCAACGCGGAAATGCCCGCGGAAATGATCGTCGGGGTGTGAAGCCGCTGAACATGGGGCTCTCGATTCGCGACGTCTTCGACACCCGCACCATCGAGATCTGACACAGCTGGTGAGGCCGTTCCGCCACATGCGGGCGGAACGGCCCAAGACCCACTTACATGCTCGGCTTGGCGCTCTTGATGTCCTGCTTCACCATCTTCGCCATCTCCTTGTGATTGCGAAGCGAGGGCAGGGTCTCGTTGGCCCAGGTCATCACGTCAGTGTCCCAACCGTCTTTGGCTTCCTTCTGAATGAAGCTGATCGCCTTGTCGTTGTTGCTGTTGATGTCGCTCAGGTAGGCCTTGTCGAACTTCTCACCGCTCAGCTTGGTGAGGTCGTCGTACTTCTCCTGAAGCTTCTTGTTCTCTTTCTCGTATTCCTTCGTGGACGCGACCTGCGGGTAGGTGCCCGCGACGTCATTGGCGGCCTTCTTCGTGTCGGACGCCACCTCTTCACCAGCGGACTTCACTTCTTCACCGGCGGCCTTCACGTCGCCCTTGATGTCGTCAGCGGCGTTCGTCGCGCCCGGTTCCGGATAGGGGTTGAGATCGCTCGAGCCCGAGCCGGTCTTCGTGCTGCCAGTCTTCTCACTGCCTGACGTACTGGTGATTCCGCTCCCGATCGAAGCGAACGGCAGCGAAATGCCCTTCGTTGCGGCGATCGATTTCAGCGAGTCGAACGACTTCTGATGATCCTTGATCACCCTTTCGGCGAACTGCTTCACCGCGGGGTTGGTGCTCTGAGAAATGGCCAGCTCGGACAGGGTGACCTGTTGCTTGCTGATCATGGCCGCCTTCTCGACGAAGTCGTCGCGGTCCTTCAGATGTTTGGCCTGGACGTCGTTCTTGGCGAAGGCGCCAAGCGACAGAAATGCCCCAAGCAGGCTCAGCTTCAGCACAGAAGATTTGGTCATGGCGATTGCTCCTGAGTGATTTTCATCGGAGGCCGAACTGGGGGGATGCACACGGTGGCGGCCGGTACTGATTGGCAGCATCGCCTGTGCCACGCTCCCGCATGTGGCGAGTCCGCAACCTGATGTGCCGCGAAGTAATCGCCACCCGTGGGTCCGCACGGGCCTGATGGGCCTGGTGCCGTTTCTGTTGCCGTTCGTATGGCTGCTCGAGCTCGACTCGTGCGGTCACCCGATTCCGCAGACGACGGAGATCACCGGCTCGATGGTGATCGGGAAGTTCGATCTCCAGGCGTGGTTGGTGATCGTGCCGGTGCTGCTGGTGGTGCTCGCCACCCCGTTCATCGCGGCGCGCGTTCCGACGATCGGTTGGCGCGCGGTGGTGCACCTGATCGGCTTCATCGGCGCGGCGATGATGGGCTACGGCGCGTTCTTCGCGATGTTCTTCACCATCTTCTCCACGCGCGAGGCGAGGGGCGTGGGGTGGATCGTGATCGCGCTCTTCGTCGGCTCCCTCATCGACGCGTTGTTGCGCCTCGTGTGGGGGGTGCAGGAGTGGCGATCAGCTCGCCAGCCGCGGCAGTAGGACGTTGTTCTCGAGGTGCAGTCGCGCGAAGGCGATCGCCTCGAGTTGTTGGAGCTCCGAGAACAACGTGCGGTAGCTCGTGCAGGCCCAGCCAGGCAGCGTGTAGTCATCTGCCGCGCTGCGAATTCGACTGAGCAGCTCGAGCACGCCTTCGTGCTCTTTCATGAGCAGCGCAGCGAGACGCGGCGCACGGAGCTCGTCGGTGAGCTCGGGGAAGACCGTGCTGATCTCGACCTCGAGGTGCGGCGAGAGCGTGTCGTCGAGCTCGATCACCGCCGTGCTCAGCTCGCTGAGCTTCGGGTTGTGCGCGCCGTGCACGCGGGCCACCTTCGTCGCGAGCGCGCGCACGATCGGGAGCGACTTCGAGAGCGGCTCGTGCAGGTGCACCATGATGTGCGCGCAGAGTTGAGCGGCGCTCGCGGCGCGGAGATCGACGATCGGCTTTCCCTTGCGGCGAACGATCGCGGCGTCGAGCTCATTGATCAGCGTCGCGACGGGGAGCTGCCGGCTCGCAGCCGCTTCTTCGAGGGTGAGCGCGCCGCGACAGCAGAAGTCGATGCGGTTTCGCGCGAAGACCTCAGCGCATTCCGAGTGATCGAGGACGACGTTCGCGACAGTGGCCGTGGGGGAGAGGGGCATGCGCGATCACTGAGCACGTTCCATACCGTGAGCAGATTCGCGCGCTTCGCGCTCGGGCGTCGAAGTGAAACGTTCCGAGGTGATTCAAGTTGGAACGGTGCACGCTGAAGCAGAGTCGACGCTGACCTCAGCTGTCAGGGCGCGGATCTCATTCTCGGGGCATGAACCAAAACGAAAACCGTGCCGTGGTGTCTGGAGTCGACATTCCCTTCGGTGATCTGGTGGGCCTGCTGATCAAGCTCGCGCTCGCTTCGATCCCCGCCGCGATCATCTTGTCGATGATCGGCTTCATCGTCGGCCTGGTGCTGACGGCTGTCTTTGGCGGGTTGGGGTTGCTCGCACGCTGACCTCGCCCGTCATAGCCGCGTCGGAAAGTGTGGCCCTCTCATGGTGGCGGTGGCGTCGGTGTGGGCGGGGTGCGGTGGGGAGGGCGGGCCTTCGGGCGTGGGAGGTGGTTCGGGCGGGAGTGGCGGCGGCTTCGGAGTCGGGGGGGGCTCCGGAGGTGGTGGTGGAGGAAGCAGCAGCTGTGGTCCGCAGAACTGTACGGGCTGCTGCTTCAACGGTTCGTGCCAGACCGGCTCCACCGCCACTGCGTG
>CBIHPJ010000268.1:0-10853 GCA_966211295.1 uncultured Myxococcales bacterium | reverse complement strand
GGTACCGTGAAGTGGTTCAACGATGCGAAGGGCTTCGGTTTCATCAGCCAGGATGGCGGCGGCGACGATGTTTTTTGTCACCACACCGCGATCACAGCTGAAGGGTTCCGCACCCTCGCTGAAGGTCAGAAGGTCGAGTTCGACGTCAACAAGGGCCCCAAGGGTCTACAGGCAGCGAACGTGCGCGTGATCGGGTGACGTAGCTGATCACGATGCGCAGAAGCTGAAGCGCTTCTGAAGCACCTCTGGGGCTCAGTTCCTATGCGGAGCTGGGCCTCAGTCATTTTCAGGCGAGCGAAGGTCGAGTGCTCTAGCGTCGCTCCCGATGAGCACGCCTCGCGTCTTCCTCGTCGATGGAGACAGCTTCGATCGCTGGATGATCGAGCGGTGGATCGAAGAGCACCACCCCGGCGCGAAGCCCGAGCTGATCCGAATTCCCTCCACACGCGCGTGGGATGCGGGGCGTCTCGGCCCTGAGCTCGGCGACCGTTTGAAGCGCGGAGATGATCCCGTGCTCACGCCGATTCGCGTGTGCTGGCTCCCCCCGAAGCTCGAGGGCGAGCGCTCGGTGCGCGTCTACGATCTGCTCACGCTCGGAAATCCGCGCGCGCCTGGCTTCATCGGCAAGCGTGTGATCCACGGCCGGCACCCCGATCGGTGTCCCGTGGTGGAAGCAGAAGCGGCCTCTGCGTCTTCACTCCGCGAACGGTGGATCAAGCAAGGCGGCGACAAGGATCCCGCGCTCGACTCCTTCGCGCTCTTCGTGCTCCGTCAGGCGGCGCTCGCGCTCGAGCGTGCAGAGCGTCCGCTCCGGGGTGCTCGCTACAAGGTGCCGCGCTTCGTGCGGCAGGAGATCATCTCGCACCGCGAGTTCCGCGCCGGCATCCCCGCGCTCTCGACGGCGACGGGACTCTCTCCAGAGCGAGTGACCGGCCGTGCGCGCTACTACCTCGGAGAGATCGCCGCGCGCGTCAGTCCCTACGTGGTCGACCTCGTGCACCGGCTCATCGGCGTGGTGTACCGGCTCGGGTACGGCGAGCAGATCGTCTACGACCGCGAGAAGCTGAAGGACCTGCTCGCGCCGAAACACGGGCAGACCGTGGTGTTCCTGCCCACGCACAAGTCGAACCTCGACCACGCGATCCTGCAGTACCTGCTCTACGACAACGGCTCCCCGCCGAATCACACCGCGGGCGGCATCAACATGAACTTCTTCCCGGTGGGGCCGATCTTCCGGCGCACCGGCGTGTTCTTCATTCGCCGCACCTTCAAAGACAACCCCATCTACAAGTTCGTGCTCCGCCAGTACGTCGACTTCCTGGTGGAGAAGCGCTTCTCGCTCGAGTGGTACATCGAGGGCGGGCGCTCACGCTCGGGCAAATTGCTCCCGCCGCGCTTCGGCATGCTCGCCTACGTGGTCGATGCGTGGAGACGCGGGCGCGCTGACGACGTGCTGCTGGTGCCGGTGTCGATCGCCTACGACCAGATCTCCGACGTCGGCGACTACTCGCACGAGGCGCGAGGTGGCGCGAAGCAGAAGGAAGGCATCGGCTGGTTCGTGAAGTTGATCCGCTCGCTCAAGCGGAGCTACGGCAACATTCACGTGCGCTTTGGCGAGCCAGTGTCGCTGCGCAAAGAGCTGGGCACACCGGATCCGAACGCGTTGGCGTCGGACTCCGAAGAGAAGAATCTCCCGGTGCAGAAGCTCGCGTTCGAAGTGTGTCACCGGATCAACGGGGTGACGCCGATCACCCCGAACGCGGCGATCTCGCTCGCGCTGCTCGGCGCAGGTGAGCGCGCCGTCACGGTGGACGAGCTGCTCTACCTGCTGCGCAATCTCGTGCAGTACGCGCGCAAGCGCTCGCTGCCGACCACCACGCCGCTCGATGATCTCGAGAACGCGGAAGGACTCACGCGGCTGCTGCGCGGGCTCTCGGACAACGGCGTGGTGGAGTGCTTCGAGGAAGGTCCCGAGCCGGTGTGGGCGCTGGTGCCGAATCAGTTCCTCACCGCGGCGTACTACCGGAACACCATCCTCCACTTCTTCGTGAACGCGTCGATCGCCGAGCTCGCGTTGCTTCACGCCTCGGATGTGAAGAGCGATCCGCGCAAGGCCTTCGACGACGAAGCGATGCGCCTGCGCGACCTGCTCAAGTACGAGTTCTTCTTCGCGGACAAGGACGAGTTCAAGACCGAGCTCGCGAAGGAAGTGTCATTCCACGATCCCGATTGGGAAGCGCGAGTGGAGAAGGGCGAAGCAGAGGATGTGGTGCGTCGCTTCAAGCCGTTCAGCGCGCATCGCATTCTGCGGCCCTTCGTCGACGCGTGGCGCACGGTGGCCGATGCATTGTTGCGGCACGACGTGACCAAGCCCGTGGAAGAGGGACCGTTCATCGACACCTGTCTCGCGCTCGGAAAACAGTACGTGCGGCAGAAGCGCGTGCACTCGGAAGAGAGCGTCTCGAAGGTGCTGTTCGGCACCGCGCTCAAGCTCGCGGGCAATCGCAAGCTGCTGACGGGGGAGGGACTCGCTGAGCGGAGGAAGGCCTTCGCCGAAGAGCTCAAGGATGTCGTGCGACGCCTCGACGCGATCGAGTCACTCGCTGCGAGTCGGCGGGCTGGCTTGATCGACTGATGATCTCCCTCTCCCCGCTGCGCAGGGAGAGGGAGGACCTAAGTGAAGTCGGCCTTCATCTGCTCGGTGAGGTTCTCTTCGCCGCGCTTCACCGCGAGGCGCACCAGCACCTGCCGCACCGTCGGATAGTCGCTGATGATCCCCTTCACGAGCGGCATCTCGAACCGCATCAAGGTCACCGGACTCGCGGCCTTCACCGTCGCCGAGCGCATCTCACCGAGCAGCGCCGCCATCTCACCGAAGAACGCTCCACGCTCGAGCGAAGCCATCTGCCGCGACTTGCCGTCCTCCTCGACGTGCACCTCGAGCTTCCCATCGCTCACGATGAAGAACGCGTCACCGGCGTCTCCCTGGCGCACCACCACGCTCCCCGCGGGGTGCTGCTCGGTCTTCGCGACCGCCATCAACCGCAGCTGACCAGGCTCATCCAGCAGCCCGAATAACTTGGACTGCGCTCGGAACTTTTCCAGCTCGGGGGTCGTCGGCATGCGCGGAGGATAGACTGGGGTCCTTGTTCCGCGCGCTGTGGGTCTTCTTGTTGTTGAGCATCACGTGGCTGGGCGTGTGGCTCGCCTCGTCCCTCGTGGCCTTCGCCGGCGGCCCCGCCGAGCTCGCGCTGTTCTGCGGCGTGCTGCTCTTCCCCGTGCTTCCGCTCTGGTGGGAGAAGCGGGCGACCGACGCGTTCTACGAGAAGCTCAAGCGCTCCACGCGGCTGCTCCCGAAGAAGCGCGCGCTCACGGCGTCGACTCGCATCGCGCTGCGCACGGTGTTTCTGAATTTGGTCTTCGTCTCCGCGCTGGTCGCGTTGTGGCCGAAGATCGTGTTCGCCGCGCTCGCCACGAGAGGGGATTGGTTCCTCGGTGATTCGCAGGGGCCGTGGGCGCAGCGCGGGCGCACGGTGCTGCTCACGGCTGCGTCGGGGCTCGAGTGGGTGCACACCGCGACGCACGAGAATCCGTATCGGAAGCCCGAGGATGATCAGCAGCCGGTGCCTGACGATGTGAAGCCGGTGGTCGCCGTCGTCACTCCGTTCGGAAGTGGAGCGAGGTGGCGTCCGAGGGATCCGGAGCCGAAACCTGATCCCGTCGAACCCGCGCCTCAACTTCCTCGGGAGCCTGAGCCGGAAGTTCCCTCATGGACGGTTGGATCAACGAGCTGGCCCTGGCCGGAGAAAGTTCATCCCGTCGTCGCGGGGATGGCCGCGAGTGACGAGACGAGTCCTCAAGCCGTCGCTCGCTACATCAGTGCTCGCGTCACTGATCCCTTCGAGCGCGTGAAGGCGCTGCACGACTGGGTGGTGACGCGGCTTCGCTACGACTCGGCGTCGCTCACGGGTACTCGCAAGCCGCAAGACGCGAAGACCGTGTTCGATACCCGCCTCGGCGTCTGCGAAGGCTACGCGCGCCTGCTCGTGGAGCTCGGCAAACACTCGGGCGATCGCTTCGTGTACCTCACCGGTGAAGTGCGCGAGGAGCACGGCGAGCTCGCGCCCATCGGTCATGCGTGGAACGCCGTCGAGGTGAAGGGCGCGTGGTACCTCGTCGATGCCACCTGGGACGATCCCGTGATGAAGGACGGATCCGACGCGTACCGGACTGACTACCTCTTCATTCCGCCCTCGCTCGCGGGGCTCAATCACTTCCCCGACGAGTCACGCTGGCAGCTGCGTGCTCCAGCCATTTCCCGAGCGGAGTTTCTCCGTCAGCCGATGGCCACTCCCGGTCTCGCGAAGGAACATCTCGAGCTCAAGTCACCCGCGCGTGCGGTGGTGCAGGTCGGAGAGGCGTTCGAGCTCGCGCTCGGGAATCCTGCGCGCCGCTTCGTGATGGTTCAGGTGCTCCCGGACCAGACGAAGTGTGGACCGGTGGATGATGCGGAGCTGGCGTTGTCGTGTCCGCTGACGAGCGGCTCGCAGGAGGCGGTCGTCTTCGTGAACGATGAACTCGAAGGGACCTACGACTCGATCGCGAATTTCAAACTGCAGCGGTGACGACGTTCAACCCTCTCCCCGCTGCGCAAGGAGAGGCAGTTACCTGGGCAGCGAAGAGCGAATGCTCTTCAAGCTCATCCCCAGCTCAGCCGCGCTCGACGGACGATCTTCCGGCTTCTTCTCGAGCAACCGCATCATCACCAGCTCGAGGTCAGGCGGGATCGCCGGGTTGCGCCCGCTCGGCGGCGGCGGCGTCTCGGTCGCGTGCGCGATCAGCAACCGCGTGAGCTCGGGGTGCGTGAACGGCAGCTGGTGCGTGAAGATTTGGTACGCCGTCACGCCCAGCGCGTACAGGTCCGTCGCGTAGTTCACGTCGGAGAACCCGTTGATCTGCTCGGGCGACATGTACTCGGGCGTGCCCGCGATGGTGCCGACCACCGTGACGCCCGGCGCGTTCATCTTTCGCGCGATGCCGAAGTCCATCACCTTCACTTCGCCGCTGGTGGTGACGAAGAGGTTTTGCGGCTTGATGTCGCGGTGCACCACTCCACGATCGTGCGCGACCTGCAGCCCGGCGCACACCTGCTCGAGGTACCGCAGCCCCTCGGCGATCGGCATCGGCGCGCGGCGCTCCTCGAGAATGGTCGCGAGGTCCTTGCCCTCGAGCAGCTCCATCGTGAGGTAGCGCCACTGGCCCTGGCTGCCGAGGTCGAACAGTCGAATGATGTTCGGGTGCGCGATGCTGCGTGAGAGCGAGAGCTCGAGCTTGAAGCGCGCCACCATCGTCTCTGCTTCAGTCGCGGTCGCGGGCGCGAAGAGCTTGATCGCCACCAGCTCGTTCAATTCCAAATCCATCGCACGATAGACCGAGGCCGAGCCGCCTTCGCCGATCAGCGCCTCCAGCAGGTAGCGGCCGGCGAACTTCTCTCCCACCGCGGGAGGCTTGGGGAGATCGACGGTGATGATCTTCTTCTTCTTCGCGGTCGCCTCGGGAACGTTCGCCGGCCGCTCGAACTCGCCGGTGTCGAACTGGTGCTCGCGCGTACCCGTGTAGCGATCGGAGAACGGCTCGAGGGTGATCCCGCTCCCCTGCGGATCCATCAGCTGACCGTGCCAGCTCGACACGTCGGTGCTCCCGGGATCCTCTCCGTGGAACATCTTGGCGATGGTGCGGCGAATCGCGGCCTGCGTGGCGAACACGCCGACGATCATCTGGCCCGTGCTGAAGCGAAGCTTGTCGACGAAGGCCATGTCGCGCGGGTCGGGCATCGCCACGTGCAGCTTGCGATCGGCGATCTTGATGGGCGCGACCTTCCACTTCTCGGCGTGCTCCTGGCTGAGCGCCTTGGCCGCCTCGGGAGTCGCGGTGGCGATCAACGTCTCTTCGTCGATCCACGGAATGCCGCAGCTCTCGGACAGCGTGCGCACGATGTCCGAGTCCTTCACCAGGTTCCCGGCGATCAACGCCTCGGTGAGCATCGCCTCGGTGCCGCCGACCTCGGGCTGCTCGCGCAGGAGCTTCTCGAGGTGCTGCTGCGTGAGGAGACCCTTCTGCACCAGCAGGTCGCTCAGCTTCGGGCGGAACGAGCGCACCAGGCCCGAGAGACTCGACTGCACCGGCGCCGAACCTGGTGGAGGAGAGCTGGTGGCACCGCCTCCGGTCACGCCGCTCCCCGTTCCACCTGCCGCGGGATATCGGCCCGAGCCGCTGGTCTGGCGCGGCGGCGGGGCCTGAACCTTCGAGAGCTCGGCCAGACGCTCCGCGGCCTCGCTGTCCTTCGGGAAGGACTGCTGCACCGAGCGGTAGATCGACATCGCCAGGCGCAGCTTCTCGGTGCGCACGAAGGACTCGGCGAGCTCCTTCATCGCCTCGGCTTCACCGAGCGACGCGGGCGCGTAGCTGATGAAGGGCATGAAGAACGACGAGAGCGAATCAATTGGAGTTCCAAGTGTTCGTGCCACGCGAATCGCGTGCACGCAGGCGTCGCGGTACCGCGCGTGGGCCGGGGTGACCTGGAGCAGGGCGGCGAGGCATTCCTTCTGTGAACCGCCACGCTGGAAACAGACCGCCGCGTCCCAGGGGCGTTGGGCCTGCAGGCAATAACGGGCGGCGTCGAGGTGACGGTTCAACTGCATCGCCAGGCGGACGGAATTCTCCCAATCGCGCTCGCTGACGTACGCCCCTAACGCCCTCTCGAGGTTGCCAGCAGCCTCGAGTTTTCGACCTTCACTCATGGTGGAAACTCAGCCCCAAAGCATCGGGAGCCACCCGATGAGAGAGGGGGCAGGGTACTCCTTCGGAAGCGTTTCAGTCGAGGAAGACTGACTATGCGGAACGTCAGAGTGGCAGCATTTCCCGGCCCTTCGGCGAGGCCGAACGCCCGCTTCGGCGAAAGCGAAAAGTTCGCACGCGGTCGCAAGTTTCGCGCGCACCTCCGCGATCAGGTCGAGCGATCTCGCGGTTCCACACGTGGGCACGCCTGATGCTTTGTTTTGGGGATGGCAGGCGTTCTAAAACCTGCCGAACAAAGCCACTTGATGAGGTCTCCGACCCAGGTGGCATCACAGCGGTCCGAAGACGCCGTGGGATCGACTCCACGCCGCGCAATCAGGAGCAGCGTGGCAAAGGATCCATCCCCGACGGACTTCGGCCGATGTGTTTTGTTTCGCGCGTGTTGCTCACCGCGCGCCTCCAACTCCGCGAGCTCGACCACTCTGATTCGGCGTTCATCGTCGAGCTGCTCAACGATCCTGCCTTCCTCGAGCACATCGGCGACCGCGGGGTGCGCACGATCGATCAGGCGCGCGACTACATCGCCAAGCTTCGAATCGCTCGCGCCGCGCACGGGTACGCGCTCTACGGTGTGGCGTCCTTGCAAGAGGGCACGGTGATCGGACTGTGCGGCCTCGTGCGACGTGAGGCGCTTCCGCACGCTGATCTCGGCTTCGCCTTCCTCCCCGCGCACCGGAAGAAAGGCTACGCGCGCGAGGCCACCGAAGCGGTGCTTCGGGAAGCAGAGACGCTCGGAGTGAAACCGCTCCTCGCGATCTGCTCACCCCACAACGCGCCCTCGCGCCGGTTGCTCGAGCAGGTCGGCTTCAAGTTCGAGCGGATGATCGTATTGCCACAGCAGACCGCGGAGACGTGCCTGTACCAGCGCGACTGACCTCAGTCCGGCGCTACCGAGAGGAGCATCACGCCGGGCTGGGTGCAGGGCGGCGTCGAGTCCGAGCAGCTGATCGCCATCACCAGCTGGTTGCCGATCAACGTCGCGCCGTAGGCGAAGTTGGAGCTGGTGGAGGTCGTCACCGCTCGAACGTTCAAGGTCGAGCCATTCTGTTGGAGCACCGCCCGGTACACCTGCGTCCCAGCGCTCGAGGTGATCGGAATCGCGCCGAACATCGGGTTGAAGGTGAACTCGCCGACCAGCAGCAGTCGGTTCGGGGGCAACTCGATCAACGCCCTCGCGAAGACCGCCGACGAGGAGACCGCGTAGTTGTTTGGGCTGAGCGAACCGGCGTTGGCGTCGATGTGAAAGAGCCTGAGCCCGGCGTTGGTCTGCGCAGCGACGTAGACCCCCGTGGCCGTCGAGACCATCGCGGGCGCGAAGGTTCCAACTGAGCGGGCTGGGCCCAGCACCGCGCTCGGGCCGGGCGTGGAGCTGCTCGACACCGTGAAGATGATTCCCGCGTCGACCGCGACACCAGTCGAGTCGACGATGCAGCGGTTCGTCGTCGAATACACCGCGGCGACTCGCGAGGTCCCGAGCGAGAGGAGGGCCGTGGCCCCTGCCGAGACGTCGACGCCGCACTGTCCTCCGGACACGACATTCAGGTTCGAATTGTTGGAGAGCCCCAGCGCGCCAAGGCCTCCGCTGTTCCCGACGAGAGTGGCGGACTCTGTCGAGCCCGTCGCGACGGCGTAGGTGCTGGAGCCCGGGTTGTAGAAGCCGGCGTCGCCCAGATCTCGGTTGAAGTTCCTTCCGATCGAGATTCCCGCGGCCATCACGCCCGCGTCGCCCGCCGAGAGCAGCGAGATGGATCCAGGGATCTCCACCGAGGCTTCGCTGGTGGGAGCTTCGCAGCCGAGCGTCGCCATCGAGAGCAGCGTGCCCCCGTCGGACATGACCTCGGTCCAGTACAGCCGGTTGCCGTAGCCCGCGACGCGAAGGGCGCGCACGGCCGCAGGGGTGGCGAAGGGCTTGGTCCACAGGACGCCGCCATCGTGAACACAGCCCCCGTCGGGCCCCAGTCCCACGCTGCCTCCGCCCCCGGTGCCGCCGCCCACGGGAGTCCCTCCACCGCTGCCGCCGCCTGCTGCGCCACCGCCCGAGCCACCTCCGGTGAGTCCGCCGCCTGCTCCGCCGCCAGTGAGTCCGCCGCCGGCGCCACCTCCAGTGAGTCCGCCGCCTGCGCCGCCGCCAATCCCTCCGCCGGTAGCGCCACCGCCGCCGCCAGTCGCGCCGCCGCCCGAACCACCGCCCATCATTCCGCCGCCGGTGCCACCGTCGTTGGCTGCCCCTCCGCCCGTTCCGGCATCACAGTCGCGCCCCGTGAGCTTGCGGCAGTTCGCGTTCTCTTCGAGGTCACTCCATGGCTCGCACGCCGCCACGAAGACAACGCAACAGAACGCGGCGAGGACTCGAGTCACGGAAATGCTCCTGAGAAGACGACGGCGGCTCCGTTCGGGATCACTGCGACGCTCACCGAGGTCTTCGGAGGAGCGCTGCTCACCACGCCCCAGACGATTCCGCCCACGAGCACCGCGCCACCGGCCGCCAGCAGAATCACGCCGGCGGTCTCCTTCGTTTGCCCGCTCTTTGCCGTGTCGGCGATGTTGAGCTGCGAGCCCTGGGGCAGCGTGCGCAGGGTCTCCGCATCAGCCTTCGAGCTCGCAAACAGGATGACGCCCGTGACCGCGGCCGCGCCACCGACGCCGGTGGTCACCCACGGAAGCCAGTTCGCGCTCGGCGGAGCGGCCTGCTGCTTGAGCTCCGCGGATCCGAAGGCCTCGATCGCCTTCGCGCGGGTGAGCGGGGCCTGCGCGTCGAGCCAGTCTTGCGCGGCGTCGAGATCGGGAAGGCGAGCGGACTCCGACGAGACCACGCGTCCGTCGCGCGCGTCGAGCAGTCGCAACGTCACGGTGACCTTCGAGCCCACGGGCACTACCGTGCCGACGATCAGCGCGTTGGCGCCCATGCCCGCGGCGAGCTCCGCGATGCACGAGCTGCTCGACTCAGAGCAACCGAGGAGCGCCTTCTGCCGCTCGAGTCCCAATACCTGCTCCACGTCGCGGCGCGTGACGACACGCACGCCCTTGCCTTTGCCGAGCTCGGACGCGAATCGATCGGACACTGCGTCCGCCATGTTCGCCTCGAGACCGCTGAAGCCGGGGAAGACGATCGTGACTTCAGCCGGGGAAGCCGACGTCGCGAGCGCGAGGGCGAGCGTGAGGAGCGTGTTCAAGCGGATTCAGAGAATCCCGCATTCATGCCGCACGCGCGATGTTTCTCCGTCACATCCGCCCGTGGAGCTGCTCGTCCTGGATCCACGTGATGGTGCGCCGCATCGCCTCGGTGTCGTCGATCAGCAGCGAATAGCCGAAGTCGCGCCGCGCGGCGGACAGATCGTAGTGGTGTGAAGTGCCGAGCTGCGCCGCCACGAAGCGAGTCATCGGCGGCTCGCCCTTCAAACCAAACATCGACCACGCGGCCTCCAGCACCGCGCCCGCGGCATAGGCGATGGGCAGCTTCACGCGCCGCTTTACCGCGGGCGCTCCGATGGCAGCGAGGATCTCTCCCACCCACGCGTCGGGCTGAACCGGACTGCCCTGGCTGATGAAGTACGCCTTGCCCGCGGGCTTCGCGTCTTTGCCGCTGAGCGCGTCGAGCGCCTGCAGGTGCGCGTGCGCGGCGTTGTCCACGTAGGTGACGTCGACGGAATTTCCTCCGCCGATCCACGCGAGCTTCCCCGCCTTCGCGCGCTTCACGAGGCGCGGGAGCAGGTGCGGATCTCCGGGGCCGTACACGAGGTGCGGGCGCAGCGCGCAGCTGAGGAGCCCGTTCTTTCCATTCGCTGCGAGCACGCGCCGCTCGGCTTCGGCCTTCGTGCGCGGGTAGTGCGTCAGATGTTTCGCGGGGTAGGGGAGTGACTCGTTCGCGTGAATCGCGTCGCCGCCGTCGAAGGTGACCGAGGGCGAGCTGGTGAAGACGAAGTACTTCACGCCGTGTTGCACGGCTGCGTCGAGCAGGTTCTGCGTGGCGGTGATGTTGCTCGACTCGTAGTCAG
>CBIHPJ010000267.1:0-10854 GCA_966211295.1 uncultured Myxococcales bacterium | reverse complement strand
CGTCGTCGCGGACGCTGCGCCCGCTCCTGTCGCTGCCGCTGCGGAACCTGCGGGGGAACCCGCCGTCGTCGTTGCGGACGCTGCTCCCGCACCTGTCGCTCCTCCGGCGGAACCCGCGTGGGAGCCCGCGGTCGTCGTCGCGGACGCCGCTCCTGTCGCTCCTCCTGCTGAACCTGCGTGGGACTCCGCTCCCGCCCCGGTTGCTCCTCCCGCTGAGCCCGCGTGGAAGCCCGCGGTCGTCGTCGCGGACGCTGCTCCCGCACCTGTCGCTCCTCCCGCTGAACCCACGTGGGAGCCCGCGGTCGTGGTCGCGGATGCTGCTCCCGCACCTGTCGCTCCTCCGGCTGAACCCGAGTGGGAGCCCGCGGTCGTCGTCGCGGACGCTCCTGTCGCTCCGCCCGCGCTCGCGATCGCTGCGCCGGTCGAGCCCGAGCCGATCATCGGTGCCACGGTCGAGTCCGCCTGGGACACCGAGGTCGAGGTCGATTCGGTCGACGCGCCACCCGCTCCCGCTCCGATCACCGTCCCCGCGCCGATTTCGGTTCAGAGCCAGGCCGCGCCTTCAGAAGCCTGGGACGCTGCTCCGCCGGTGACTGCGCCCACTCCCGCCGCCGCGTGGGAGATGCCGCCTGCTGCGCCGCCGCCCCAGCAGCCCGAAGAGGAGTTCCTCGAAGCGACCGTCGAGCCGCTCGAAGCAGAGCTCGCGCCTCCCGAGCCCGCACCGCTTCCGCTCGCTCCTGCTCCTCCCACCGCAGTGCCGGCGAGCAGCGGCTCTGCGTTCGATCTCCTCGCGATGCCGCCCGAGTCGGCACCTCGCATTCCGACGTTCGCGCGCCAGGCGCCACCGGCCCCGCAGCCACCGGCACCGAAGAGCGAAGTCTTCGCCACGGGCTGGGAAGAGTCGCCCGCCCCTCCGCCTCCAGCACCGGTGAAGCGCGCCGAGGTCTTCGCGTCGAGCTGGCAAGAAGAGCCTGCGCCCGACCCGGGCAAGCCCGACGCCTCGGTGTTCGGCTCGGCGTGGGACAACGGTGAGGCCGACGCGCTGAGTGGTTCTCCGTCGGACTCTGTCCAGCTCGCGAGCAACTCGGACTTCCTCACCGGAGTCCCGGTCAGCGACGGCGAAGACGTCTCCATCGATGCGGACCCGGGCGACTTCGTGGTCGAGAACGCCTCGGCTGCTGCGCTCGCCACCAACGTGCGCGAGAGCGGGCCTTCGTCGATCGACGACGGAAAGATCGAGCTCGCGAGCAACGCGGACTTCATCGACAACTCGCAGCTCACCGGCACCGGCAACGCGTGGACCGACAATCGCACCTCGCTCTCGCTCGACGGCGAAGAGGAAGGCGAAGTCATCCAGGGCATGGTGCTCGAGGAAGAAGAGCCCGCGCCGGCCGAGCCCGCCGACTCCTGGGGGGTCGCCGTCTCGCAGCCTTCACCGGTGCCGAGGGCGGTCCCTCCGCCGCCCGCGCCCGTGCGTCCGCCGCCTCCGGCGCTGGTGGTTCCGCCGCTCGCTCCTGCTCCCGCGCCGATGCAGTCGCGCGTGGCAGTGCCGATGCCGCAGTCTCCGGTGACGCAGTCTCGTCAGCCGGTCTCGATGCCTCCGCCCGCGTCGGTCACGGCGTCGCGCCAGCCGGTCATCGTGCCAGCGCCGCCGACTTCGGTCACGCAGTCCGCGGTGCCGATGGCGGGTCCTGGAACCTCGCACCAGAACCTGCCTGCAGTCGGGAGCGTCGGGAACGTTCAGCCCGTGCACGTGCCGGGTGAACATCGCGTGATCCTCCACACCGTCGAAGGCCAGGTGAAGCGTGGAGCGATCAAGGACGCGAAGCTGGGCGATCCCACCCTCCTTCTCCAGCTGGCGAACGGCGGCACCGAGACGCTCCCGCGCGAGCGCGTGAAGGCGCTGTTCTTCATGTTGGCGCCGGGCGCGCGCGCTCCTTCCACCGAGGGAAACAAGGTGCGCGTGACCTTCAAGGACGGCCGCCAGGTCGCGGGCTTCTCACGCGATCACAAGGGCGCCACGTCGGGCTTCTTCGTGGTGCCCGCGGACAACCGCACCAACACCGAGCGGATCTTCATTTTCCGCCACGCGGTGCAGAGCATCTCCATCGACAGCTGAGGCCGGAAAACGGGCCTCGCGAAGCTTTGCCGCACTGCGGCGAAGGTCTCAGTGTCGTAACTGAGCGACAAACCCACGGTTCGTGGGATTGACAAGAGGTAGGCACATCGCGCACCTTTCCGCCCGCAAGCGCCGATTGTGGCCGGAGGTCGCATGCCGAGTGGAATCAAGGGTTCAGGTGCGGACAAGCGGATCTTCCCGCGGATTCAGGTCGCGCTCACCGCGCACTGCCGCATCGGCAACCGCTTCGTTCGCGACGCGGTGGCTGACCTCTCCGAGGGCGGGCTGTACCTGAAGACCAAGGAGCCTGCGCGGGCCGGTACTCCGGTTCGGGTCGCGCTCGCGCTCCCCTTTCCCGATGGTCCCCGCTACTGCACGTTGATCGGCAGCGTGGCGCGCATCGATCGCGATCAGAAGGGTCACTCCCGTGGGTTGGGCGTGAGCTTCGAAGGCATCGATACGAACGTGCGCGATCGCGAGGCGCTCAAGGGCTTCCTCGCGAAAGACGCTGCGTAATCAGGCCTCGCGGGCTTCCAAAATCTGAACACCCAACATCGCTGCGAGGAACGCCTTCACCTGGTGCTCGGGCCTGCCCGCCAGCGCGAGCAGCTCGGCGTTGGTGCGAGTGCCGTCGGCGCGCGGGAGCAGCTGCGCTTCCCACTTCTCCAGCTCGAGCTCGTGCAGCTGATACGCGGGCTGCTGACTGGGAATGAGCCGATCTTCAGGGCGCACGATGCGTGAGAGCCGCTCGGGCTTGTAGAGCTTCTTCACCCCACGAATCGTGAGATTCCCGGGGAAGAGATCGAGCTTGATGCTCTCGGAGCGCGCCTTCTCGCGGAACGCGACGGTGAACTGGCCCTCTTCCCAACCGAAGAGGCTGTAGATGATCGCCTTCACCTGCTGGCCCACGTAGTACAGCCGCTCGGTGTCCTTGAGCAGGCCGCGCTCCACGAGGATGTCGCCCGTGCGCCGCTTGCTCTGCGCCGCCACCACCGCCGCGTCCTGCAGCTGATCGGGTTTGATCTTCCCGACGCGCACCAGGAACTGGCCGAAGCGATCGGCCGCGAGGTTGCTGAGCGCGAACACGGGCTGGCCGGCTTCGAAGTAGACGACCTTCTTCACCTTGCCCTTCTGCACGTAGAGCTCGCCCGTCTCGCGCGAGAGATAGAAGGCGCTGATCAAGCCCGGAAGGTTGTCGCGCAGCTCGCCCTGCCGCGAGAGCCGCTTGGGATCGAGCTCTTCACTCGGTGAGCTGGTGGGCGGAGGCCGGCTCCCCGACACGGGCCCCGCCACGTGCTTCTGCGCGGTGAGCTTCTCGCCCTGGAGCTCGGCGGTGATGTTGCCGCCGCCGGTGACGCGAATCTTTCCGGTGAGCTCCATCGCCTCACCTTCGTCGTCCACGTCGATGTCGAGCTCGACGTCGAAGGGCTCGTCGGCGGTGGCGGCGGGCTTCTGCTCCGCCTTGCTCACCGGCGCGAGCGCCTTCACCGCCTCGAGCACCTTCTTGGCGTCGAAGGGCTTCTCGAAGAACTTCGAGCCCGGAAAGCGGGTCATCGCTTCGTTGGAGTGCTTGCTGCCCTTGAAGACACCGCTCATGAACAGCAGCGGAATCCCGGGCTTGGCGGCGCGCAGCCCTTCGCCCACGTGGTACCCCATCATGTCCGGGAGCAGCACGTCGATCAGCGCTACGGCGATGGGCTCTGTTTTCGCGAGCTCGACGGCGGGTTTGCCTTTGCTCGCGCCCAGTACGACGTAGCCCGCCTCTTCGAAGAGCGAGGTGAGCAACGCCACCAGTTCCTTGTTGTCGTCGACGACGAGAATGGTGGGCGACATACCGTCGGTCACGTTAGCCTCTGCGGCCATCGCTCCAAAGTAAACGCGCATGCGAACCTGCCTCTTCATCGTGCTGGTGACACTTTCCAGTCCTGCGTGGGCGCAGGATCTCCCCGACTCCGGGTTGCCTGACGGGTCTGTCGATGAGGGCAGCGCCGAGGGAATGTCGGAAGAGAATGACCCTCAGGGCGGGCCGTGCCTCGACTCGAAGGAGTGCGGCCAGGGCTTCGCGTGCGTCTCGCAGCGATGCGTGCCGACGAAGCCGAAGACGGTGGGCTGTGCCTCGATGCCGGGGACGATTCCGCTGACGTTGATGGCGCTGGGAGCGGTGGGAACCCTGCTCCGCCGCCGTCGTCAGTAGGAGCCCATGGGCCGGATCCTCGCGGTGGCTGCGGTGCTCCTCGGCGGAGTGATCGCCATCGGTGTGCTCGCGACCTCGACTCCTCCGAGGAGGCCGATTCCGAAGCAAAGCGAGAAGCCTCCTCCGCCCACTCGTGAAGAGAAGCTGAGGGCCGAGGCGTTGCCTGAGGTGCTCACGCCGCTGCTGAAGATCGCCCAGCCCAAGCTCCCGTCAGGTCCAGATGACTGGCTCAGCGAGCATCCCGAAGACGGTCAGTCGCTCGCGCAGCACAAGGTGGATTGCACGCCGGTGGTGGGGCGCACCGTCTACCTCGTGCCGAGTTCGGAGCTGGAGTCGAATCCCGCAGCGCTCGAAGTGCTCTCGACCCTGGAGACACTGCTCGCCGCGCACTTCCAGCTGCCGGTGAAAAGATTGCCGTCGCTGAGCGCCAGGGTGGCAGGGAAGACCGAGCGAAAACGCGACTTCGGCCCTCAGTGGCTCACGGGCGACATCCTCGAGGCTCTGATGAAAGTGAGGCCCGCGGACGCAGCGGCCGTGATGGCGATCACCACGGTCGATCTCTATCCCGACCCCGAGTGGAACTTCGTGTTCGGCGAAGCCACGTACGAGGAGCGCGTAGGGGTGATGAGCGTCGCGCGGAGCGGTGACCTTTCGACTGAACGCGTGCTGGTGCTCGAGCGCAGCTACGCCACCGCGATGCATGAGGTCGGGCACATGTTCCAGCTGCAGCACTGCGTGGCGTGGGAGTGCCCGATGAACGGCTGCAATCACCAGGAAGAGGCGGACTCGCGCCCGATGGAGCCGTGCCCTCACTGCCTGGCGAAGTTGATGCTCGCGACGGGGCTCGATCCGAAGAAGCGGTGGACTGAGCTGCGGGCGGCGTTCGAGGCCGCGGGGCTCACGCGCGGCGTACAGGAGATCGATCGCGAACTCGGCGGACCTGACGGCGGCGGTTGATCAAGAGACCAGATTTCGAATCGTCGACTCCGCCAGGGTGAGCGGAAAGAAGGCGAGCTCCCAGTCGCTCCAGCCAATGCCAGAGCCCGCGTGCGGCCGCGCGATGAACGAGCCGTAGTTCACCAATCGATGCGTTGCGCGCGCCCAGACGTAGACGGCGCAGTAGCTGAAGCCCGCGAAGGCGAAGGCGATGAGCACGACGGGCAACGCGCTCGCGCGACGAGGAGGCGCTTGCATGGCTTCAGCCCTGGAAGGTCTTCAAGCGGGAGAGTGCTTCACTGTCTGGGAGCTGAGCTCCGCAGCCGCATGCTCGCCATGCAGCGTGAGGTGCTCGAGTTGAAAGCGGCGGGGCTTCATCGGCCGGTGCGCTTCTTCGCTCGGTCGCGCGCGGCGGAGAGTGCGTCCTGCACGGAGGGAGCGCTCGGCTTGGGCGGAGGAGGAGGTTCGTCGGGCGGTTTGTCTCCGCTCGTTGGCTTCGCAGCAGGAGGAGGAGCCGCGGCCCTGAACGTCGGTGACGAGATCGTGCGTGTCGGCACGACGGGAAGAGCGGCAGCGGCGGCGGGCTTGGCGCGCTTGCGAAGTCTGGGGCCCGAGAGGAAGCGGCGCACGAAGACCTCGGACACGAGCAACGCGACGCAGAGCGCGAGGATCGCGGGAGCGAGGGGGATGGCGGCTTCCGACTCCACCGCGTCTTTGAAGAGCCCCACCATCGCGATGCGCACGATGCCGCTGCCCGCCTTGGCGACGGAGGTGAGGAGCTCTTTTCCTTCGCTGACGGGAGCGGGCTCGAACTCAGGTGCCCACGGCAGCGTGACCGGCGGGGCACGGAAGAGCCGCTCACCGAGGCGCACCACCGGGTGCCACGTGCCACTGCCGGGGAGCACGAAGTGCGCGCCCACGCGATCTTCATCTTCCCAACGCATCGGGAGCTCGAGCGGCTTCTGCTTCGCGTCGCCGGAGAGGAGCACGAGCGTCGGCGTTCCAGAGGGAGGCGGCGCGTTGGGATCGAAGTCGAGCGTGACGTGGAGATCGTTGCCGGTGAGCTGCGCGCGCGCGACGGCGTCCAGCTGCAGGGCGAGCGGCGGCATGGTCCAACGCACCAGCTGAGTGATCATCGCGCGCTGGCCGCCCCACTTGCGGAAGTCGCCCGTGTAGGGGCCGTCGACTTCGGCCATCAGCGCTCCGACGCGACCGGCGCCGCGCGGCCACATGCTCAAGATCGGCGCGTCGTTGTTGTCTTCGGTGCGCAGGCCCACGCTCGCGAGCGGCTTCAGGTACGTGAGGTTGTAGCCGCCGAGCTGCGGCGCATCGGCGACAGGGAGTTTGCCGAGCAGCGCGAGATCGGGGCCGAGTTTGCAGCTGGTCTTCTCTTCCACGAAGGTCGAGCGCGCGACCGCGATGGTCTCCTGGCTGAAGATGCGCGGGAGGCTCATCACGTCTTCCGCGAAGTAGATGCGGCCATTGCCGCGCTTCGCGACCTCCTCGAGCAGCTTCGCGTCGGAGTCCGCGCGCGAGCCCATGCCGATCACCGAGACGGTCACGTTCTCGCGCACGAGCTCAGCGATGGTCTTCTCGTAATCGTCGGGTTCCTCGGAGTCGGCGGCGTCGGAGAAGAGGAGGACGTGGCGCGTCTCTTTGTTGGACGTGAGGATCTCTTTCTTCGCCGCGCGCAGGCCAACGCCCACGTAGATGCCGCCGCCGCCAGAGAAGCCCCTCGCCACCTTGTCGAGCGGGAGGCCGCCGGCCACCGGGCTCATGGGGAAGATGGTGTGCGTGTCGGTGTCGACCATCGCCACCGACGCTTCGTCCTTTGGATTGAGGAGCTGCAGCGCGCCCACCACGCCTTCGGCCGCGAGCTCCATCTTGGTGCGGCCGTCGGGCACGCGCGCGCCCATCGAGCAGCTGCAGTCCATGATGATCGCCATCGCGATGGCGGCCTTGCGTTGCTCCTCGCGAACTTCCAGCGAGACGGGGAGCAGGTCCTCGACGGGTGACTTGCGGTAACCGCCTTCGCCAAAGCTGTGCTTGCCACCGGTCATCACCAGGCCGCCGCCGGCTTCCTTCACGAACTGCGCGAGCACGTGGAGACCGTTTTCACTCAAGCGTCCTGCTTCGATGTCTTCGAGCACCACGGCGCCGACACCTTCGAGCTGCTCCATGGTGAGCGGCGCGGGAGCGCGGACCTCGAGCTCGAAGTTGGCGTCCTTGAGCGACTTGGCGAGCGTGCCCTGCGGCTTGTCGGTGAAGAGCAGCACGCGCGGCGGACCTTCGACGCGCACCACCGCGCGGCCGATGTCGTTCTCCACAACGCCGTCGTCTTCGGTGTCGGCGCGCAGCTCGTAGGCAGCGAGGCCGGGGGCGTCGACGAGATCGCGGAAGGTGAGGACCGTGGCGCCGACGCCGAGCTCGCGTTCGGTCTTCACCAGCGGGCGGCCGTTGCGGAGCAGCGTGAGCTTCGTCTTGCCGGGCGAGGTGGCCTTGAGCGTGGCGGTGAGGAGGAAGGGCTCCTTGGCGGCGACGGTGGGCGGCACCATGAGCGAGGTGACCGCGACGTCCATCGCGACTTCTTCGCGGCCGATGAAGCGCACGTCGACAGGGACTCCGCGCGAGGTGAGTCTTCTCGCAGCGGCGCGGGCGTCGAGGCCGGTGGCGCGGCCGTCGGAGAGCACGAGCACGCGGCCGCTTCGTTCCGCGGGGATCAGCTCGCCCGCGGCGTCGAGCGCGGCGGAGAGGTTGCTCGCTTCTCCGTCGATGGAGGCGTTGAAGCCGGGGAAGCGGCCGTCAGCGGAGAGCGGCATCTCGACGCGCGGATCGCGGCCGAAGGAGATGACGCCGAGCCGATCTCCGGGGCGACGTTGCGGCTCGAGGAGACGGATGAGCTCTTCGGCGCTCGCTTCACCGCGCGGGGGCATCGAGCGAGAGCGGTCGACGATCACCACCACGTCGCTGCCGGCGCTGCGGAGACGGAACTCGGGGCGAGCGAGCGCGATGGTGAGCAGCGTGACCAGCGCGATGCGGATCCACATCGGCGGGCCGGGGATGCGCGTGGTGAAATAGAGGAAGAGCCCGAGCGGGAGGAGCAGCAGCAGGGCCTGAGGCGCCACGAGATTCATCGCTTCGCCCCCTGTGCTCCCTCTCCCTGCGCCAGCGGGGAGAGGGTCGGGGGGAGGGGCTCCTTCCGCCGAGGAGAGGCGGTCAGCCAGAAGTCGAGCAACACCAACGCGAGCACCACCAGCATCGGCCACCACGGTCGCGGATGCGTCGTCGCCAAACTCGCAAACGCACGGGGCCGCTCCGGCACCACCTCCCACGCACCACGAGTTCTCAAATCAGACTCACGAGGATCCAACGGCAACACCACCAACGAGTCGACGACCGTCCCGTCCTTCTCCAACTTCCACTCGCCCGACGCATTGAGCGGAGGCAGCGTGAGAATCCCGCTGCCCATCACGCTGCGAGACTCCCCACTCGGAGAAACGAGTTCCCACGTCGATCCCGCGCTCGCCACCAGCGGCGTGTCCTCCCCGAGCATCAGATGCTTCCGCGGAAACCCAGGCGTCGACAACCGCGCCTGCCGCACGAGATTGCTCATCAGTACCGGCCACGCGACGGTGCGCTGCACGTTGCTTCGAGCAAGATCGAGATTGAGATGAATCGATCCGTCATCGTCTTCACTGATGAGCACCACATCGCCCGCGCTCATCAACACCCGCCCCGGCGGATTGACGCCAGCCGTCCACACCACGCCGCCGAGCTGCACGTCATCGAGCAACGTGTTGCCCTTCTGCGCGAAGAACGGACCGACGAAGGACTTGAGAGGCGGCTTCGCTCCGAGCTTCACGGTGGCGGTCGATCCCGGAGGCCCGAAGGTGAGGAGCGAAGGAATGCTCAGCTTCACTCCGGGCGCGATGTTGAGAAACCGGCGAAGTGACTGCTGCGCGGCAGGATCGAGTCCTTCGAGCAGACTCACCGTCACATCGGCGAGCGGTGAGGGCAGCAGCGTGATCGTCCCGTCTTCTCCGAGAGCGTCATCAGGCAGCGTGCAGGTGATCGGCTTGCTGGTCTTGAAGCCCACGCGAAGCACCGCGGTGCCTGAGGGCTGCAGCTTCACCTGCTGTTTCTGTGGCGCATCGTCCTGGGCGATGAACTTCACCTCGACAGTGACCGGCACGTCGCTGAAGTTGCCCACGCGCACCGTGACCTGCGCGCGGCCGTCTTCATCGCGGCGTTGCGCGGAGAGGAACGCGACGTTGCTCGCCTGCTTGCCGATGGAGTGACCTTCGATCTGCGGTGGGATCGCGACGGAGTCGGGCACGGGCCCGTCGGTGAGGAAGAAGATGCGGTGCTCGGTGGAGCCGGCGAGCTCGCGGGCGAGCGTGAGCGCGGTGGAGAAGTCGTGCGCGGGCTGCGCGGGGTTCCACTTCTCGAGCGCGGAGAGCGCACGATCGCGATCGAGCTGCGGGCCGGCGATGAGCGTGGGCTTCACTCCGGTCTCGATCAGCGTGAGCACTCCGGCATTTTCCTCTCGGGCGATGCGGGCGACTTCGGTCTTCGCGCGCTCCGCTCCGGTGCTGCCGTCGACCCGGGCGTTCATCGAGAGGCTGCCGTCGAGGACGATGACGACGTGTTGCTTGCTCGCGGCTTCTCCACAGCGAACGTCGGCGAGGAAGAAGGCGGCGAAGAGGACCGCGAGGAGCTCGAGGGCGAGGGAGCTCTCGCGGGAGAAGCGGTTCAGGCGCGGGCCGGCTTCGGCGCGTTGATCGGGGGTGCGCCAGAGGAAGAGCGCGGAGACGGTACGCGGGGGCTGGCGGCGGCGCAGAAAGTAGGCCGCCACGAGTGCAGGCACTGCTGCGAGTGCGAGGAGGCCGAGGGGGAAGCCGAGCGTCATGTTGTCTCCCTCTCCCTTCGGGAGAGGGTTGGGGTGAGGGCCTGCCCACTTCGCAGTCCGACCGAAGACTGCAGTATTCGGGAATTCGTCGAGGACGCTACACCCTCACCCCGACCCACTCCCGAGGGGGGAGGGAGATAGGAGGTCTTCATGCGGCCTCCACGAGCTCGTTGAGCTCACGGCGCGCCAACGCATCGAGCTGGAACTCGGCAGAGGCCTGGCTCCAGCTCGCTCGCACTCGCCGCGCGGCGCCTTGCCAAAGAGAGACGTGCGCCTTCAGCCGCTCGAGATACTGATCGACCACGTGCGGCGTGAGGATCCGCTCGAGCACTTCGCCCGACTCGGAGTCCGTGAGCCGTGCTCCTGCACCACCTGACGGATCGAGATCTTCCGGATCGAGCATCTGAATCAACGCGAGTCCCGAGGACTGTCGCGCCAACCGCTCAGCGAACGGCTCAGGCGGCGAGTCGAAGAGGAAGTCACTGATCACCACGCGCAGACCACACGAGCGCAGCGGCGGCGCACGACGGAGCGCCACGTCGAACGGCTCCCGGCCATCGAACTCGAGCGCCTCCAGCATCGCGCGCGTCGAAGGTCCCATGCCCTTGCGCACCGAAGTTCCCGTCGCGATCACCACGGGATCGAGGCCACCACGCCGAGCGAGGGCACAGACCCACGCGGCCACTTCGCGAGCGC
>CBIHPJ010000266.1:0-10865 GCA_966211295.1 uncultured Myxococcales bacterium | reverse complement strand
GGTGTTGCTCTCTCCGTTGCTCGCCAGCGGGCTGTTCGCGATGAGCGGTGCTTCGTTGCTGATCTCCTTTGAGGTGATCAATCCCGGCCCGTTCTTGATGACGATGGGGCTGGGCCTCGCCTTCGGGATTGGCGCCACGCTGTTCGGTTGGTGGCGGCACCACGACAGGGGTGCCCCTGACATGGATGTCGGCGGAGTGCGCCCCTCTCCCCCGCCTCTCTCCCCGCTTCCGCAGGGAGAGGGAGAGAAGGAGGGAGGCATTTGAGTTGCAGTATGCGGGCGGTTCATGCGTTCGCTTTCTCTTGTTGGTCTCCTTCTCGTCGTCAGTGGCTGTGAGTCTGGAACTTCGCGCTCCGTGAAGCTCACGGTGCCGGCCTCGGTCGCCACCTCGTTCACCGCTGAAGCGCCCGGCCTGGTGGTGGCCGATCTCGGCAGCCGAGTGGAGCCGTACGTCGCGCTCTGCGGTCAGACTCCGAAGAACCCCGTGTACCTCTCGCAGGACCGCGGCTTCGGCTGCATCGGCTCGCTCGATGGAATGAGCGAGACCGTGCGCGTCTGGGTGCAGCCGCTGCCTGCCGGTTGGGATCGTGCTGCCGCGTGCGCGCAGGCTTCGAAGGAGCGCTCGTTCTACTCGGAGTTCCAGCTCGTCACCGCGGACGGCGGCGTCGAGCTCGATGGTGGCGCGCTCGCGATGGCTCCCGAAGCGACGTGGCTTCAGGGGACCGACGACGCCAAATGGCGGCGCGACGGCTCTCCCTGCGGCGGCGTGATCAACTTCGAAGTGACGCTCGCCACTCCGTAACTACTCTCCGTCGCCGTCGACGATTGCGCGGTTGGTCGCTTTCAGCTGCGCGAGCAGACATTCCTTCTCGGCCTTGTCGCTGCGCACGCGCACGAAGATCGGCTGGAAGAGCTGCGAGTCGTCGGTGGCGTAGAGGTAGCGGACCTCGGCGACCAGGCGCTTGCCCTTGCCGAGCGCGGCGTCGATGAACGCGCGCGACTCGTTGGTGGTGCCCGAGAAGACCTTGCCCACGTCGAACGGCTTGCCACTGTCGAACACCTGCATGCGGTACGCGTTGCCCGCGTTCTCGACGATCACCACGTCGGCCGAGCTGATGAACTTGCACTTGAGCTGCGTGCTCCCGCGGCCCGCGGTGTAGGGCGCGTCCTTCCGCTTGAAGACGATGCCCTCGGCGCTGTTCTGCTGCAGCCGCTCGTAGAGTCCTCGCTTCTGCTTGGTGGTGGTCGCGCTCTCGAGCACGCGCACCGGCTCGCTCAGGCCCGGCTCGATCTCATCGGTGAGGATCGCGAAGCGCTCCGCGTAGCCGCAGGAGGTCACGTCTTTCCCCGCGAACTCGAGCACGTCGAAGAGCCAGTACTCGTCACCGACGATCTCTCCGTCGACCACCGTGCCGTTCGGTAAGTGCGTCAGTCCCGCGAGCACGTGCGCGGGCGCGTTCGTCTTCTGCCCCGAGCGATTGGTGGGCAACACCTGCCCGTCGTCGATGTGTGAGAGCACGCGATTGCCGTCGAGCTTCTGCTGCGCGAGCACCTTGTCGTCGCTGAGCATGCGCTCGACCTCGTGCACCTCGATGGGGCTCAAGAGCTGCGCCACGCGGCCCACCTTCTTGCGCACGCCCGTGGCTTTGCTGCCCGAGCCTTCGCCCATCGGCGGCGCGACCTCGGCGGGCTTCACCGAGCCCGTCATGTGCTCGTAGCCCTTGGTGGTTTTCTCGCGGACGAGCTTGTCGACGGTGGCCTGCGCCTTCTCCATCGAGACCTTCACGGCCTTCTTGCCCGAGCTCAGCGTGCTGCCGCGCCGGCCCCACTGCACCACCACGTCGTAGACGTTGGCGCCCGCGGGCACGATGCGCGCGTAGTAGACCTTGTCGGAGTTGCCTTCCTGGAAGAACAGCTTCACTTCTGGCGGGAGCATTGAGTCCCCATCTTCTCACGGCAACGCGAAGGGCACTTCGACTCGCACGGGGAGCACTTCAGAAGTGGCCGGCGACTGTGTAGCGGCCGCTCGTGCCCGCGGCTGAGCAGGTGCGCTCCACCAGCAGCATCGTGGTGGTGCCGCCTGAGTACGAGCCCGAGCCCTGCGTGATGTTGCAGGTGCCGCCCGCGCTCGTCGTGCACGACCACGAGCCGTTGTCCGTCGTCACCGTGAGCCGGAAGCACGCGAGGTTCGCGGCCTGCGTCACGGTGAGCGTGAGCCCGATGTCGTTCACGCAGAACGTGCCGCCGCTCGTCGCCACCGAGAGGTAGTCGGGCGCCGCGCCCTGCGCGGTCACGAAGCCGGTGAACGTCGGGTTCTCGTGCACGCGCGTGTCACTCGGGATCACGCCCATTCCGGAGATCGTCGAGCCGTCGTTGCAGGGCACGCTGCCCAGGCTCGTCGCTCCCGCGCTGCCGTGATTGCCCGCCGGCGAGTCGGCCACTTCGCAGCCGTCCGCGCGGTTCGAGTTCACGTCGTAGTTCTGTCCCTTGCAGCTGAAGGTGCAGCCTCCATCTGCGCAGGTCACGTTGGCCGTGGTGCTGCCGTTTCCGGGGCACGCGTTGCCGCACATTCCGCAGTGCGTGGGGAGATCGGTCGCGCCCGGGCAGAGCGGTTCGGTGCAGTTCGGTCTCACGGGATCGTTGCAGCTGCGGCACGCCGCGGTCATCGCGTCGCACGCGGTGAAGAAGCCATTCGTGCAGGAGCGATTGCCCACGCAGACTCCAGCGTCGTTGGTGTTCGCGCACGGCTGCGGCGTGGAGAAACGATCGCAGAATCCTCCCGGCGCGGTGCTGCACTTGCCCAACGGTGGAACGCAGAAGAAGCGTTGCTGATTGTTGAAGCGCGTCTCGGTGCACGTGTACCCAGTCGGGCACGCGTCATCGCCTGCGAGAGAGCAGTCCACGCGGCACGTCATCGTGTCGTCGCCGGGAGCGAGCACGCAGACCTCGGACAGCCCGCCGCAGTTCACGTCGAAGTCGCAGGGGAGGCAGTGCGCGGGGCTCTTCGGCACGCAGACGCCGCTGCCGTTGAGATCGGGAATGCAGGTGAAGTTGGGGAGATCGGCGCACTGCGTTTCGTCGAAGCAGGGACGGCCGCAGACTGAGCCCGCGTCGCGGAACCACGCCACGCAGTTGCCTGACGCGCAATCGCTGGGAGAAGTGCAGGGTGATCCGGCGTCGAGTGCTCCGCTCGCCCCGGCGTCCGTGCCTGCGTCGGCTCCGCTGCCGCCTCCGGTGGTCGTGCCTCCGCCGCTTCCTCCACCTGCGCCGCCGCCTCCAGCGACGACACCACCACCACTTCCACCTCCCGCGCCTGCGTCGGGTGTCGGAGGCGTCGCGAGGCCGCATGCAGCGAGAGTGAGTGCGAGGGCGGCGAGTCGGTTCTTCACTGAAGGTATCCCCTCACCCCGACCCTCTCCCCGCCTGGGGAGAGGGAGACAGTTGGACTCAGCGGAGCGCGGAGAGCAGCCACGGTGTCTTGCCCGACGAAACCTCGAGCGTCCCCTTCGCGCCGACCCACTTCGGATTTCCTTCCACGCGCGCCGTCACGCCCGCGGGGCTGCGGAAGATCTTCACGTCGACGCGGCCCGTCGGAGAAATGAAGACCGCGGTGTCCGCCGAAGTCACGAGTGGCTCCTTCGTCACCGCTCTGAACGTGGTGTCGACGATGCGGCCGTACGTGTCGTTCTCGGCAAGCTTCTCGGGCGCCTTGTCGGGAGCGAGGAAGAGCCCCGCGGCCGGAGCGACGATCACCGCGCGCTCGTTCTGCACGTCGGCGAGCACCTTCTTCGAGCTCAGCTCCTGGAGCTCCTTCTTCCAGTCAGCGCGCAGGTCCGGCTTCTTCAGCTCCTCGAGCTCGGCCTTCGCCTTCTCGAGCTCGGCCTCCTTGTTGGCGATCTTCTCGTCGAGGATCGCCATCTGCTTCTCGGTCGCCTTCTTGCTCTGCTTCTTGATCTTCTTGAGCGAGGTCACCGAGGAGGTGAACTTCTTGATGTCGCTCTTCGCCTTCGCGAGCTGCTTCGCAGTGCCAGGCGCGTGAGCAGACGCGAGGTTGGTCTCGAGTTCCTTGATGCGCGCCGCGAGGGCGTCGGATGATTCCTCGGGCGGCACGGCGAGCTTCGCGAGCACCGCGCCCTTCTCGACCTTCGCGCCCGGCTTCACCATCGGCGGAGTCACCGGACCCGCGAACGTCGCCTTCGGCACCGCGAGCTCGTCGACCTGCAGCTCGCACGGAAGCTGCGCCAATCCATCCACCGGCCGCAGGAGGACGATCAACACCACGAGCGCGACGCCGCCACCGATGAAGAGGTTGCGTTTGCTCTTCTTCGCGGTGGGAGCCGTCTCCGGAACTGGCTCCGGCGCAGCGGCAGGTTCCTCCACGACGACGGGCGGAATCGAAGGAGGCGCGAGCTCCACGGGCAAAGGCTTCGGCTCCTCGGTCGGAGTCGTGGCCTCGACGGAAGGAGCGAGCCCCGCGACGGGAGGCGGCGTGGGCGGAGCGAGATTCTCGGGCAGCGGAGCGAGCTCACTCGCCGCCGGCGGCGCCGAGTTGAAGCCGAAGTCCGCGAAAGGATCAGGAGCGGGCGCAGCGGCGTTCTGAACTCCGCTCGGCGTCTCGGTGTGGAGCGCGTCGAACGGCACGCTCACCTCGGTCGAGCCGAGCGCCTCGTCCATGATCCGCTTCTTCAGCGCGGCCGCTTCCTCGTTCTGTGGATCCGCGGCGAGCATCGCGTCCGCGTAGCCGACCGCTTCGTCGAACTTCCCCGCGCGCATCAGGCGCAGCGCGCTCTGGTACAGCTCGCGCACTTCCGCGGGCCACTGCTTGCGCTTGGGCCACGTGGAGTCGCCGCCCGCTTCCGCGTTGAGATCGATGAACTGGTACGAGCGCAGCTGCTTCAAGAACGTCTTCAGCGTGGGCAGCGTGACGGGGATGCCGAGCCGATTCGCGGCGTCGAGCACCTCTTGCGCCGAGCGCTTGCCGTCGAGCATGCGGGCGATCGAGACCTCGAAGTCGTAGAGCGTGAAGCTTCGCTCGGACGTCGGGTCCTTCACCTCGAGCGTGCCTTTGCTCGTGGTCGACTTGGTGATCACCAGATCACCGCGCAGCATCGGCACGATGTCGGTGGGCTCCTCCACGCTCGGCACGGTGGGAGCGTCAGGCGCGTCAGGCACCTTCGCGCCGAGCACCTGCGCCTTCTCGAGTCGTTGCAGGAATTGCTTCACCTGCTCCGCCTCGATCTTCACGCCCTGCAGCAGACACTTCGCAGAGAGCGAAGTGGCGGTCTGCTCCCCGTCCCACACCCCGAGCACCTTGGCTTCCATGTCCGAGATCGGCAGCGTCTGCCCCGTGGAGCGGTCCACCAACTGTGGACTGCTGGGGCCGGGCTCGAGCTCGATGGAAGGCTTCAGACCTGGCAACGACACGCGGCGATGAGACGTCAATCTCACTTTCGATGCACGCTTGATCGACAGCTACAGGAGCGTAGGTGCGACCGTTCGGCACCTTGGGCGCTCGGCGAATTGCGCCGATTGAGGTAGGCCGATCCGCATCCTCTTTTCCGTCAGTTCGGAGGGGAAGAATGACTCCTGTTCTCGCGGGTTTGTGATCTTCGTGATCGCTTTCGTGTTCTGAGGGACACCATCTGTCCGTGAGCGCGCCAAACCCCATTCGCCCGCAAGAGGATGTGCTCGAAAGAGCGCTTCGCGGAGAGACCGCCGCGATCGGCGTGCTCTTGAAGCAGCTCGCTCCTGGAATGATTCGCGCGGCGCGCTCGCTGATGGGCACCACGCACGCGGACACCGACGACGTGGTGCAGCAGTCGCTCATCGGTCTCGTGCAGGCGCTGCCTTCGTTTCGTGGTGAGTGTTCGATCACGCACTTCGCGTCGCGCATCGTCACTCGCACCGCGCTCGCTGCTCGCCGCCGCAACGCGATTCGTGGAGATCGAGTCGATGAGGCGATCGAGCCCGATGCATTCGCGGTGGAGCCTTCGCAGGCCGAAGCGTTCGAAGCGGAGCGCCGTCGTCACTCCGTTCGTTCGTTGATGGAGCAGTTGCCTGAAGAGCAGGCCGAGACGCTCGCGCTGCGCGTGGTGCTCGGGTTCTCGCTCGAAGAAGTCGCGCAGGCCACCGGCGTGCCGCTGAACACCGTGCGCAGCCGCGTTCGTCTTGCGAAGACTTCGCTGAAGAAGCGCATTGAGTCCGATCCCCGACTGCTCTCCGCCCTGGAGGTGGAGTGATGGAAACCCTCGATCTTCACCCTGAAGAGCTGTTCGACAAGGTCAACAAGGGCCTCGCGACGAGCGATGAGATCGCGCGTGTCGATGCGCACCTCGCGTCGTGCGCGGCGTGCCGGTTCGAGCGCCAGGCGCGCATGGACTTCGACGCGATCGGTGGCTCGACGGCGGATCTCGATTCGTTGGTGGCTCGCGCGCTGTCGGGCGCGCAGGTTGCGGCCGAGGCTCCGCGTCGGCGTCGGGTGGCTCCGATGTTGATTGCGGCTGCCGTCGCGCTGATGGGTTTTGGATCTTTCGCGGCGGTGGCGCAGTTCACTGGGCTGCTGCCGAAGTGGTTGGGGACTGAGAAGGACAGGGTGACTGAGGAGAAGCTGCCCCTCACCCCGTCCCTCTCCCCGCTGCGCAGGGAGAGGGAGATTGAGTCGCCTGCTCCTGAGCCTGAGGTGGTCGTTGCTCCGGAGCCGACGCCTGCTGTTGCTCCGACGCGTCCGGTGGCGAAGAAGCACGCGCCTCCCGCTCCTGAGTTGCCTGCTGCTCCTGCCGAGCCTGATGCGATTGCCATCCTCGCTCGTGCGACTCAGGCGCGCGTGAGCGGTGAGACCGTCGCCGCGATGCGTGACTTCAACCTGGTCATCGAGCGTTTCCCCGGCACGCCGGAGGCCGCGCTCTCTCACGCCGCGCTCGGTCGCCTGCAGCTCGATCGAGGTGACGCTGCTGCCGCGCTCGCTTCGTTCGACGCGTACCTCGCTTCGAAGCACCAGCTGCTGCGTGAAGACGCGCAGGGCTCGCGTGCGATCGCGCTCCAGGCACTCGGTCACTTCGATGACGAACGCGCTGCGTGGGAAGCGGTGCTTCATGATTATCCTCAGGGCGTCTTTGCTCCCCGCGCCCGCGCCCGCCTGGATTCGCTCACGCCCTGACGTGCGTGCTCTGGGCCTTCACTGGCTGTTGCTCGCGTTGCTCTCGCTGCCCGCGGTCGCGGAGGAGCGACAGAGCAACGTGGTGCTGATGGAGGCGGTAGGAAATCCAGTCGACGTCGAAGCGGTGCGCACTTCGCTGGAAGATTGGCTGCGCTCGATGAATCTCGAGCTGCATCGCGTGGGCGTGCTGCCACCTCCAGATCCGACGAGCGCGTTCGCGCGCGTGCGCATCGTGTGGAGCGATGACAGTTGCGTGGTTGAGATCTTCGGGCCGACCGGAGTGCTGCGTCGTCGCAAGGTGCTCCCGCGTGGAGGACCGCCGCTGCTCGTCTCGGAATCCGCGGCGCTCGTCGCGCAAGCAGGCGTGCAGGAGCTCTCTGTCGAAGAGACGCGCAAGCCGCCTCCGCCCGCACCTGTTGTCGAGAAGCTGCCCGAAGTCGTACAGCAACCTGAGCCTCCCGAACCCGCCGAGCCACCGCCGCTCTCGTTCGCAGTGGCCGCCTATTTTCAGGGCCGCGGCTACGGCGCGGTGGCGCCCTTCGTCTTCGGCGGTGGCGCTGCTGCGACCGCGACGTTCGGCGACGGGCCGTGGCATCCGCAGTTCTCGCTCTTCGTCTCCTACCAGGGACCGATCGTCGACAACGGTACGCTCCTCGACCTCAAGTTGCAGATGCAGTCGGTCTCGTTTCGGCTGTTGCCCGAGGTGCGGCGCAACCTGGGCCGCTTCGACGTGGAGTTCGGACTCGGTGGTGGTCTCGATCTGTTGATCTCGCACGCGGACTCGAACGACGTCGTGAGCCCAAACCTGCGGCCTGATGGTGTGGACGCGGCGCCATTCTTCACGGCGGCACTCGGGCTTCGCTTTCGGATCACCGAGGCGAGCGCGGTGTTCCTGCGTGCGGTCGTCGACCTCGATCCGGCGAGGCGGAGGTATCGCGTGCAGGTCGCGCAGGATCACGAGTTCCTCCTGGTGCCCTGGCAGGCGCGCCCCGCGCTGCAGCTCGGATTCTCGTTCGATCTCCTCTCTCGTCCGGAGCGCTCTCCGTGAGACTGATCTTTGCTCTGCTGCTCGTGCTCACCGGCTGCGATGCCGTCGATCTGCCGCTGGTCAGCGTGGACGCCGGGGACATGTTCATGCCGCCCACTGGAATGGGCTGCGCGAACAACTCGCAGTGCATGGGAGGCCAGTTCTGCGACAAGCCCTGCGGCGCTGCTCTCGGACGCTGCTCGCAGCAGCCGGCTTTCTGCGACGGCGAGTCGAGACCGGAGTGCGGCTGCGACGGAGTCACGTACTGGAACGCGTGCTTGCGACGGCAAGCGGGGGTGGGGTTCCGCGACCGCGGTCCCTGCGTCGATCCAATTCCCTGTGACACCACCAGCCCCTGTGACGCCGGCGTCTGCGGGCGCATCGTCGCTCCGAATCAGTGCGGGCTGGTGCCTGCAGGTGCGTGCTTCGTGTTGCCGGACACGTGCGAGGGATTCATGCCTGATCACTTCTACGAGTGCTCGATGGGCATGACGCAGTGTCTCGACGCGTGCGGGGCGATTCGCAGCGGCAAGATCATGGCGCGATATCCCGGTGCGTGTCCGTGATCGTTTTTTCCGCGGCGTGAACACAAGCAGCTCTGAGAGGGGACGGCCTCTCCCTAACTGGAGCTGCATGATGAAACTGAATCGACTGGCTGTGGTGGCGGTATCGCTGAGCGCGCTCGCCGCGTGCGACACGGACAACCTCGTGAGCGTCACGGAGACGGCTGACGCACTCGAGAGTGCGCAGACTGACTTCTGCACGTTCCGAGCGGAAGCCGATGCGTGTCGCGCGACCTTCGACACCTGCGTCGCTGCGGCGAATGCCGATCTCGAAGCGTGTCGTACGGCGCTGCACGACTGCTTGCCGCCTCCGCCTGATCGCGCCGGTGGCGGATGCCGCGGTGGGGATGGCGGCATGGGCGGCCCACGTCCCGAAGGTCCGCGCCCTGATGGTGGCCTGCCTCCTCCGGGTGGACCTGGTGGCGGTGACCGCGGCGGTCCGGGCGGTCACCACGGTGGGCGCGGTGGTCCGATCCCCGTGCATCCTGATCCCGCCGTGGTCGAAGCGTGCCGCGATGCGCTCGCCACCTGCTTCGCCGCGAATCCAGAAGACACCACGTGCCGGGACACCGAGCGTCAGTGCGTGCGTGATGCGTTCCGCGCCGCGTTCGAAGCCGCGTGCGCTGATGTCGATGCGTTGTGCGCGGCGCTGCCTGCTGATGCGCCAGCCGATGCGTGCGCTCGCGTGACTGCGCGCTGCGCTGAAGGCATCGATGGGCGTGTCGATGCGGATGGTGGTGTTTGTGTCGCGCCGCCGGTCGTTCCGTAACGAGTACGCCCCTCACCCCGACCCTCTCCCCGCTGACGCAGGGAGAGGGAGCAACTTAGTGAGCTTCGGCCTGAAGCTCGTTGGCCGCGGGGATGCTCGAACCAGCAATGGATAAGTGACGGACTGCAGCGCATGCTGGACCAGTGAAGCGACTGCTCCTGGTGCTCGCGCTGTCCTGGTCCTTTTCGTCGTTTGCTCAGAACTGCGAGCGCCCCGAGGGGACGGCAGCCAGTGGGGTGGCGACGAAGAGTGACCAGGAGCGTTTGCAGTTCCTCCAGAAGTTGCTCGTGGAAGAGAGCGGCCGCGCGCGCACCTGGACGCTCGCGTGGGGCGCGACCTACGGAATTCTCACCGTCGCGCAGCTCTCGATCATGCCGCTCTTCCCCAAGGAGGAGCAGCCCGACTGGTACTGGGGCGCGTTCTCCACGGGCGTCGGAGTGGCGTTCACGGTGCTTGGTCCTCTTGAGGTGCTGGAAGGTGGACCGAGATTCGAGCAACGCGTGAAGACGACACCGCCTGACGAGACGTGTGCGCTGATCGCTGAAGGTGAACGCATGCTCAAGGAAGGCGCAGAGGCAGAGCGCGGCAACGTGCAGTGGTACATCCATGCGGCGAACGTGGCGTTCAACGTCGGCCTCGGGTTGATCCTCGGGCTCGGCTACGGACGGTGGACGTCGGGCCTGATCAACATGGGCGTGGGCGTGGCGATCGGTGAAGCGACGATCTTCACCTCACCGCAGCACCTGATCTCAGGCTGGAAGCACTACCGCGAAGGTGGCGACGCGCAGGCGGTGCGACTCCAGGTGGTGCCCACCGCGGGTCCCGGGATCGGGCTGGTGTTGACCTTCTAAATCCAGAACGAGATGCGCCGAGTCGCAGGCTCGGGCCCATCACCTTCACCACCACTCCGCAGCCAGCCGCGCACGTCTTCGATGTCGGCGTGCAGCAAATCAGCCTCGGTGCTGGTGAACTCGAGCGCACCAGGCGCGTTGGTCAGTCCCTCACGCTGCGTGCGCATGATGTCCACGTCCTGCGTGATGACCTGCGTCGTGTACCACTTCATGAAGCGCTTCAGCCCGCGCGCCACCAGGTTGCCGGGGAGATCGAACGGCAGTCGGTACGAGATCGACGTGTACACCAGCGACTCGAGCGGACCCACCGGAGTCACCTGGCTCGAGATCACGTAGCCGCTGCGCGAGCCCCACAGGTAGTCGACGCGCGTGACGTTCGGCATGAAGAAGTGATCCGTGTGCTTCATCGGCTCACCGGTCGGGTTCATCAAGAATCCGGCGCCGGTGAGCTCATCGTGTTCCTGCTCGTAGGTGACGAGCACTTCGCCGTTCTGCCGCG
>CBIHPJ010000265.1:0-10876 GCA_966211295.1 uncultured Myxococcales bacterium | reverse complement strand
CGTCACCTATGACGGTGACTTGCTCCGCCGCTCTGCGACGAACGGCCGTTATCAGACCGATGGCGGACAGGACTTCGACGTGAACACGAGCGTGGTCGACGCGATTGATCCGCAGACGTCGTGCCTCAACACCGCGACCAGCGTGACCCTCACCGTGGTCGACCCCTTCACGGGCGTCGAGTCATCCGTGCAGCTGGAGGCGCCATGAAGCACGCGGCTCTTCTCACTGGCGCGCTCACGCTCGGCTTCGTGTCGTGCAGTCCTCCTCCCTCTCAGTGCTGCGTTCGACGCTCAGGCGTCGCGCGCGACGTCGTCTACTCGGGATCCGTTTCGTCTGATGGAGGCGCTCCGACCTCGATTCGCCTTAGCGTCGCCACGGGATGGCGGCACGGTGATCACCTTCGTCAACGGTGGTCACGAAATCGCGCAGCACTTCGACACGGTGCCCTGAGCTTCTCCGGGATTCGCCGCTTCGGTCGTGAGGGCGTACGCTGACGCGACTTGAGCCCCTCGCTCCCCGTGCCGTGGTGGATGGAGCGGGTCGCCGCGCTCGGTGAAGAACGCGCCCCCTCGGGGTTGGCGCTGGGGCCGCTGTGGCACCGCCGTGAGCAGCTCCACCTGGTGCGAGAGAACGTGCTGCGCAAGGAGCTCGAAGAAGACTTCCTGCAGCTCACCGGCGCGAGACAGCGGTGGACCGACTTCGAGGCGCACGAGCTCGCCGTGCACGACGCGCTGGGCCGCGCGGGGGAAACCGTCGCCGCGTCGTTGCGCTCGGGCGCGCTCAACCACGCCGGCTTCCGCTTCGCGTGGGAATCGCTGGGCTTCGATCGCCACGCGGACTGCTCGGGCACGCCGGCCGACGACTACCTCGACGGGCTCCTCTTTCTCTCTCGTCACGCTCCCTTCGTCACGCCGACCGAGTTCGGGCTGCTCAATCTCGCGACCCGCGCTTTTCGCGTCTCGGATTTCCTCACCGAGATGCAGCCTGGCGTCGACGACCTGGTATTCGACCTCGGCTCGGGCAGCGGCAAGCTGGCGCTCACCGTCGGCGCGAGCAGCGACACCCAGGTGCGCGGGGTGGAGTTCGAACCGTCGTACGCCGCCGAGGCGCGCCACGCCGCGGGCCACCTCGGGCTCGCCAACGTGAACTTCGACACCGCCGACGTGCGCGACGTGGATCTCTCGAGCGGGTCGATCTTCTACCTGTACTACCCGTTTCACGGCCCGGTGGCGGCGATGGTGGCGCGCACGCTCGGCGCGCTGGCGCGGCAGAAGAACATCAGCGTGTACGCCGCGGGCCCCGAGCTGGAGTTCGGCGCGTACTTCCTCGCGCAGGTCGAAGGCGGCGCCTTCACGCTCGACGATCGCCGCGGCGAGTTCGGCGAAGTGCTGGTGCTGCGCAGCGCTCGCGGTTGACGACGCTTCAGGTCAGGGCGTCGCCAAACGTTCGAGCGTGGCGTGCAGGTTGTCCAGGTACACCGCGTACATCTGGTAGCGGAGATCGACGGGATCCGCGGTGAAGAATCTCCGCAGAAACGGCGCGTCGAGGTTGGCCTGCGCCTTCAAGATCGCTGCTTCCCGCGGTGCGGGAGCGAGCGCGCTCGCGGCTTCGACCTCGCGCATGCCCGCATCGAAGCGGCGCCAGTAGAGCCTCAGCGCGAGGGTCGCCTTCATCCCTCGCTCGTACTTCGACTCTCTCTGCGTCTTGGTGATCGCGCGCGCGGTGCTCGGCAATTGCGCGTCGAGATCTGCGGGAAGCCAGCCCCCGAAGAGACGAAGACCGAGCTGCGTTCGCTCGAGCGCCATCACCTCGGTGTACTGAGGCGCGAGCGTGCGGAGCTCAGCGGCCCTGGTGCGGAAGCGCGCCACGTCTTCATCGCTCGCGGTGTGAAGCGCGTCGGCACACGCGGCGAGCACGGAGCGCGAGGCACCGAGCGTGGGCAACATGCCCTCGAGACCTTCGAGTCGCAGCCAGCCCGTGGTGAGCGTGAGCACCGAGCTGCAGATCTGCAGCGCTTCGCCCGGTGCCTTCCGCGCGAGCGCGTCTCTCATCGCGAGTGGAGCGAGTGAGGTGAGCGCCTCCATCAAGCGTGGCATCGATTGCCGACGCCCGTGACGCACGTCGGGAAATGCGCCGAGTCCCGCGGTCTGGGTGACCGTCTTCAACTTGCCGCACGCGAGCGTGCGCACGAGCCAGGGGCGATGCGACTCGAGCTCGGCGCGGAAGGCGTCGCTCATCGGCTGAGTGCCCGCGGTGACCGCCATCACCTCGGGCAAGGTCCACGGCAGGGAGCGGCTGACGTCGGGCGAGAGATCAGCCTCGTGTCCCAGGCAGTCGAAGATCTCTCCTGGATCGCCTGAAGGAAGCTCGAAGCGGCGCGCATCGAGCGCCTGCGCGTCTTGCACCAGGCCTTCACCGAGCTTCTGCGCCTGCCTCCGGAGCACCAGCCACCCCGTGAGCGCGAGCGCCACGACGAGCCCAAGGATGGTGAGGAGCAGCCGGCGCATCGGGCGGGCAGTATGCTGGCCACCTTGCGACTTTGCTTCCTCATCGTGTTGGCGTGCTCGTGCTCGCGGCCGGCTCAGCCCGTGCGCGATCCGTCACACCCCGATCTGCGGCTGGAGCAGGTGTCGATTCGTTCGTGGTCCAACGACACGTTGCGCGTGGTCACCACTGCGAATCGGCTCGACGTGTTTCGTGAGGTCGGCAATCCCGGTGATGTGGTCGTTCACGACGCCGGGGTGTTGATCGTGCGCGACGGCACTCAGCTCAGTGCTCCGCTCGTCACGGGCAATCTCTTCTCCGGGCAATTCGAGGGAAAGGGCGGAGTGAAGCTCGTCGGGCCCAACGAGGTGCGCGCTTCGTCACCGAGTGTCACGTTCGACCGTGCTCAGGGTGCCGCGGGCATCGCGTCTTCTGATGCCGGCGTGCAGCTCACTCGGCCCGGCCTTAAGCTCGAGGCCTCGGCGTTCACCTTCGACGTCGCTGACGAACACGCGTCTTTTGAGCAGGCCAAAACGGAGTTCAAGCCATGAAGCTGAATGAGCGTGACCTGAAGCGTCTGTTGCGACGCGCGGTCCTGGGCGTGTCGGCGGCGCCGTTGCTCATTCTCCCGGGATGTGGACGCGAGCCGCAGCCCAACTTCCAGTTCAATCCGAACGCCAGCGTCATTCCGGATCGTGATCCAGAAACTCGCGACTCGAATTTCGACGCAGGGCTTGAGGTTGGCTTCGACGCCGGGTTCGACGCCGGGACCGATGCCGGGTTCGTTCGTGGTTCTGACGCTGGTTCTGACGGTGGTTTCGAGCCCTGTCTCGAGGTTGGCCTCGACGACGCCGGGACCGGTGGGCGCGCGCTCTACGACCCGGATGGTGGCGCCCGGATCTACTACGACGCGGGGACGCCCGATGGTGGTTGGAGGATTGTGCTCAACCAGTTTTGCGCGAATTGGGTGCAGACCTGCACCGGGCCCTTCAACAAGGACCCGGGACTGTTTCTCCAGCCTGACGCGTGCGTGGTTTTGTGTCCCCACGACAGCTATGGGAACCCGCTGCCCCAGTGCAGCCCGCTGAACTCGAATGACCTGGTCTGCTGGATCACCTTCTGCGGGACGGGTGGCCGGCTCGCTGCCGGCGTCAACATGCACGCGGGTGGCTCAGGAGTCGGACGGATTCTCGGCGACATGGCGGCGCACGAAGCCGCGGCAGTGGTGGCGTTCGAGCAGCTCGCGGTCGAGCTCTCCCGTCACGCGCTGCCTGAGGCGCTGCGTCGCGCCGCGCTCCGAGCCGCGGATGAAGAGCGTCGTCACACTCGCCTCGTCGGTGCCCTCGCTCGCAGGCGCGGCGGCCGGTTCGGAATCAGCGGCTCGCGGACCGAGGTGCGCTCGCTCGAAGAGATCGCGTTGGACAACGCCGTGGAAGGCTGCGCGCGTGAGACGTTCGGCGCGATGGTCGGCCTCTATCAATCGATGCACGCACCGGATCCTGCCGTGCGTGCGGTGATGGCGTCGGTCTCGGAGGATGAGCTCGGTCACTCGAGTTGGTCCTGGGCGCTCCATGAGGCGCTCGCTCCGCGGCTCTCTCGTCAGGCGCGCCGCAAGATTCGAGGGGCTCGTGATGAGGCGCTCGCGACGCTCACGCGAGGGTTGCTCGCCGGCAAGAGCGAAGCGGAGCGCGCTGAGCTCGGAATGCCCGATGAAGAGCGGCTCGAGTCGATGGCTGCGTCGTTGCGCGAAGAGCTCTACTGCTGAGACCGCGCAGGCACGAACTGGCGGAGCACCGAGTAGAAGGCCTGCACCTCGATCGGCTTCGAGAGGTACCCGTTCATTCCCGCGGCGAGGCAGCGCTCTCGCTCTTCCTCGAGCGCGTGCGCGGTGAGCGCGACGATCGGCGTCTTCTCGAAGAGCGACTTCCGGCGCAGCGCGCGCGTGGTCTCGAGACCGTCGAGCTCGGGCATCTGCACGTCCATCAGCACCACGTCGAAGTCGGTCGGTCCGCGCTCGAGCCGCTCGATGGCCAGCACGCCGTTCTCCGCGATCTCCGAGAGCGCCCCCGCCTTCTTGAGGAGCGTGGTGGCGAGCAGCTGGTTCACCTTGTTGTCCTCGACCACCAGCACGCGCAGGTTTGAGAGATCGGCCACGAGCTGAGGGGCGGGCTGTTCCACCACCTGGGGATCGACGACGAGCGGAGCGGGCACCGAGCAGGTGAAGGTGCTGCCTTTTCCCGCGGCGCTCTCGAGGGAGAGCTCTCCGCCCATCAGCCGCGCGATCTGCCGGCTCAACGCGAGGCCCAGTCCCGCTCCGCCGTAGCGGCGCGTGGCGCTCTCATCGACCTGCGTGAAGGGCTCGAAGAGCCGCTCTTGTTGCGCGGGTGAGAGACCCACTCCGGTGTCGGTGACGCTCAAGCTGAGCATTCCGCCGCTCGCCTTGGCGCGCACCACGATGCTGCCCTTCTCGGTGAACTTCACGGCGTTCGAGAGCAGGTTGGTGAGCACCTGCGCGAGTCGACCGCGATCGCCTTTCACCACGGGGCCGGTGTCGGGCTCGATGGAGACCTCGAGCGCGAGGCCCTTCGCCCGGGCCTGAGCCTGCAGCAGACCCACACTCGCCGCGACGAGCGCCTTCACGTCGACGCTGCCGTCTTCGATGCGGAGCCGGCCCGCTTCGAGCCGTGAAACGTCGAGCAGATCGTTCGCGAGCGAGAGGAGCGTCTGGCCCGCGCCCGCCACGGTGGTGAAGAGCTCCTGCGCTTCGTTCAAGGTCTGAGCGCCACGGCCGAGCTCGGCCACGCCCATGATCGCGGCCAGCGGGGTGCGGACCTCGTGCGACATGTTCGCGAGGAACTGGCTCTTGAGCCGGCTCGCCGCGCCCGCTTCCGCCGAGGCCTTGCGGAGCGAACGCTCGAGCTCACGCGTCTCCGAGATGTCCTGACCGCTCACGAAGATCGCGTCGGCACCGTCGAGACGCATCTTCGCCATGGTGATGCGCATCGGCACGGGATGCCCGTCGAGGTGCACGTGATCCCACTCGTGACGATGCACGCCGTCGCGCAGCGCCTGGGCCATGTGCTTGTTCGCCAGCTCCTCGGAAGACGAGCCGTCGGCCTGCATACGCATGGAGAGATCGATCTGCCGCAGGCCGATCAGCTGCGCCGTGGTCGCGTACCCGAGCGCGCGCGCCGCGGCGAGGTTGCAGTCGATGATGCGCCCATCGCGCAGAATGAAGTTCGGATCAGGTGAGCGCTCGAACATCGTGCGGAAGCGAGCCTCGCTCTCACGCGTGCGACGATTCGAGCGCGCGATCACCAGCGTGCCCACGGTGAGCAGCAGCGCGAGGCCCACCAGCGAGACCATGGTCGCCGAGATCCAGCGCGGCACGGGCGTGGGCGCGGCGTAGACGAAGCCGTCGAGATCGATCTTCGGCGGGAGCAGCCCTGCCTCCGCGTACACCGCCGCGATGTCGCGCCAGCGCGCCAGGCTCATGTACCCGGGCTCGACGAGATCGAATTGCAGCAGCGGCTCCATCGCGTCGGCCTCGAAGCGGAGCTGCGCGCGCGACTTGCGATCCGACTTCTGGAGGATCAGCTCGATCGCCGCCTCGGGGTTGGCCATCGCGTCTTTCCACCCACGCAGGCTCGCCTCGCGGAACTTGTCGACGATGTCCGGATGCGAGCTGACGTAGCCCTCGGTGGTGAAGAGCGTGTCTCCGTAGAAGTCGATGCCCGCGTTGCGCGGCGGATACAGCGAATACGGCACGCCCTTCGACGAAAGCGTCCAGGGCTCGTCGGTGACGTAGATGGACATCGCGTCCACCCGGCGCTCGATGAGATCGGCGGTGTCGAACGAATGCTCCACCTGCATGAGCGCGCCGGCGCCGAGGCCCTCGCGTGAGAGGAAGGCCATCAGCTCGGCTGAGTGCGGCTCGATCATCACCTTCTTGTCTTTGAGCGCGGTCAGCGGTGCGCCGGTATTGAGCGTCATCAGCGCGAAGGGCGAGTGTTGGAAGATCGCCGCGAGCGCGACCACGGGGCGGCCCTGATGCTTGTAGAGAAGGAGATCGGTGGTGCCGACTCCGAACTGCGCGTTGCCCGCGAGGACCTCGTCGATCGACCCGTGGCCTGGACTGGCCTCGACGAAGCGCACGTCGAGCCCGACCTGGCGGTAGTACCCGCGCGCCTCGGCCATGTAGTAGCCGGCGAACTGAAACTGGTGCCGCCACTTGAGCTGCAGGGTGATGGGCGTCAGCTCCGCCCCCGAAGCGCAGGTCGCGAGCAGCAGGGCAATGAGCACTGCCGGGCGAGTCATGACCGGCGCACCATAGATCTCCTCGTGGTGCGACTGCGATATGCAGCACGCAGATGGCCAGTCTGGGACACGTGGCGATGGGCTTTGCGGTGGCGAGGGCTCACGAGGGGCGCTTCAACTGGAGAGCGGCGGTGGCGTTCTCGACCTTCTCCCTGGTGCCCGATCTCGACGTGATCGCCTTCAAGTTCGGCATTCCGTACGAGGCGCCGTTCGGTCATCGCGGGGCGACCCACTCCATCGCTTTCGCGCTGGTGATGGGCGTGGCCGCGTGGCTGTTGACTCGCTCATGGAAGAGCACCATCGCGCTCACGGTCGTCGTGCTCAGTCATCCGCTGCTCGACATGCTCACCGACGGCGGGCTCGGCGTCGGGCTGTTCTGGCCCATCACCACTGAAAGATTCTTCTTTCCGTGGAGGCCGTTACCCGTCGCACCCATCGGCGTCGGAATGCTCTCCGCGCGAGGGATGTACGTGCTCGCGGTGGAGGCCGTCGCGTTCTTGCCGCTGTGGCTCTACGCCTTCACCCGGAAGAGACAGCTCAAATGACCTGCGCGGCGTGCTCGATGGAGCCCTCGAAGATCCTCCTGCGGCGTGACGGCTTTCTCCTGCACTCGGTGAATCAGCCGACGCCGGTGAAGGGTTGGCTGGTGCTCACCAGCGAGCGTCACGCGCGGGCCTGGTACGACCTCACTCCGCAGGAAGCCGCGGCCCTGGGTCCCTTCGCGCGAGACGTGATGAACGCGCAGTTGAAGGAGCTCCAGGCCGAGCACGTCTACGCGCTCGCGCTGGGCGACATCCTGCAGCACTTCCACCTGCACCTCCTGCCGCGCTTCGCGAACACGCCGCAGCATCACCGGGGGCGCGCGGCGTTCGACGCACCTGCGAGTGACGCGGTCTCGGAAGCTGAAGTGCAGGAGGCCGCGCAGGCAGTAAGACGCGCTCTATGAAGATCGGCGTCTTCGGAGCGGGATCGATCGGTTGCTACGTGGGAGGCCGGGTGTTGGCCGCGGGCTCCGCTGAGGTGATCTTCGTCGGCCGTCCGAAGCTCCAGGCGCAGCTCGCGCAGAGCGGCCTCGCGGTGCAGGACTACGACGGTCCGCGCGCGCAGATTCCCGCCGATCGCTACACGTTCGCGACCGAGGCGAAGGCGCTCGCCGAGTGCGACGTGGTGCTGTGCTGCGTGAAGAGTCAGCACTCGGAGGAAGCGGGGCGCGAGCTCGCCGCCGTGCTCCGCGAAGGCACCACCGTGGTGAGCCTGCAGAACGGAGTGCGGAACCCGGGCACGCTGCGCGCGCTGATGCCGGAGCAGAAGGTGCTCGCCTCGATCGTGAGCTGGAACGTGATCGCGGTCGCTGGCAGCGGCACAGGCACGATCTATCGTCGCGCGACGAGCGGTCCGTTGATCGTCGAGACGCTTCCGCCGGCGTTGAGCGAGGCCCTGCGCGCGGGCGGAATTCCCGTGGTGGAGCACGAGGACGTGGCGCCCGAGCAGTGGACCAAGTTGATGGTGAACTTGAACAACGCGATCAGCGCGCTGAGCGACGCGTCGACTCCGGCGTTGCTGCTCGATGCGGGGTACCGGCAGGTGATCTCCGCGGTGGTGGGCGAGGGTGTGAAGGTCGCGAAGAAAGCCGGCATCAAGCTCGCTCCGTGGAACGGCTTGCCCATCGGCCTGATGCCGAAGGTGCTGAAGCTGCCGACAGGGATCGTGAAGCTCCTCGTGGGCGCGCAGCTGAAGATGGATCCTTCGTCGCGATCGTCGATGTGGCAGGACCTCGATGCGCGCCGCACGACCGAGGTCGACTATCTCAACGGAGAGATCGTGCGAGTGGCCCAGGAGAGCGGGAACAAGGCGCCCTTCAACCAGCGCATCGTCGAGCTGATCCGCGAGGCCGAGGCGAAGAAGGCGGGCTCTCCTCGCATGTCGCCCGCTCAGCTGTGGAGCGCGATGACGCGCTGATCAGGTGCGCGCTTCGATCATCATCGGCAAGCCATCACGCAGCGCGAGGGTGCCGTGCATCTGCCAACACGCCTCGTATCCGGGCTTCAGCTTGAGCGTGTAGCGCTGCGCGAGGACCGCGAGCAGCAGGTGCGTCTCGAGCAGAGAGAAGTTGTTCCCGATGCAGATGCGCTGGCCGGCGGAGAACGGGTGGTACGCGTAGCTGTGGCGGGCCATTTCCTTCTCGCGCGCCCAGCGATCCGGATCGAACCTGTCCGGCTCCTCCCAGAATCCTGCGTGCCGGTGCGTGTAGAACGGCGAGAGCATCACTGACGCGCCCTTCGGTACTTCGAAGCGGCCCAGCTCACCGCCGTTGGCTGCGTCACGCGCGTAGAAGGGCGCGGCGGGATAGAGGCGCAGCACCTCCTTCACCACCTGCAACGTATACGGGAGTTGCTTGAGCGCCTCGACCGTGGGCGGCTTTCCGCCGAGCACGCGATCGAGCTCCTCGTTCAATTTCTCTCGCGCGTGCGGATTCGAGGCGAGCGCGTACCAGGCGAAGGTCATGGTGCGCGCGGTGGTCTCGTGTCCGGCGAAGAACGTGGTGATCGACTCGTCGCGCAGCAGTTGATCCGACATCATGTGGCCGGTCTCTTCGTCCTTCGCCTTCATCAACTTCGAGAGGAGATCGTCGGGCCATTTCGATTCCTCGAGCGCCTTGCGCTTGGCGATGATGTCTCTGATCAGCTCGTTCACCAGCTTGGTGGCGGCGTTGAACTTGCGGTTCTTCGCGGTGGGCACCCAGGTCGGAATCGGGAGGCTGGTCATGCGCTCGGTGACGAACTGCAGCAGCGTGTCGACCGCGTCGCGCATCTCGATGATCGACTCGTTGGTCTCGAACGAGAACATTGCCTTCAAGATGATGGTGGCGGTGACGAAGGTCATCTCCTCGGAGATCTCGATCTCGGAGCCCTTGTTGGCGAACGCTCCCCACCGATCCGCGAGCATGGTGCCGTCGCGCAGGAAGAGCTCGGCGTACTGCTGCACGCCCTTGGGTGTGTAGAAGGGTGCCATCAACTTTCGCTGCTTGCGCCAGAGCTCGCCGATGCTGACCACCAGGCCGTCGCCAATCAGCAGGTCGCGCACGTTGTCGTAGCTGCGCAGCTTCTCGTAGTGCTGCTTCTGCGACACGGTGACCTTCTCGACCGAGTCGGGGTGCATCGCGAAGAACAGCGTCCGGTTGGCCAACTTCACCTGGAAGTGGTCGCCGTATTCGCGCCACTGCTCTCCCACGAAGTCGAGGAAGCCCTTGGTGCGAATGCCGTTCATGAACTGCAGCAGGCCGGGTCCGGGAGCTTTCTTCGCCATCCCTGAACTATATGGCACCAAGTGCCATTAAATCTCCCTCTCCCGTGGGAGGGGGTCGGGGTGAGGGCGAGTCAACTCCTGGGCGGAACACGTCCCGCCAACTTCACCTGCGACCGCCCATCTGGATTCACGGTGACGTCATAAATGGGAAGTCCCGCGGCGAGCTCACCAAGCGTGGCCATCAACTGCTGCTGGTGAAGCGCCTGTATCGCCTCGAACAGCGCCGCGGCCGAAGGCGGAGCCCCCACGAGATCGCGCTGCTGCGAGAGCCACTTGGCGGTCTGCCTGCGCAGGAAGCTCGCTACATGCGGATGATTCACGAACATTTGCCTTCCCGCGATCGAGGGAGCAACGAGCGGCACCAGCGAGAACGCGTCGAGCTCCTCCGCCACGTGCACGTTCACCACGGCGCCTTCGGAGTGGCCGCCAGGGAGCGGCGTGATCTCCAGCTCCTGCGCGCCCGCCCAGCGAATGCTCAGCGCCGCGCGCAACAAGTCGTTGGTGAGGCCCGCGCGAATGCCCCAGCGCTCCGGGAACTGCATGGCGAGCCGGAGGTGACCGCAGCCGGTGTGCTCGGGCCTTCCCATGATCTCGATGAGCGCCTCGCGGTACTGCTCGGGAGGAGACGCGAAGAACTTCCGGAACCAGAGCGGATCCGTCTGGCCAGCGACCGCAGGCGCAGTGCGCGGATCAGCGCGAATCGCCGCGATCAAGCGATCGCCCGCGTGCGTGTCGGTGTGGAACGCGAAGCGACCGAACGCCTCGATG
>CBIHPJ010000264.1:0-10903 GCA_966211295.1 uncultured Myxococcales bacterium | reverse complement strand
GTGCGGCGGAACATCTTCATCATCTCCGACTGCAGCACGAGCTGTTCCCACTGCGCGCGCGTCATCGCGTGCCCGTAGTACTCGTCGTAGAACTCGTGCGCGAAGAAGCGATTGCGCAGGAAGAGCGAGACCTCGAACGCCCAATCTTCGCGCTCACGGCGTTCCTTGTCGGAGAGCTGCGAGATGAATTCCTGCAGGGCGAGCACACCGTAGTGAACGTGCCGCGCCTCGTCGGTGATCACGTAGGTGAGCATCTTCTTGAGCAGCGGTTCCTGCGTCTTCTGCTGGATCATGCCGAAGGCGCCCAGCGCGAGGCCCTCGATCATGATCTGCATGCCGAGGAACTTCATGTCCCAGCGCGAGTCGCTCATCAGCGCGTCGATCACCACGTAGAGGTTGTCGTTCACCTCGTATTTCTTCTCGAGCTTCTGCGTGAGGTAGCCGTGGAAGACCTCGACGTGGCGGCCTTCATCGACCACCTGGGTGGAGCCATAGAGCTTTCCGTCGAGCCACGGCACCGCTTCGGTCACCTGGCACGCGGCGAAGAGCGCGCCCTGCTCTCCGTGGAGGAATTGACTCAGCAACCACGAGGCGATCGCGCGCCGCTGCTCGGCCTTCTCTTTCGCGCTGGCGCGGCTGAACTGCTTCAGACCAACCACCGGGAGGAAGTCCCACGGCAGCACGGCCTTCTCATCGGAGAACGGATCGACGTGCTGGCTCCAGTCGAGATCCTTGCCCGGGTGCCACTGCGAGTCCTTCGCCGCTTCGTAGAGGCGCGCGAGCTGCGGGCGATTGCGCAGGTAGTGCCAGTCGAAGCTGACGCCGTAGTTCACCGGCATCGTGGTGCTCGAGCCGCCCTTCCCCACCTGCTGCACCATGCCTCGCCACGCGGGGCCGAGGAGGGAACGAAGCACCGTGAGATTGCCGCTCGCGGTGGCGTCCTTCATGAGGGGCAGCGTGTTGAACAGGTTGCCGAGGGTGGTGATCATTTAGCTCTCTCCTTCGTTCGACTTCAGCTTCGCCCGTGCTCCGCCGCGCTTCTCTGCGTCTGGTCCGCGCGCTTGTTCTGGAAATGACTTGCCGAAGCTCGCGGCGAGCAGCGCGGCGAAGTGGGTGTCGAGATCCTTCGGGCGCGCGCTCTCGTGGAGGAGGCCGAACGCGAGGAAGCTCCAGAAGGTGTCGGCGATCTGCGCGGGCGTGCGGCCGTGCTCGGGGCGGTACCAGGTGGCCACCCAGTTGATCGCGCCGAAGCCGAAGTGGCGCACGAGCTCGATGTCGAGCAGCGGACGCGCGCCGCCGGACGCGTGGGCTTCGAAGAGCAGGCCGTCCCAGTAGCGTTCGAGTTTCTCGCGCTCGCGAAGCACGCCCTTGAGCGCGCCGCTGGTCAGCGAGCGCCAGTCGAAGAGCAGCACGTAGAGCGAGTCGTCTCCGTTGCAGAGCAGCTCGAGGTGCGCGCGCAGGCCGAGACGGAGCCGTTCGATCGCGCTCTTCTCCCCGGCGGTGGCGACCTCGACCGACTTGATCGCGCGCTCCACGCCGCGCTTCATCAAGGCGACGAGGATGTCGTCCTTGCTCGAGTACCGGTAGTGCAGGCTGCCCGGGAGCATCTGCGCGGCCGAGGCGATCTCTCGCACCGTGGTCGCTGCGAAGCCCTTCTCGCGGAAGAGCTTGCCGGCGGCGAGCAGCACCTTCTCGTCGGTGTCGACCGGCTCGGACGGCGCTTCGACCCGATCACGCTTCGCTGAGACCTGCGTCTTGGCCATACGACCAAACTAACTTGGTCGCTTGACCAAAATCAACCCACCGCCTGTTTCCTGCGCGATTTCGCCCAGATCCGGGTCAGCAGACTGGCGAGGATCAGGAGCCCCGGCCCTCCGGTCGTGCTGCAGCCCTTCAGTTGAACGGCGTTCGAGAGCTCGGAAACGTTGCCCGCGAAGTCTCTCGAGCGAACGGCGACAGCCAGCGAACCTCTGCTCGAAACAGGGAAGTTCCTCCCGCAGAGGCTCGCGTCGTGGAGCGTAATCGCCCCTGAGGGCAGCACGACCGCGGGCGCGCTCGTGTCGATGCTCTTCGCGTTGGGCCCCGTGAAGATCTCGTAGACGACCTCCGCCGCTTCCGGGTCGATGACGCTGATGGTGAAGCCCTCACCGCCCGAGATCTCGCAGGTGTTGTGAAAGACCGGAGAGGCGAAGTGCGTGAAGGCTCCGAGCGTGGGGGCGGGAGGTGGAGTCTCGTCGTTGATGAAACGCGTCCGAATCAGCCCACTGACGCTCCCGACCGAGTCGTTGAAGGCGTAGTCACTGTCGGGCGCCAATGGCTCGGAAGGCACCACCACGAAGCCGCCGGCGATCGGCTCAGTCGTGAACGGCACAGCGGTCCCTCCATCGACGGATGAAAGGCTCGCGCCGACGAGATCGCCCGAGGTCAGTACCGGAATCCGCGCGTTCAATGGAATCAGCGTCGGAACGAATACCGTTGGCCGACAACTGCACGCCTCAGCGCGCTGCTGCAGCACGCCCATCACCATCAACGCCGCCAGGATGATTCGCATCCCGGCGTCGTAGCATCACGCGCGGCGGCGCGAGCGGAGCCGGGCAAGCAGACCCGCGAGCAGCAGCACAGTCGGACCATCGGTCGCAGTGCAGCCAGTCCCGCCGCCCTTCAACTGAATCGGCTCGGAGAGCGGCGATACGTTGCCCGCGAAGTCGCGAGTACGAATCGCGATCGCGAGATCAGCCATCGCGCTCGTCTTCACGGTCGCCTGACACGCGACCGCGTCACCGATGAACAGCGTTCCCGCGGCAGGCACGAAGAGCACGGGATGGCTCGTATCGATCGACTTCGTGGTCGGGCCAATGAAGACCTCATGCACCGAAGGCTCGTTGACGAAGTCGGGCACGGTCACCGCGAACACTTCACCCTTGCCGCAGGAAGAGTTCACGACGTTGCGTGTGAACGAGCCCAGCTGCGGGGCCACGAGCGGAGCGATCTCATCCGCGGCGTCGCCGGTTTGAAAACGCTGCACCGAAGAGCGGCTCACCACCGGACTGATTGCGTAGTCGGTGCTGGGTTGAAGCGGGGCCATCGGCACGAGGAACAGGCCGCCCGGCACTGCTTCAGTCGTGGTCGGAATCAGGACGCCGTTCGTATCCCTCAGCTCGAACGCGTTCGTCTCGAGCAGCCCGAGAATCGGAATGCGGACATTGAGCGGCACGGTCTTGTCATTCGTGAGGACCGGTTCGCTGACGCAGGAGCACGCTTCCGCGCGCTGTTGCATCACGCCTACCACCATCAACGCCGCCAGGATGATTCGCATCCTGGCGTTGTATCTCTCAACGCGCGTCGATTACCAGACGCTGCAGCGTTCGGCGCCCGAGCGAACCATCTTCGCCTTGTCCGAGCACTGGAACGCGGCCTTGAAGGCGTCGCTGTTGCTCAGCGGGCCATTCACGCGCCAGTACGGCGGAGAGTGCGTGTCGGTGGTGACGCGCTGGCGCGCTTCCTCGGGCCGCACCTTGGTGCACCACGACTGCGCGAAGCCGAGGAAGAACTGCTGCGAATCGGAGAAGCGCGTGTCGTTCGCGCCGCCCTTCTTCGCCTGCCAGTCGACCATCGCCGCGTGCGCGAGCTTGAGACCGCCGAGGTCGGCCACGTTCTCACCGAGCGTGAGATCGCCCTTCACCTTCAGATCCTCGATCGCGGTGTAGCCGTCGAACTGGTTCTTCACGCACGCCACGCGGCTCACGAAGCCCTTGCCGCTCGACTCGGTCCACCAGTTCTTGAAGTTGCCATCAGCGTCGAACTTGCGGCCCGAGTCGTCGAAGCCGTGCGTGATCTCGTGACCGACCACCATGCCCATCGATCCGAAGTTCACCGCGTCGGTCGCGTCCTTGTTGAAGAACGGCGGCTGCAGAATGCCCGCGGGGAACACGATCTCGTTGAGCTGCGCCTCGTAGTACGCATTGACCGTGGGCGGAGACATCAGCCACTCACCGCGATCGACCGGCTTGCCGATCTTCGCGAGGTCGCGCGCCTTCTCGAAGCGGCCCGCCGCGAGCAGGTTGTTGAAGAACGACTTCCGATCCGTCTTGAGCGACGTGTAGTCGCGCCACTTGTCGGGGTAACCGATCTTGTTGTGACCGACCATCAGGCGCGCCTTGCCGAGCGCGGCCTTGCGGGTCTCCTCGTCCATCCACGAGAGCGTGGTGAGGTTCTGCTCGAAGCTGCCGAGCAGCGCGTTGACCATGGAGACGGTGCGGGTGCGCGACTCCTCGGGGAAGAGCCGGCGCGCGTACTCACGGCCGAGCGCTTCGCCCTGCTCGTCATCGACGAACGCGACGCACTTCTTCCAGCGCGGACGATCTTCCTTCGCGCCGCTCAGGTTCTTCGAGTTGAACGAGAACGCCTCGTCCTGGAACGCCTTGGGGAGCGCCTTCACCGAGCTGCGCAGCACCACCCACGTGAAGTAGGGCTTGAGCTGCTCGGGCTTGGTGTCGGTCATCATCGTGCTCAGCTCGGCGAAGTACGGAACCGAGGTCACGTTGATGTTCTGCAGGTTCTTCTGGCCGAGCGCGTTGAAGTAGGCGCCCCACGCGAAGCTCTTCGCCTTCTCCTCGAGCCCCTTGCGATCGATGCGGTTGTAGACCTTCTCGGGATCGCGGCGCTCGGTGCGCGTGAGCGACGACTTCGCGAGACGCGTCTCGAGGGCCATCACCGCTGCCGCGTTCGCCTTCGCCACCTCGGGCTTGTCACCCGCGAGCGTGAACATCTTCTCGATGAACGCGACGTAGTTGGTCCGGATCTCCGCCTTCTTCGGAGACTCGTCCGTATAGAAGTCGCGATCAGGCAGACCGAGGCCCGACTGGTTCAGACCCGCGATCACCAGCGTGGAGTCCTTGAAGTCCTGCTCGTTGCTGATGTTGAAGAACGGACGCAGCCCCGCGGAGTGCATGGTGGCGACGGCCTTCGCCACGTCGTCCGCGTTCTTGATCGCGGTCACCGACGCGATGAACTTCTTCACCTCGGGCAGGCCGTTCTTCTCGATGGCCGGCTCGTCCATGCAGCTCGCGTACGAGTCGCCCATCTGCTTCGCGAACGCCGCGTCCTTGGGGAGCTTGTTGGCAGCCGCCTCCTCGAGGATCGTCTTGAGCGCCTCTTCATTACGATCGGCGATCGACACGAAGCCGCGCGAGTACAGCGGGCGATCACCGGGGATCTCGGTCTTCGCCATCCAGCCGCCGCAGGCGTACTGGTAGAAATCGGCGCAGGGATCGGCGGCGAGATCCATCGAGCCTTCGTCCAGGCCCGCAGGCATCGGCTTCGTCAGATCGGCGACCCACTTCTTCGGCTCTTCCACCTTCGCAGGCGCCACTGCAGCAGGCGCGGGGGTCGGAGCCGGTTCAGCGGGGCGAGTAGCCGCCTCCTGCGTGGCACATGAGGCAAGCAGGAGCGCGGCGAGATGCTTCTTCTTCAAGTGTGACCTCCTCGGAAAAATCTCCCAGGAGGCGGCTTCTACTGAATCACTTGGTGCCGAGCATGCCCTTCTTCAGGCTCTCATCGACCGGCTTCGCGCCGAGCCAGACCGAGAAGAGCGCGTCCGCGAAGTCCTTGCCTTCGGCGACGTAGGAGTCCTTCGCGCCCTCGATGATCGTGCCCTTGCCGGGGATGTACTGGATCACCAGCGTGGCGCCGTTCTTCACGTCACCGATCTTCTCGGTGAACTTCGCGAGGCGCTCCTTGAGCGGGGCCATGTCCTTGGTGTTCTTCTCGAAGCCGTCGTTGATCGCGTCGACGATCGCCTTGCGATCGAGATCGCGGAGCATCTTCATCTCCACGCGACGGCCCTCATCGGCCTTGATGATCGCCGCAGGGTCCTTCGAGGGGTGCTCCAGGTAGAGCGACGCCACGTAGACCTTGAAGACGAACTTCACGCGCAGGCCCTGGCCGTTGAGCGCGAGCGTCTTGCCGTCGACCGTGACGGAGTCGGGGACCTTCACGCCCTCGAGCTCGGCGGCGAAGGCCGACGTGGCAGTGAGTGCGGCGATGAGGAGGAAGCGCTTCATGTCAGGACTCCGGGTGATCAACTGGGTTGGACTTCAACCATGGGACTTCGCGAACTGCTCCATGAACGAGACGAGGACCTCGATGTCCTCGACGGAGACGGCATTGTAGGCGGAGACGCGAATACCGCCCGAGGTTCGATGGCCCTTGAGGCCAATCATGTTCGCCTTCTTGGCTTCGGCCACGAAGGTGGCGTCGAGGGCCTCCGACGGAGTGCGGAAGACGATGTTCATCACCGAGCGCGAGGCCTTCTCCACGGGGGCGGTGTAGAAGCCGGAGAGCGTGTCGAGCGCGCCGTAGAGCTTGTCGGCCTTCGCGCGGTTGCGCTTCTCCATGCCGGGCAGTCCGCCCTGCCCCTCCATCCACTCGAGCACGTTGCGCACCAGGTAGATCGCGAGCGTGGGAGGCGTGTTGTAGAGCGAGTCGTTCTCGGCGTGCGTCGAGTACCGGAAGATCTTCGGGATGTCCTTGCGGCCGGTCTTGAGGAAGTCCTTCCGCGCGATCGCCACGAGCACGCCTGAGGGACCGAGGTTCTTCTGCGCACCCGCGTAGATGAAGTCGAACTTCGACACGTCCGTCGGCCGCCACATGAAGTCCGAGCTCATGTCGCAGATGTGCGGCACCTTGCCGGTGTCGAGCATCGTGTGGAACTGCGTGCCGTAGATGGTGTTGTTCGAGGTGGAGTGCACGAAGGCCGCGTTCGGATCGAGCTGCACTTCGCTCTGCGTGGGCACGCGGTAGTACTTGCCGTCGGGCGCGCGCGTATTCGCTGCGATGCGCGGAGTGCCGAGGAGCTTCGCTTCGTCGAGCGCCTTCTCGCTCCAGACGCCGGTCATCACGTAGTCGGCGCTCTTGCCCGCGGGGAGGAAGTTCATGGGCACCAGCGCGAACTGCGCCGAGGCGCCGCCGGTGAGCCAGAGCACGGTGTGCGTGTCGGGGATTCCGAGGAGCCGGGTGAGTCGCTCCGTCGCGTCGCGGTGCACCGATTCGTAGGGCTTGTCGCGGTGCGACTGCTCCATGATCGACATGCCCGTGCCTTGAAAGTCGAGCAGCTCGTCGCGGGCTTTCTCGAGAGCGGGGAGCGGAAGTCCTGCAGGTCCAGCGCTGAAGTTGATGGCGCGCATCGCGGGCCGGACTGTAGCGAGCATCGTCCGGAGTGCCAGCACAGACGGGGCGTCGATGGTGAGGCGCAGGGTGCTAGGTTGGTTGAAGCTGATGTCGCTCCTCGATCTCGTTCACCGCCGCTGCATCATCGTCACGGGCAAGGGCGGAGTCGGGAAGACGACGCTCACCGCGGCGCTCGGGCGGGGATTCGCTTTGCAGGGCAAGCGCGTGCTGCTCGCGGAGATCGTACCGAACGCGGAGACGCCCTCTGCGCTCTACGAGGCGCTCGGTGGGCCGAAGCCGACTGAAGAGCCCACGTTGGTGAGCGAGAACCTGTGGGTCACGCTGCTCACTCCGACCATGGGGCACCTGCGATTTCTGCAGGACGCGCTGCCGCTGAAGCTGCTCGCGGACACGGCGATGCGGAGCCAGGGACTGAAGAAGTTTCTCTCGGCCGCGCCCGGGTTCTCGGACATGGGCGTGATGTACCGCATGCTCGATCTGGCGAAGCGGAAGCACGCGAATGGCTCGCTGATGTACGACGTGTGCATCATCGATTCGCCGGCGACCGGTCATGCACTGGCGCTCGCGCAGATTCCCGAGTTCCTCACGCGCGCGATTCCGGGCGGGCCAATCAAGAGAGCCGCACAGGAGGGCGTCACGTTCCTCACCGATCCCGCGATCACGGGCTGCGTGATCGTCACGTTGCCTGAGACGCTGCCGGTGACCGAGGCGATCGAGCTCGAGAAGGGCCTCGCGAAGCACAAGCTGCCCGTCTCCGCGATCGTGGTGAACCGAGTGCCCGCGGACCCGTTCTCGGTCGAGGAACGCGCGGCGTTGGCGCAGGCGCTTCCTGCCTCCGTTTTTGGTGCGCGCGAGTTGAAGCGAATCGAACGTGCACGTTCAGCGCTCGAGTTGCTGAAAGAGAAACACCCGAAGGGCTCCGTCGTGCTCGCCGAGGTCGGTGGCGCAGGAGCGGAGACCTCGAAGAACCTCGTCTCGCAGCTGTGAAGGCCTCTTGAGGCGCACCCTCGGAGTTCTTAGAAGCGCGCCGCCATGGCGGCCTCTTCGACGACGGTTCCCCAGAACGACCCGCAGCTCCTCGCTGCCCTCCAATCATGCATCGGCCCAGGCTGTGTGCCGTTGGGTTGCAACGCCGTCCTCTCGGTGCTCACGGCGCCGAGTGCGGCCACGCTCAACGCACTGGCCAGCCTCCCGTTGGGGCGTGTCGGGCAGCGGCTGGTCGCGCTGAGATACCTGGTCGCCAACGGCGACGCGTGGCTGCGCTATTTCGCGTGGGAGACGCCCCTCGCACGACTCGACGCTCAGGCGCCCTCTCGCGTGCGCGAGCTGTGGGCCCGCGTACAGGTGGGCCGCACCGTCATCTCCGACGAGCCGGCCTGGGCCACCCTGCTCGAGTCGACCTCGCTCAGCACCTGTGCGAGCCACCTGGAGACCGCAGTGGATGGCGATGACGAAGGGCTGCGGCTCGTGCTCGCGCTGCATCGCTACCCGGCGCTCGTGGGCCAGCTCCGGCGGCGACTGAATCTCGAGGCGGCCGAGCTCACCGCGAAGACGCCGCGCGTGGCCGATCTGATCTACCTGGTGACGTACCCGCTCGATCGGCTGCCAGCGACCACGGTTGGCGAGGGCGCGCTCCAGTACGTCATCGTCGCCGACAAGGGAGAGATGGGTGTGCGTGCCGTGCGCGAAGCGATCGCCTTCGGAGCGCGGCCCGTGGTGCTCTTCAGCGAGCAGGACGACGCGACCTCGCTCCAGGTGCGTCTGGCCAACCAGGCCGGCGGCTTCACCATCGGGCTCGAGGGCAACTTCCGGCAGAGCTACGCCAATGCCGAGCAGATCGCCCAGAGGGTGAAGACCGCGTACGCAGCCCGCTTCGGCAACCAGGCTGAGGCCGAGCTCGCCCGATCGGCGCTCTACCCGGGCTACGGCCCGCTCGCCGAGAACAGCGCCGCCATTCAGCTCTTCCGCGAGGAAGGAATCGTCTTCGTCGGCCCCATGCAGGATGTGGTGGAGCGAGCGGGAGACAAGCGGATGTTCCGTGGCATCGCGGAGGCGATCGATCCCCGCGCAGTCACGCCGGGCATCGTGCTCGAGTCCTCTCAGGCAGACGAGATCATCGCCGCGGTGGGCGCGGGTCACGCCGCGGGCCGCTTCCAATTCCCCGGGCGCATCAAGGCCGCGAACGGTGGCGGTGGCCGCGGACAGGTCGTGGTGGGGACCCTCGAGGAAGTGCCCGCGGCGGTCAAGCGCGTGCTCTCGGAGATCGCTGCGAATGGGTGGGATGCGGGCGTGATGTTCGAGCAGAACATTCCGGAGACGGTGCACCTCGAGGTCCAGGTGGTGCGCGATCGTTTCGGCAACACGCGGCACTTCGGCATGCGCGATTGCACGGAGCAGCGCGCGAGCCAGAAGATCCAGGAAGAGGCGCCGCCGGCACTGCTTCGGGAACAGCCCCAGTTGACCGAGCGTATTTGCGGTATCGCCTGCCGCATCGCGGACGAGTGCGGCTACGTGGGCGCGTGCACCGTCGAGCTGATGTTCAAAGACGGGCACTTCTACCTGCTCGAAATGAACACTCGCATTCAGGTCGAGCATCCGGTCACCGAGGAGGCCCACCGGGTGCGCCAGCCCGACGGCACCCTCGCCGCGCTCGACCTGGTGGCGCTCCAGCTGCGGGTGGCTGCGGGCCGACCGATCACCTTCGCGCAGGACGACATCGTCGCCACGCATGTGGCCCGCGAGTTCCGCATCAACGCCGAGTCGTGGCGCCCGGATCTGAAGGACCCGCGCGACGGAAAGCTCGGGCTCTTCTTCCCCAACGCTGGCGTGTTCGACGCGATCGACGTGCCCGACGCGGCCGCGGTGCGAACCCAGCTGGAGCTCGAAGGTGTCGAGGGGCTGGCCGACGTGCGCGTGCGCTTCGACGTGGGCTTCGAGAAGGGGGACACGCTGGTCAACAAGGACCCGACCTTCGGCAAGCTGATCGTCGCCGTCGCCGCAAAGCCTGGCTTCGAGGCGCAGCGCTACGAGCTACTGCGCGTCGCATCGCTCGAGGTGCTCCAGCGGTTTCGCGTGGTGGGCAGGCAGGTGATGCCCACGGGGGCCGTCATTCCGGGGTCCGTCTTCCAGACCAACGTCGAGGCGCACGCGCGAATCCTCGAGACCACCATGGTCCGCGAACACGGGCTCTCGACGGCCCGCGGCCGGCACGTCGGCTGGGTGGTGTCGATGCTACGGGCGAGCTGAGCTCACCAGTCGCGCTCGACCCGCACGGTCTTCAGGCCCGCCGACAAACTCACCTCGATCACCCCACCCTCGAGCCCATCGGTGCGCACGAGCACGCTGCCCCCCGACGCACCGATGGTGAGCGTGGTCCGCTGCTCATTCGCGAGGTGAGCGATCGTCGCGCTGGCCCCTCCCGACCACGCAACGTGGATCGTCTTCGCATTGACTCGCTGCACTTGGATGCCATCGACGGTGAGCGGCTTCGACTCACGCACAGCGAGCACCGTTCCGTTGCGTACGAGCGACACTCGCGCGAGCTCACCAGGCCAGCGGATCACTGAGAAGAAGTGCAGCTCGTCTCCTTCCGCCGGCCGCATCAGCTTCACGGGGACGACGAACTCATGACCGTCGGTCGTCACGATGGACAACCGCGTCTGCGAATCCACCGCCGCCGTCGGAGCAGCGCGCACTCGGTACAGTGGTGCAAGCA
>CBIHPJ010000263.1:0-10935 GCA_966211295.1 uncultured Myxococcales bacterium | reverse complement strand
CTGCTTCTGCGCGGCGCTCAGGTCACCTGCAGAAATTGCACAGATTTCGAAGGGGGCAAGAGGGCCCTGAAGTTCGCAGAAGAATTGCACAGCGCGCGGGCATGACCCTCTCCCGATACGTGTATGCGCTCGACGAGTTGCCGAAGGTTCAACGCGTGGCGCGCACGTGGGACGAGGTGAAGACGCTCCTCGGAGGCAAGGGAGCAAACCTCGCCGAGATGACGCGACTCGGTCTCCCGGTTCCTCCCGGCTTCACCATCACCACGGAGGCGTGCCGCGAGTACCTGCGCAAGGACGCGCTGCCGAAGAACCTCTGGTCACAGGTCGAATCCGCGCTGCATGCGCTCGAGAAACGCTCGGGCAAAGGCTTCGGGAACCCGGCGAATCCGCTGCTCGTCGCTTGCCGCTCGGGAGCGAAGTTCTCGATGCCAGGAATGATGGACACCGTGCTGAACATCGGGCTCACCCCCGAGGTCACCGAAGGTCTCGCGGAGCTGAGTGGCGATCGTCGCTTCGCGTGGGACTCAGCGCGGCGCCTCGTGCAGATGTTCGCGACGGTGGTGATGGAGGTGCCGTCCGCTCCCTTCGAGTCGGTGCTGAAGGACTTCCGCGCGCAGCGCCTGGTGGAGAACGACGGAGATCTCCCCGCGGAAGATCTCGAGGCGATCACCACCCGCTTCAAGGCGATCGTGCTGCAGCATTCCGGGCAACCGTTCCCTGAAGAGCCGATGGTGCAGCTGCGGCTCGCCACGGAAGCCGTGTTCCGCTCGTGGAAGGGCAAGCGCGCACGTGACTACCGGAAGGCGGTGGGAATTCCCGATGACCTCGGCACCGCGGTGAACATCGTCACCATGGTGTTTGGAAATCTCGGCGCAGGCAGCGCGACGGGCGTGGCCACCACTCGCAACGTGTCCACGGGAGAGAACGTGCTCGAGGGCGACTATCTCTTGAACGCGCAGGGAGAAGACGTGGTGGCCGGCACGCGCCCCACTCGGCCGATCGCGCAGCTGAAGGACGATCTCCCCGACGCCGCTGACACGCTCGCGCGCATCGCGGCGCAGCTCGAGCACCACTACCGCGAAGTGCAGGACCTCGAGTTCACCGTGGAGCGCGGCACGTTGTGGATGCTGCAGACGCGCGATGCGAAGCGCACGGCGATGGCGGCGGTGCGGATCGCGGTGGAGCTCGCGAAGGAGAAGCGCATCACCAAGAAGGAAGCGGTGCTGCGCGTGAAGCCCGACCACGTCGACTTCTTCCTCCACCCGCAGTTCGACCCGGAGGCGGTGAAGACCGCGCGCGCGGAAGGCCGGATGATCGCGACGGGACTCAACGTGTCTCCCGGCGCGGCGACGGGGCGGCTCACCTTCGATGCCGACTCGGCCGTGAAGCTCGCGAAGGAGCGGCGCGATGTGATCCTCATTCGCGCGGAGACCAAGCCCAACGACGTGCACGGCATGCTCGCGGCGAAGGGAATCGTCACCAGCCGCGGAGGTCGCACCAGCCACGCGGCGCTCGTCGCGCGGCAATTCGGCAAGCCCGCGGTGGTGGGCGTGATGTCGCTCGAGGTCGACGAGGACAAGAGAGAGGCAGTGGTGACACGCAGCAAGCAGGTGCTGCTCGAGGGGACCGAGGTGTCGATCGATGGCACCACGGGGGAGCTCTTCACGGGCCGCATCGACACCAGGCAGCCTTCGCTCGACGATCCGAATCTGCTCGAGCTGCTCAGTTGGGCGGACGAGATGCGTCACCTCACCATCTACGCGAACGCAGACACACCGCGAGATGCGGAGCAGGCACGCGCGCTCGGCGCCGAAGGAATTGGGCTCTGCCGCACGGAGCACATGTTCTTCGATCAAGATCGTCTGCCCCTGGTGCAGCAGCTGATCCTCGCGAAGGAAGGCGAAGAGCGAAACGGGCTGCTCGCGAAGTTGCTCCCGCTGCAGCGCGCGGACTTCACCGGGCTGTTCCGCGCGATGAACGGGAATCCGGTGACGGTGCGGTTGATCGATCCTCCGCTGCACGAGTTCCTCCCGCGGCGTGAGTCCCTCATTCAGGAAGTCGCTGAGCTCGAGACGCGCCTTCGCCTCGGTGACGGCAAGGGACTGGAGTCGAAGCTGGCGCAGAAGCAGGCGCTGCTCCTCGCGGTGGACTCGATGCACGAGGAGAACCCGATGTTGGGTCTTCGCGGCGTGCGACTCGGCATTCACATGCCCGAGCTCGTCTCGATGCAGGTGCGCGCGATCTTCGAGGCCGCGTGTGACTGCGTGGCCGAGGGCATCACGGTGTTGCCGAAGGTGATGATTCCGCTGGTCGCGCTTCGGAAGGAGCTCGAGTTCGAGCAGACGATGCTCGAGCACGTGGCTCAGAAGGTGATGGAGGAGCGCGGCTGCAAGGTTCGCTACCAGTTCGGCACCATGATCGAGATCCCGCGGGCGGCGCTCACCGCTGATCAGATCGCGCGGCAGGCGCAGTTCTTCAGCTTCGGCACCAACGATCTCACGCAGACCACCTTCGGCATCTCACGCGATGACGCGGAGTCGGGCTTCCTCACCGAGTATCTTCAGAAGGGGATCCTCAATGAGAATCCGTTCACGTCGATCGATGAGAGTGGAGTGGGCTCGTTGATGGAGCTCGCGGTGGGGCTCGGACGGAAGACGAATCCGAAGCTCAACATCGGCATCTGCGGTGAGCACGGCGGAGATCCGAAGAGCATCGCGTTCTGTCATCGCATCGGGCTCGACTCCGTCTCGTGCAGCGCGTTCAGAGTTCCCGTCGCGCGGCTGGCGGCGGCGCACGCGGCGATCGAGGATGAACGCGCGAAACCGGCGAAGGCTCGCGGAGGATCGACGATTCGCGGGAACTCCGAGAATGGCGCGGAGCGCCGAGCCGCCCCGCGTTCTCGCAGCATGGTGCGGGCACGCGCCGCCTCGAGTCGCTGACGCCTTCTCCCTCTCCGTGCGCCGCAGAGGGGAGAGGGTCGGGGTGAGGGGCGCACTTCTCATCGAAGTCAGTGACGTTCGTTCACACCGAGCGGAAACGAACCGTGTGCGACAAAGTCCACGTCGCAGCACAAGACCGACTCTGCATAATCGCGCGGTGGTTGATGACAACAGATCGAACCAGCGGAAGCTGGTGGGCCTCCTCGTCAAGCTGGCCCACAAGGGCGTCGACGAGTTCGCGTCGAAATACGCAACCAATCTCTCCGATGGCGGCATGTTCATCCGCACTCGTGAGCCGAAGGCTGTCGGCACCGAGCTGAACTTCAAGGTCGAGATCGCCGACGGACAACGCGTGCTTCAGGGCATCGCGATCGTTCGGTGGACTCGCGGAGAGAACAACCCGGGCGGTCCTCCGGGAATGGGCCTCGAGTTCTTGAAGCTCGATCCCGCATCGCGCGCGCTCGTCGATCGCATGCTCGGCAAGGGCGCCACGATCGCTCCGCCCGCGGTCGCTCCAGCCATTCCTGCGATCGCCAGTCCGGTTCCCGCGATCGTTCCCGCCACCACGCCGTCGAAGGGACTCCCTGTCGCTGTTGCGACGACTCCCTCGAAGGGCCTGCCCGCGGCCAGGCCAATCGCGCCACCCGTCGCGACGACGCCTCGGCCGAGCTTCGAGCTGGAAGACGAGCTCTTCAATGACACCGAGAAGCCCGCGGGGGAGCTCGAAGACGAGCCCTTCGAGGCGGCGATGGCGTTCACCGCGCCCAGGCCACCTCCTGCGCCACCCGCACCGCCGCCTCCGCTCCCGCCTCCCGCCGCTCCCGGGCCGCTCGCCGATCCGGATTTCTTCGCAGGCCTTGCCTCCAGCAAGAGCCCCGAGAAGGAGATCGACATCGAGCTCGACGCGCTCGTCGAGGGAACTCCCGAGCCAGCGGACGATCTCTTCGCGGGATCAGCAGAGTCAGGCTTCGACGTGGAGCTCGAGGTCGCGCAGCCGGTTCCCTTCACGCCGCCCGCGCCGAAGCAGCGTCCTCCAGAGCCGCAGCCTGAAGTGCGCACGCCGGTGGTGCTCGAAGCTCCGGCTGCCGCGGCTCCGAAACCGCCGCGCACGACCTCGGGTGGACCGATCTATCTGAAGGACATCAAGCCGAGCGACGGCACGGGTCCTGTCATCGGCATCGACCTCGGCACCACGAACTCCGCGTGCGCGGTGCTCAACAAGGGCCGCCCGATGATCCTCACCTCGAAGGATGGCTACAACACCATCCCCTCGGTGGTGGCGCTCACCGCGCAAGGAAAGCTGCAGGTCGGTCACCGCGCGAAGTCGCAGATGGTGCTCAACCCCACGCAGTCGGTCTTCGGAGCGAAACGCCTCGTGGGCCGCGAGTTCTCCAGCCCGACGGTGGCGCAGGTGAAGGAGCGCTCGCACTTCGAGATCCTCGCTGGCCACGATCGCCGCGCCGCCGTGCGCCTCGGAGAGAACGTGCTCTCGCTCGAAGAGGTGCAAGGCCTGGTGCTCAAGGAGTGTCGCGAGATGGCGGAGCAGGCGCTCGGCACTCCCGTCTCTCGCGCGGTCGTCACCTGCCCCGCCTACTACTCCGAGCCGCAGCGTGAAGCGGTGCGCCGCGCAGGCGCGATGGCGGGCCTCAAGGTGGAGCGCGTACTCAACGAGCCCACCGCCGCCGCGCTCGCCTTCGGCATGAACCGCGAGCTGAGCAAGACCGTGCTCGTGTACGACCTCGGCGGCGGCACCTTCGACGCCACGGTGCTCAAGCTGGATCAGAACGTGTTCGAAGTGCTCGCCACGGGTGGCGACGTCTTCCTCGGCGGCGTGGACTTCGACAACCAGCTCGTCGACCTGCTGCTCGAGCGCTACGCCACCTGGCACAAGCGCAGCTTCGCGGGCGATCGCGTGGCGCTCTCACGCATCAGCGAGGTCGCCGAGAAGATGAAGATGGCGCTCTCGGAGCGAAACAGCTTCGACGTGCACCTCCCGATGTTGGAGATGGACTCCAGCGGCAAGCCGCTCGACTTGCGCACCACCGTAACGCGCGCCGAGATGGAGAAGACCTGCGAAGAGCTCGTCGAGCGCACCATCCAGGCGGTGCAGGACGTGTTGCTCGACGCGAAGCTCAAGGCGAGCCAGATCGACGACATCATCCTCGTCGGTGGCATGAGCCGGATGCCGCTGGTGCGCGAGAAGTTGAAGGCAGTGTTCAAGAAACCGCCGCAGGCGTCGGTGAACGCGGACGAGGCGGTCGCGCTCGGCGCGGCCCTCTACTCAGGCACGGTGGACAAGGTGTCGAGCCTCGTGCTGATCGACGTGGTGCCGATGACGATCGGTCTGGGCAAACCCGGCGGTGGTTTCCATCGATTGATCGAGCGCAACACGTCGCTCCCAGCGACGAAGTCGTTCGGCATCTCGACGCAGAAGAACGACGAGACCGAGCTCGAGGTGATGGTCTTTCAGGGCGAAGACTCGAATGTCGCCGGCAACGAGTTCCTCGGCGCGGTCACCATCAGCGGCTTGCCGAAGGGCCCCGCGGGATCGGTGCAGGTGGCGATCACGCTCGGCCTCGACGCGGAGTGCGTGCTGCGCGTCGAAGCGCGTGAGTTCCGCAGCAGACAAGTGGTGCGATCGACGCTCGCCACCCGGTACACGAGCGAGGAGATCGCGCAGAAGCTCGGCATCAGCACCGAGAAGGTCGTCGCGGCGAACAAGTCACGCGGTGACGAGCTGGAGAAGCGCGCCGGCGGCTTCTGGAGCAAGCTCAAGAGCCTCTTCAAGAGGTGAGCTGCGATGTCGGGGCGACAGACGGAATTCCTGGTGGTGGGCGGACTCGTGCTCGGCACGATCCTGCTCGGCTACATCCAGCTCCACACGAAGGCGCCTGACGCCGCAGCGAACGATGCTGTCGGCCGGGGCAACCTGGTGGAGGCCGCCGAATTGGGCCGCGAGTGTGCGTCCGCGGATGGCGGCCTGATGGAGCTCAACGATCGTCTCGTCTGCATCGCGCACCTCGCCGACAACGAGAGCAGCATTGGAAAGAATGACGATGCGCGCGCACGCTTGGACCAGGCGTTCGCCGAGGCAGATCGCGAAGGTCTCGTGGTGACCGCGAATACGCGCGCGACCCTCTTCCTCTCTTCGAGCTTCGTAGCGAGAGACGTGGATCCAGCACGCTCCATCAAGGACGCACGAGCGGGTCTGGCACTCGCAACGGAGCCGCAGCTCAAGGCGATCGCCAACGCGCGACTGGGTTCGGCGCTGGAGCAGGGTCCCGAGGCCGAGAAGCTCCTGAGAGAAGCTCGCGCTCAATTCACGAACCTCGAAGGCCCCCATGGAATGAACGTCGCGCTCACCGAGATCTCGCTCGGCGGAGCCCTGATGGACACCGATCCGCAAGAAGCGATTCGAGTGCTCGAGTCAGCCTCGGAGAGCTACGGCATGGCAGGTGATGGCGGTCATCCCTTTCAAGGCATCGCGCTCGGCGCGCTCTCTCGCGCGCGTTACGACCAGCACGATCTCGAGGGCGCTGAAGCTGATCTGAGGAAGAGCATCCCGATCATTCGCGCGGGCCTCGGATCCAAGTCACCCTTCTTGCACAGCCATCTGTGCGACCTCGGTGAACTGCTCTTCGAATCTGACCGCGACGCCGAAGCGCTCCCGTTGCTGGAGGAAGGCTCACGCCTGGCTCCGACCTTCAACGACGAGTCCATGAGGTGCAGGAACGACTACGGCGCAGTGCTCAATCGGATCGGGAAGAAAGCCGAATCGCATGAGGTGCTGGTGACGCTGCTCGAGGAAGCGAAGGCGCTGCCCGCGAGCGAGCTGGCCATCGAAGACATCCGCCGCACGCTCGCGTGGGTGGACTCAGACGGCGGCGAACCGCCTGGTCACTGAAGCCCTCAGCGAAACCGAGGGCTGACCTCAGAACTCACGATTGGCGCAAAACGAGTCGGCGCGTGACCTTGGTCACATGAACGAACGACTCGAATTCTTGATGCGCGCCGTGTTGATCGGCGCTGGAGCCACGCTGGTGATGGATGCCTGGGGATTCGTCCTCAGGCAACTCGGCGTGAAGACGTTGAACTTCGCCTTCCTGGGCCGATGGCTCGGTCATCTCCCAGAAGGGAAGTTCTTCCACCGCAGCATCGCGGAGGCGGCGCCAGTGAGAGGCGAGCTGCTGCTCGGCTGGGCCGCGCACTACACGATCGGGATCTCCTTCGCGGCGCTGCTGCTGGCGGTGTTCGGTCTGGAGTGGGCGCGCACACCCACGCTGCTCCCCGCGCTGATCATCGGAGTGGTCACCGTGATCGCGCCGCTCTTCATTCTCCAGCCGGCACTCGGGGCGGGCATCGCGTCGACGAACACGCCCGCGCCCCTGCTGAACTCGATGCGCAGCCTCGCGACCCACTTCGTCTTCGGACTCGGGCTGTATCTCTCCGCGCTCGTGGTGCGCTCATGAGCACGCAGAAGCCGCTGTGGAAAGAGCTCGGGCCGATCTGCGCGATGGTCTTCGCGGAGTTCCTCGCGATGGGACTCCCGCTGCCCATCTTGCCGATTCGCGTGCACGACACGCTGGGGTTTGGATCGTTCATCGTCGGTGCAGTGATCGGCGCGCAGTCGTGGGTGACGCTGCTCACGCGCCACACGGCAGGAACGCGCACTGATCAGAAGGGACCGCGCACCACCGTGCTCTGGGGGCTCTTCATCTCGAGCTTCGCGGGGCTCTCGTACGCGCTGTCGTCGCTGGTGACGGATCCTTCCGCGAGTCTCGCGGTGCTGCTCGTGGGTCGAGGTCTGTTGGGCTTCGGAGAGAGCCTGGTGATCACCGGCGCACTCGCCTGGGGCGTCACGCTCGCGGGGCGAGAGCGCTCGGGCGTCGTGATGGCGTGGGTGGGCATCGCGATGTACGGCGCGCTGGCCGCGGGAGCCCCGCTGGGCACGAGCCTCGACGCGAAGTTCGGCTTCGTCGGAATGTCGGTTGCCGCCGCGCTCGCGCCGCTCTCGGGAATTTTCGCGGTGTTCCTGGTCCGCAAGGTGGAGCCGGTGGGCGGCGCGCGTCTGCCTTTCTACAAAGTGATCAAGATGATCTGGCTGCCCGGAACGGGCCTCGCTCTCGCCGCGGTGGGCTTCGGAGCGATCGTCGCGTTCTCTTCGCTCTACTTCAGATCGAACGGCTGGCCCCACGCTGCGTTGGCGATGAGCGCCTTCGGTGCAGCGTACGTGCTCGCGCGCCTTCTCTTCGGTGGTCTCCCCGATCGCTTCGGAGGAAGCAGAGTGGCAGCTGCCTCCGCGGCGGTCGCTGGGCTGGGCCAACTTGGAATGTGGCTCGCGACCTCGGGCGAAGTGGCCGTCGCCTCCGCGGCGCTCACCGGCCTCGGCTTCTCGCTCGCGTTCCCGTCGTTCGGAGTGGAGGCGATCAAGCGAGTCCCGCCGCAGAACCGCGGCGTCGCCCTGGGCGCCTACACCGCCTTCTTCGACGCCACGATGGGACTCGGCGTGCCCGCGCTCGGTCTGCTGGTCGGCGCGTTCGACCTCAACGCGGCCTTCGCGATCGGCGCTTTCACCGCGCTGATCTCGTTCCTCATCGCGGCGGTCTCGCTCGTCGGACCAGTCGCGGCGGCACAACGCACCTCTTGAGCCGAGACCTTCGGCGCTCTCTTTTTCTCGCCGAAGTCACTAGGTCGCGGGTCGCAGAGCACGGGCGATGGTACGTGCCTGCACATGCGACTCTTCAGCCTCCTCATCGTCTCCCTCGCGATCGTCGCCTGCGAGAAGCCGGTCGCTCCCTGCGGACCACAGACCTGCGCGGGGTGCTGCGTCGATCAGAAAACCTGCGTCGAGACTCCGAGCTCGGCGCAGTGCGGAACTCAGGGCGCGCAATGCACGGCCTGCAACTCGGGCTTCACCTGCCAGAGCGGCTTCTGCATTCCGCCATCGGTGAGCGGCGGCGGCAGCGGAGGAGGAGGCGGCGGCACTGATGCCGGCACCGGTGGCGGAATGGGCGGAGGCGGTGGCGGCACGTCGCGCTGCGCCGGCACGCTCGTCGAGTGCGGCACCACCTGCGCTGATCTCCAGAGCAGCCCGGCCCACTGCGGCCGCTGTGGCGCTGCCTGCAACGCTGGAGAAGTTTGCAACCGCGGCACCTGCGAAGTGTTGCCTGCTGACTGCCGCGTCGCTGGTGGCTGCGCTCCGGGTTACTTCTGCGAGCCGACGACCTCGAAGTGCCTTCCGGGTTGCCGGCTGCCCGCCGATTGTCCCTCTGGAGTCGCGTGCGTCGGCACCGTCTGCCAGTGCCCTGCAGGACGACACCTCTGCGGTGAGACCTGCGTCCCCGATGATTCGACCGCCAGCTGCGGTCAGTCCTGCAGTGCCTGCCCCACCGAGGCCAACGCGACAGCGACCTGCTCGAGCGGTGCGTGCGGCGTTCAATGCGTACCCGACGCGCTCCGCTGCAGCGGAACGTGCGCGCTCTGTTCCACGCCGACCAACGCCACGCGCATGTGCAGCGGAGCGGCTTGCGACTTCACCTGCCCCAACACCATGCATCGGTGCAGCTCGCAGTGCCTGCCGAACAACTCAGTCGATGGCTGTGGCACCTCGTGCACGCCCTGCCCCACTGATCCCAACGGCTCGACCTCGTGCAACGGAACGAGCTGCGCCCTGCAGTGCAACTCCGGTTTCCGGTTCTGCGCGGGCGCCTGCGCGGCGTGCACGACGCCCGCGAACGCGACGCCCACCTGCGCTGGAGCGACGTGCGACTTCACCTGCAACAGCGGCTTCCATCGTTGCGGCCAGCAGTGTCTCGCGGACAACTCAGTCGATAGCTGCGGTTCCTCGTGCACTCCGTGCGCGACCGTCGCGAATGGTTCCTCGACGTGCACGGCGGGCGTCTGCGGCATCACCTGCAACAGTGGCCTCGAGCTCGCAGCGGGACAGTGCACCACTCCGTGGACCTGGCAGCAGCGAACGGTGACGGGTCCGAGCGCGCGCTACGCACCCTCAATGGCGTTCCACGCGGGCATGAACAGGGTCGTGCTCTTCGGTGGAACCTCGAGCAACACCGCCACTCCTCCGGCAGAGACGTGGACCTGGGACGGCACCACCTGGACTCAGCTCTCTCCCGCGACCCAGCCTTCGTCACGCAGTCAGGCCGCGATGGTCTACGACTCCGATCGTCAGCGCCTCGTGCTCTTCGGTGGCGTGATCGTGGGCAACATCGCTCGCAACAACGAAACGTGGGAATTCGACGGCACCACGTGGGCGCAGATCATCACCGCGAACTCTCCGCCGATCCGCGCCTCGCCGGGCATGGCGTACGACGCTCAACGCCGGCGCGTGGTGCTCTACGGCTCGACGACCAGCTCGGACACCTGGGAATACGACGGCACCAACTGGACGCAGCGCACGCCCTCGGCATTTCCGCCCGCGCGCTCGCAGACCCCGATGGCCTTCGACGCGGCGAATTCCGTCTCGGTGATCTTCAGCGGCTACGACGCGAGTCCGGCGATGACCAGCTTCACCGACACGTGGACGTGGAACGGCTCGAGCTGGAGCCGGCGCACCACCAGCGTCAATCCTTCCGCGCGTTGGGGCCACGCTCTCGTCGCGGCGCAAGATGGCCTGCTGCTCTTCGGCGGCTCCACCGCGACGGCGGTCTACGTGGCGGACACCTGGCTATGGAATGGCCGCTCGTGGATCTCTCGCGCACCCGCGATGTCGCCGTCAGCACGCTACATTCACGGCATGGCGTTCGACTCAGTGCGCGGCAAGCTGGTGATGTTCGGCGGCTACGGCACGGGCGCGAACGTGCTGGCAGACACGTGGGAATACGGGCCCTGAGTTCAGGCGAAGTACGCCCCTCACCCCTACCCCTCTCCCCGCTGGCGCAGGGAGAGGGCGACCGTTGGACCGGCGAGGACCTCGCGCACTCGCTCCAACAGTTCGCTCGCGGTGAATGGCTTGCGTACCAGCGGCGCCTGCAGCGCA
>CBIHPJ010000262.1:0-11046 GCA_966211295.1 uncultured Myxococcales bacterium | reverse complement strand
CGGCCCCCGATGACGTGCCACGACTCAGAGCCTCGCTTCCTCCGTCGCCTGGGAGCGACCCGCCCCACACGTGCGCCGCAAACTCTGCGGCCGTGAGCTCGAGTGCCGGCCAGGCCTCGGAGCCTCGCGCGTGCAACTGCGCCATCGCCGGTGAGGGCTTGCGACTCACGACTCGACGCTAGGCGTTTCCAATTCGTGCTGCATCGGCGGCGCGGCAAGACACCCCGTTATTCAACGTGCGGAGACGCCCGTCATGAACTCCGGCCTCGATCCCGCTGCGCTCTGGTTTCGGCCGCTCACCCTCGAAGAACTGCCGCTCGTTCATCGCTGGATGCACGCGCCGCACGCCGAGCGTTGGTGGGCGCGTGATCGAACCGTCGACGACGTGATCGCCCAGTACACGCCAGCGATCGAGGGTCAGATTCCGATTCATCCAGTGATGGTCGCGTACGACGCCGCGCCGATCGGCATCGTGGAGTGGATGCGCTTCCGCCACTTCCCCGCATTGATGAAGGCGTACGGAATTGACGATCCCGAATCAGTCAGCTGCGGTGTGCTGATCGGCGAAGAAGCGTTCGCGCATCACGGACTCGGCGGTCCGATGATCTGCCGGTTCCTCCGCGAGGTGCCGTTCCGTGATCCGAAGTGCGGCGCGTGCTTCATCGATCCCGAGTGCGACAACCTGAGCGCCATTCGCACGTACGAGAAGGCGGGCTTCCACTTCATCCGCGACACCACGGATGACGACGGGCTCGCGATTCATTTGATGGCGTTGACGAGGGAAGAACTTCAGCTCCCTCTCCCCGCTGCGCACGCTGCGCAGGGAGAGGGAGGACCTATCGGTTCTCGAAGCGCTTCGCGTACATCTGGTACATCACCGGGAGCAGCACGAGCGTGAGCAGACACGCGGAGATCGTTCCGAACACGATCACCACCGCGAGGGGCCTCTGAGTCTCACTTCCCATCGCGCGACTCATCGCGGCGGGAACGAGCCCAAGCGCAGCGAGCGCCGCGGTCATCAACACGGGTCGCAGACGATCCTTCGCTCCTTCGATCACCGCGTGCTCGAGCACGGCACCTGCTCTCAGTCGCTCGGCGATCGCTGACGACACGAGCACGCCATTCAGTGACGCCTGGCCGATGAGCGCAATGAATCCGACTGCCGCCGCAACAGAGAGCGGCATGTCAGCGAGCCACAACCCGAACACTCCACCCGTGAGCGCGAAGGGAACGTTGAGCAGCGTGAGCACCGCGCGCGGGAAGCTATCGAACGCCTTGAACAACAGCAGCAAGGTGAGCAGCAACGCGACCGGCACCACCTGCATCAGCCGGTTCATCGCGCGCTCCTTGTTCTCGAACTCGCCGCCCCACTCGATGCGCTGACCAGGCTGCAGCGGCGCTTCCTTCTCCACGCGCGAGCGCGCGTCATCCACGAAGCCGCCGAGATCGCGATCGCGCACGTTCATGCGAATGCCGATGTACCGGCGTCCATTCTCACGATTGATCGACGCGCGACCCTGGCTGGTGGAGAGCCGAGCGAGGGCCTCCATCGGAACGGTGACTCCACCCTCCACTGCGACGCGGAGCTTCTGCAGCTTCTCCACTTCATCGCGCTCGACCGCGGGCAAACGCAGCACCACGTCGAAGCGCCGCTCACCTTCCCAGAACTCATCCACCGGACGACCACCGACCGCCGTCTGGAACACGTGCTGGAAATCTCCGAGCGTCATGCCGTAGCGCGCGAGCGCCACGCGATCAGGAATCACCCGCAGCTGCGGCACCTCACCGCTCTTCACGATGCCGAGGTCCGCCGCGCCCTGCACGGTGCCGATCACCGCCTTCAGGCGCTCGGCCTGCGCCTGCAGCGCGACGAGATCATCTCCGTACAACTTCACGGCGATCTGTCCGAACTGACCGCTGATGCTCTCGTTCACGTTGTCGCGAATCGGCTGACTGAAGTTCACCTCGAGTCCAGGCACCTCATCGATGCTGCGGCGAAGCGAGGCGATCACGTCGCTCAACTCCGGAGTGCTCTTCGGCCACTGACTCGCCGGCTTCAACTTCACGAAGAACTCGAGGTTGCTGGTGAGCGTCGCGTCGGTTCCATCTTCAGGACGACCGAGCTGACTCAAGACCGCCTCCACCTGCGGCTGCGCGGAGATCAGCGCGTTCAACCGCGGAGTCAGCCTGCGTCCCTCGGAGAGCGACACGTTCGAGGGCAGGGTGAACGTCATGTAGAGCGCGCCCTCGTTGAGCTCCGGGAGGAACTCGCTGCCGAGCTTCGATCCCACCACTCCAGTCGCGAGCAACAACGCGCCCGCGAGCCCCATCACCAACCAGGGACGCTTGAGCGAGAACTTCAACGTCGGCAGGTACAGCTTCTGCGCGAGGGTGAGGACCGGCGATTCGCGATGATGGAACGGCTTGTCGTACGCGAACGACGCGAGCGCAGGCACCAGAGTGACGGAGAAGAGCAGCGCACCCACCAGCGCGGCGGCCACCGTGTTGGCCATGGGAGAGAAGATGCGTCCCTCCACGCGCTCCAACATGAAGATGGGCAGGTAGGCCGCGATGATGATCAGCAGCGCGAACACCGTCGGGCGCACCACCGCCGAGGCGGCCTTGCGAATGCGCTCCTGCGTGGGCCCCGGGTTGTGATCTCTCAACGCGAGTGACGCGAGGATCGCCTCGATGATCACCACGCCACCGTCGACGATCACTCCGAAGTCGACCGCGCCCATCGAGAGCAGGTTGGCCGACATGCCTCGTTGCTGCAGGTAGATGAACGCCACCGCGAGCGAGAGCGGAATGAGCGTGCAGACGATCAACGCTGCGCGCAGATCGAGCAGGAACACGAAGAGCACGAGGAGCACCAGCACCGCGCCCTCGACCAGGTTGTGCGCCACCGTCTCGAGCGTGGCGTCGACCAGCTCGCGGCGATCGTAGAAGGGGCTCACCTGCGCGCCGTCTTCAGCGAGCGTGGCGTTGATGCCGACCAGCTGCTCGCGCAGGCGCTCGAGCACCACCGAGGGATTCTCTCCGCGGCGCATCAGCACGATGCCTTCCACGACATCGGAGGCGGGGCCCCGACTCACCACACCCTGACGCGGGGCCCACGCCTCCGTCACAGTCGCGACGTCCTTCACGAAGATGGGCGTGCCCCCCCTTTCGGTCACGCCAACGTTGCGAATGTCGTCGAGCGACTTGAACAGGCCTTCACTGCGAATCACGAACTGCTCGCTGCCGCGCTCCATCACGCCGCCGGACGCGTTCGACGAACCGCGCTGCACCGCTTCTTCGAGGTCCTGCAGAGTGAGCCCGAGTCCCGCGAGCGATTGCGGGCGCGGCTCCACCTGGATCACACGCTGGAGTCCGCCGTAGCTCACCACGTCGGCGATGCCATTCACCCGCATGATGCTCGGGCGCACCACCCAGTCCTGCAGCGTGCGCAGCTTCATCGGATCGCCCTTCGCGCCGGCGAGCGTGTACCGGTACACCTCTCCGATCGGCGTCGCGTAGGGACCGAGCTCGGGATTCACGCCCTCGGGCAGCTCGGCTTCACGCAACCGCTCGAGCACCTGCTGGCGCGCCCACAGACCATCCGTGCCATCGCGGAAGGTGAGCGTCACCATCGACAAACCAAACATCGAGAGATTGCGCAGGCGCGTCATGTTCGGCGTGCCGTTGAGCGCGCGCTCGAGCGGGAGGCCGATCTGCCGTTCCACTTCTTCGGTCGGCTGGCCGTCGAAGAGGGTGATCACGTTCACCTGTGTATCGGTCGGATCGGGGAAGGCTTCGATGGTGAGGGCGCGGAAGCTGACGACGCCCAGCACGCCCACCACCAGGGCGAAGAACACCACCGCGACCCGGTTCTTCAGACTGAAGCTGACGAGATGCTCGAACATCGGAGTTACCTCAGGTCCCCGACGACAGGTCGAGCTGGTTCAAGAGCAGCAACGCCCCGCGCGAGACGAAGCGCGAGCCCGCGTCGAGTCCCCCGCGGATCTCGGTCTCACCATCACGGCGGCGGCCCAGCTGCACCGGGCGCGGCTCGAGACGTCCAGGAGAAGTGGAGACGAAGACCACGGAGCGAGTGCCCTGCGTGACGAGCGCCGCGTCGGGCACCCGCACCATCTGCTGAGCGGCGTCGGGATGGATCACCACTTCCACGAAGCCGTTGGGGCGCAGCAGTCGATCCGAGTTCTTCGCGCGCACCCAGACCTCGACGGTGCGGCGGCGCGGCTCGACGACTTCGCTGATGTACTCGACGACGCCTTCGCGCGTGTCCGAGTTGGACTGCGGATGGACGGTGACTGCTTCTCCCACGGTGACGTCGCGCACGTCGCTCTCGGGCACGTCGGCGATCACCAGGACCTCGTCGAGATCGCTCACGCGCAGCAGCGGCTTCTCTCGCTCAGGGCCGACCTCGAGACCCGGCGAGACGTCGAGCTCCACCACGGTGCCCGCGCGATTCGCGCGCACCCAGAAGAGGTTGTCGCCTTCGCTCGCGACCGCGAGGCTGCGCTGCTTCGACTCCGCGGCCTTGAGCGCGAGCTCGGCCTCTTTCAGCTCTGCTTCCGCGGCGAACACGTCCTTCTGCGGAGTGGCCTTCAGCTCGTAGAGCTCCTTCGCGCGAGTGACGAGGCGCTGGCGCACGGCCACCTGCGCGCGCGCTCCTTCGGTCTCACGATCGAGATCGGCGTACGCGCCGCTGCGCACGGAGAAGAGCTTGTCGCCCTGCTTCACGCGCGCTCCCAGGCGCACCAAGACGGTCTCCACGCGGCCGGGGAGGGGAACGCCAATCGCCGCGGTGCGCTTGGGATCGAGATCGACGCGGCCCGGCACCGGAAGTGGTGCGAGCGCGGGAGCCAACGCGGCGACGGTGAGCTCCACGTACTTCCACTGCGGAGCGTCGGCCGAGAGCGTGACGCCAGTCGCGTCAGCAGAGAGCGTGGAGAGTGGAGTGGCAGCGGGCGCCGAGTTGCAGGCGAGGAGGCCAACGGAGAGGAGAGCGAAGAATCGGTACATGGGTCAGCTCACGGAGAAGAGGGCAAGGTCTCGAGCGTTCCGCTCAGGCGGGCGCGCGCGACGTGAAGATGGAAGTCAGTGCGATCGAGCTCGCTCGACGTGAGGATCAACTCGGCGAGAGATCGACGGGCGAGGAGCAGCTCTTGAATCGGCGCGGCTCCGCGCGAGACGGCGATGGAGAGACGGTCGACCACGCTGCGCGCGAGGGGCAGTGACTCTTCGCGCAGTCGCTTCTGCCGCGCCTCGACCTGGGTGAGCTCGGTGGTGAGCTGCGTGAGCTGCGCCTTCGCGGTGTTCAGCAATTGCGCGCGCGCACGTTCAGCGGCATTCGCAGCGACGGCAGCGGCGGCGGCGTCGTCCTGTCCGTGTTGGAAGACCGGCAGCGGGAGCGAGACACCGACGAAGAGGCTGTTCTGTTGGTTGCCCGAGATGACGAATTGATCGCGCACGTAGCCGAAGCGGATCGTGGGATCAGGGATCCATCCGTTCTTCGCGAGGCGCTGTGCGGCGCGAGCTGAAGCGATGGTGGCCTCGAGTGAGCGGAGATCGGGACGCTTCTCCAGCTGATCCACGGGAGACTCCACGTGACGATCGAGCCATTGCGCGGCGTCTTCGGGCTTCGTGAAGGCGACACACGGCATCGAGACGGAGTCAGCGCAGAGACGGAGTTGCTCCGTGAGCTGCGCCCGCGCCTCGCCCAACGCGGTCTGCGTGCTCTCGTATTCGAGGCGCGCCCGATCGGCGTCGAGCTCTGAAGCATCGCCTTTCTCCGCGCGAGCACGCTGGAGCGAGGTGAGCTTGCTTGCATCGTCCGCGAGACCTTCGAGCGCATCGACGCGCACCTGCGCAGCGGCGACGTCACCGACGACGTCCTGGAGCTCGAGCACCTTGCGACGGAGCTGCTCCAGCGCATCGAGTGCTGCGGCACGCGCGGCCTCAGAGGTCGCTTCCTGGCGCGGCTCGCGTTTTCCGATCTCGACGAGCCACGAGAGCCCGACTTGCACGTTCGGAATGTTGAGGAACGGATCCTTCAGGTCCGGCGGATTCGTGGTGCCGACCGGGAGGGTGTTGACCGAAAGATCGAGCCCCGGATTCGGGAGGCGAAGCGCCTTGCGACGTTCTGCCTCTGCCTGGGCCACCCGCGTACGCGCGGCCTGAAGATCCGGGGACTGTTGCCACACCAGCTCAGCGAGATGACCTTCATCCGAGAGCGCTGAGAGTTCGAGCGGGCCCGCTGCGAGGAGCGAGGCGACCGCGATTGCTGACCACATGGAGCCGAGCCCATTCCAAGCCGCGGGCCAACGCCAAGTCCGCGAATTGTCAGAACGAAGATCGGAGGACTGAAATAATCTACAAATCGATAATTTAAGAATGTTTCTCCCGCTCCCTGCGACAGCGGGGAGTGGGTCGGGGTGAGGGGCTACTCAGTGACCAACTTGGCGAAGGTCGGATGAGAAATCCCCAGCGCCTTCGCAGTCTCCAACTTCTTCCCACCCATCTGTTCCAACGCCCACCGCGCGTACCGCCGCTCGAGCGCATCCAGAGTCTCAACCTCCGAGGAAACGAACCCACCCCGAAGGGCACCGGGAACCGGAGTCACCAACCAATCGAGCGTGATCTCCGTCTCGGTCTCGAGGGCGAGGGCACGCTCCAGGATGTTGCGCAGCTCGCGCACGTTCCCGGGGAAGTGATACCGCTCCAATCTCTTCAACGCGTCAGCCGACAACCGCGGCACCTCGCGCCGTCCCTGCTCGCGAGCGACCTGCGGCAACAACCCCTGCGCCAAAGGAACAATGTCTTCCTTCCGCGCCCGAAGCGGCGGTACTTCAATCTTGAAGACCGACAACCGGAACCACAGATCCTCACGGAACTGTCCGTCCTTCACCTTCTTCTCGAGATCCCGATTCGTCGCCGCGACGACGCGAGCTGAAGACATCATCTCGCTCTCGCTCCCGAGTCGCCTGAAGCGGCCACCATCGAGGAACGTGAGCAACTTCGCCTGCAGCGCCGCGGAGAGCTCACCGACCTCATCGAGAAACAACGTCCCTCGCTGCGCCAACTCGACCAGTCCGCGCCGAGTGTTTCGCGCATCCGTGAACGCGCCCTTCTCGTGACCGAACAACTCGCTCTCGGCCATCGACTCCGGGAGCGCGGCGCAGTTGAGCTGAATGAACGGCATGCCTGCGCCGAAGCTCTTCTGATGCAGGTGCCACGCGAGCGCCTCCTTGCCGCTCCCCGTTTCACCGAGGAGCAACACCGGACTGCGTGGACTGGAGGTCGCGATGCGCTCGAGCATCTTCATCACCGCGACCATGGTCGGCGCGATGGGAGCGATCAGCCCGCGCCGCGTCGACAGCTCACCTTCCGCGTGCTGCAGACGATCGCGCAGACGAATTTCATCGGCCGCACGGCGCGCCTTGAAGAGCAGATCCGTGAGCTCGATCGGCTTCGCCAGATAATCCGCGGCACCGAGCCGAATCGCCTCCACCGCGCTCGAGATGTCGCCGTGCGCAGTGACCATCACCACCACCGCGCCAGGGAGCGCGGCGCGCACCTCGGGCAAATACTGCAGGCCATCACCATCGGGCAGCCGGCGATCGAGCACCACGAGATCGAAGCTGCGCGCAGCGATCAGTCCACGCGCCTCGTGGAGCGAGTGCGCCACCGAAACGGGAATCCCCTCGCGCTGCAGCGTCGCGGCCGCCACCGCGGAGAACGCGCGATCATCATCGATCAACAGAGTCGTCAGCACGGTCGCCCTCCTGGATCGGTACTTCCAACACGAACGCGCTCCCGCTCGGAAGCCGCTCGAAGCGCAGCTTGCCACCGAGCTGCTGCGCCGCGCGCCCGGTCATCGCGAGTCCCAAGCCAATTCCCCGCGGCTTGGTGGTGAAGAACGGCTCACCCAATCGGCTCTCCAATTCCGCCGGAGCACCACCCGCGTTGTCTTCCACTCGCACCACGGCGCGGCCTCCTTCGGTCAGTAGCTTCACCAACACGCGAGGCTCGCTCACCTTTCCCACGTCCTTCGCGCCGACCGCGGCTTCCACGGCGTTGCGCACGAGGTTGTCGATGGCGGTGGTGAGCAAGAGGGGATCGCTCTGGATCGCCAGCGGGGCAGGGACCTCGAGTGACACCTTCGCCTCCGGCCACTCGGGCAGTGCGGCGAGCGCATTCACCGTGTCGCGCACGAGGACATCGAGCTGCACGGGCACGCGCTTCAACTCATTGGGCCGCGAGAAGGAGAGCAGCGAGCGCGCGAGGTGACCGAGCCGATTGACCTGTCCCTCGATGGTCTTGGTCGCGAGCCCGCTGTCACCTCCGACGCTCAGGAGCGAAGACGCCGCCTGCAAGCCATTGAGCGAGTTCTTCACCTCGTGCGCGATCAGGCTCGCGGCGGTGCCGAGCGCGGCCATCTTCTCCTGCATGGCGATCCGATTCTCCGCCTCGAGGAACGCGCGCCACGTGCGGCGGAGGAAGAGCACGAAAGCTCCGAGCGCCACCAACTGCACCACGAGGAGGAACGCGAGCTGGATCTTGAGCCGGTTGCGAATGGGCGTGATCGAGGTCTCCTCCGACTCGAGCGCGAGCACCTGGAGGCCGGTGTTCTTCACCGAGAAGGCTTCGGCGACGACCGGGTGGCCTTCGAGGGTCCAGCTCTCGCCGAGGTTCTGCGCACGCAGCGCTTCCACGCGAGCGTCGAAGTCGAGCGCGTGACTCCACTGCGGCTCGGCGAGTGGGAGCACCACGCGCTCGTTCGAGGAGAGGAGGAGCAATTGTTCACCAGGCCGCTCCACGCCGTAGATGAGACGATCGTTCGCGCCGACCAGTCCCACGAGCACGCCGGCGAGCGAGCCTTTCTCACGCACGGGCAGCGCGACCGCGAGGCGTGAGGTGTCATCGCCGAGCAGCTCGTCCACCGTGGAGGTCTCGTGCGTGAGCACCTGCTGAAACCACGGCCGCGAGCTGACGTCGGGACCGAGGTCGACAGCGGGCTCGCTCCAGATCACCTTGCCGGTGAGGTCGAGGAACATCACGCCCGCGCTGAAGAGCGTGCGGTCTTCCTTGATCGACTCGAGCACCGTGGCGTCGCGCGTGGAGAGCGAAGCCATGCCGCGATCTGCGAGGCGCTGCAGCTCCGAGCGGAGAATGTCGAAGTGCAGCCCGAGTGAGTCGGCGTAGAGGCGGCCCTGGTTGGCGACGCGTTGGCGAACTCCGGTGCGCGCTTCGCGCACGTCGGCGCGGTACGAGAGCACCGCGGCGATCGAGCCGAGCAAGGCGACGAAGATGAGCGCGATGAGCACGGAGCGCACCGTCTCGAGCGCCGCCTTCGCGCGGAGTTGTTGTTCACCAGCCATGCGCCATCGTTATGCCCCAAGCCTGTCGCAAGTGCGCAAGCACTCTCTGCGCGTGCGCGAATTGCTCTCCGCGAAAACCATGAGGGAGAGGGCCGGGGGCATTAAGACTCCGGCCCCTGATGCTCGAAATCTTCCTGAAGCCTGAAACGTGGACCGCGCTCGTCTCCCTCACCGCGATGGAGGTGGTGCTTGGCCTCGACAACCTCGTCTTCATCAGCGTGCTCACCGCGAGGTTGCCGGCGGAGCAACGCCGGCTCGTCACGCGCATCGGCGTGGGCATGGCGCTGGTTCTGCGCATCGGGTTGTTGTTCACGATCAGCTGGATCATGCGCCTGACGTACGTGCTGTTTCACATCGGTAGCCACGGCTTCACCGCGCGACACCTGATCCTCGCGATGGGTGGGCTGTTCTTGATGGGGAAGGCGACCACCGAGATCCACAAGAAGGTGGAGCACAGGGACGAGGAAGAGGGGCCGAAGAAGCAGTCGTCGCAGGCGCTGGGCGCCATCTTGCAAATCATCGCGATCGATCTGGTGTTCTCGGTGGACTCGATCGTGACCGCGGTTGGAATGGTGGAGGACGTGCCCGTGATGGTGGTCGCGATGGTGGTGGCGGTCTGCTCGATGATGTTCTTCGCCGGGAGCATCGGCGCGTTCATCGAGAAGCACCCGTCGATGAAGATCCTCGCGCTGTCGTTCCTGCTGTTGATCGGCGCGCTGCTCGTCGCGGAGTCGCTCGGCCAGCACGTGTCGAAGGGCTACATCTATTTCGCGATGGCGTTCTCGGTGTTGGTCGAGTTGCTCAACCTGCGCTTCCGTTCGAAGGAAGCGAAGAAGGTCGAGTCACCTGCATGACCGCGGCGCCGCTCATCGCGATGCGCGGCGTGAAGAAGTCGTTCCAGGGTGTGCCCGTATTGCGCGGTGTGGACCTCGAGGTGCACGAAGGGCACACCTTCGTGCTGCTGGGCTCGAGTGGAAGCGGGAAGACGGTGCTCTTGAAGCACCTCGAGGGGCTGATTCGGCCCGACGAGGGCTCGGTGATCGTCGATGGTCACGAGCTTTCGAACGGAGATCCAGACGAGCTCGATGCAGTGCACCGCGAGGTGGGGATTCAGTTTCAGAGTGGTGCGCTCTTCGACTCGGACACGGTGGAGGACAACGTCGCGTTTCCGCTGCGCGAGTTGCTGCACCTGAAGGAACGCGAAGTGCGTGAGCGGGTGAATGAGATGCTGAAGCTGCTCGGGCTGAGCGAAGCACGCAACCGTCATCCATCAGAGATCTCGGGCGGCATGATCAAGCGAGTGGCGTTCGCGCGGGCGATGGTGATGAAGCCGCGAGTCCTGCTCGCAGACGAACCCACGGCGGGACTCGATCCGATCATGACGGAGACGGTGGACGAGGCGATCGAGGTGGCGCGCAAGCAGCTCGGAGTGACCGGGTTCGTGATTACCCACGACCTACCGACCGCATTTCGAATCGCGGACGTGGTGGGTCTCCTGCACGAGGGCCGAGTGATCGAGGCGGCTCCTCCGCACGAGTTCAGAACCTCGAAGCACCCCGCGGTCCTGCAGTTCCTGAAGGACTGGCTAGAACGAGAAGCGCAAGCTCGATCCGTATGACTCCCTCTCCCTGCGAAGCGGGGAGAGGGGCAGGGGAGAGGG
>CBIHPJ010000261.1:0-11056 GCA_966211295.1 uncultured Myxococcales bacterium | reverse complement strand
TGGAGGCGGAGGACCGAGTCGTGCAGGTCTTCGAGTGCGATCGAACGACCTTCCGTGCGTATGAGCTCGATGCAGGTTGGTACGAACCTGACGCGACGCTCAAGAAGCGAATCGAGACGCTCCGACGTCAGGGCAACATCTTGTCGGCGCCGCTCGAAGCTGCGCCTCCCAGGCGGTGCGCCATCACCACCGGCGTGAACCTGTTGTCGCGCTCTGAGAGTCGGGTGGACGCTGGCGTGCTCCTCTCCTTCGACGGCGGAGAGACGACAGAGGCGGTTCTCACCGGCGGCCCGCGAGGCCTGATCACTTCGGGGTTCTCTGCTCGATACAACGAGTACTTCGCTCCCGAGCTATTGCCGCGCGTTCTCGTGATCGAGGGCCACACCTTTCCGCTGCTGACTCGCACCACCATGGGCGTCGGTGGAGGTGGTGGCGAAATGCTCTCGGTGTTGATCGCGCACGATGGCGGCCTCGCCGAGCAGGTGCTGGGGAACATCGGCGGCGCGACGACGATCAACGAGGCGACGGAGCTCGGAGCGAAGTGTCAGGACGTGCTGCGCGTGCAGGGTCGAATGGTGTCGCTCAGCTCGTGCTTCAACGGCGTGCTTCAGCCCGCTCAGTGCTTCGAGTGGAACGGCCACGAGTTCGCTCGACGCTAGGGAGAAAGAGCGACGGCGACCCCGCTGCTCGAGTGCGACGTGAAGTAGCTCGAGAGCTGCGCAGCAGAGAGCCGCTTGCAGTCTGTCGAGGGGTCCTGCACCAGGTAGTCGCCATTCGGCGCGCGACCGCACAGGACGATCCAACGACCGCCGCTGCTGGCAGCGACCAACTTTCCGGCGGCGAACTGTCGATCCACCCACTCGAGATCAGCGCCGAGCATCGGAGCACTCGCCGTGAGTCCCGCGATGCGCGCCATCTTCTGCACGCCGGGCCAACCAGCTCCGGTCTCACCGATCTTCGCCTGCGCAGCGAGCCAGTTGATCGCGCCCGAATCGCTCGGACCGGTGAGCTTGCCGAATGCCTTCGCGATCATCGTGACCGCGGCGGGCCCTTGGTACGAGCCGGGCATCGCGGAGATCGACTGACTGATGTGCCGCACCGACGGAAGTCGGCTCGTGCTCGGCGTTCGATTGGCGAGCACCTGCGCGAGCAGCTTGCGCGTCGCAGCGCCGACCTTGCCGGACACCTCGAGCCCATGCTCGCGCTGGAACTTGAGCACCGCGGCCTCGGTGCTCGATCCAAACACCGCCGGGTTCGCGTCATAGGCCTCCTGCTTGATCAGCCCGAGCGCGACGAGGTCTCGCATCAGCAGGCGCACCGACTCGTTCTTCATTCCGCGTTCGAGGATGTGTTGCTTGAACTGATTCAGCTCGGCGCGCGCACGATGCATCGCTCCGCGCGACATCACACCGACGTGACCGGAGACCGCGAGCGAATGCTCGATCTGAAAGCGCTTCGTCGCCGCCTCGGTCGCGGGGCCGAAAATTCCGGGCCCGAGCCCCACCTGCGTGGTGGTCAGGTAGCCGAGCTCGATGAGCGCGTCCTGCCACTCCTTGACGTCATGACCCGTGGCGCCAGGCCCAACCTCGCGCGAACCGCCCACGATCACAGGCGGCGAGAACCGCGCCGGCGGGATCGTTGGAGTGATCTGGACCATTGAGAGACATCGGGTCGAGCGAGTCGCGAGTTACCCCCGCAAACGTCAACCCTCGTGACAAGCGCGCGGCCCTTTCCTCGCGAGATCCAGCGCGACGACTAGAATCGCGGACAGGTGGCTACTCCGTTCGCGATTCGTTGGGAGGTTTCCTCTCTCCGCTCCAACCACGGTTCGTTCGTCGAAGCCGCGAAGGTGAAGCCGCTCCAGGCGCAGGACGTTGGCGACGTGTGGGTCGAACGTCCCGTGATGGATCTGAAGCCCGCTCACCTCGCGCGTGTGCAGCGCAGATGGTGGCTCGCTTCACAGCTCAGTTCCCTCGCATGGCCGGAGCTCATCGACGCGGGTGAAGACGGTGGCTCGCCGTGGGCGGTGATCGAATCTCCTGGCTCGCGCATGGACGGGAGTCTTCCGTTCACCGATCCGATCCTCGCGGTGAAGACCACGCGCGCGTTGGCGCTCGGGGTCGCGGAGGCGGAGGCCGTGTTGCTGAAGCACTGCACCTCTCCGCATCTGTCGCTACGCGCGTCGACGCTGGGTCGCGATGGCAGTGGGCGGCTGCGACTGCACCTCGCCGCGCTCGATCCCGAGCCTGATCTTGGATTTCCGTCCGCGCCCTCGGCGTGGATGTGGAGCGCGGAAGAGCTCTTCGGCCAACAGCAGAACGCGCGCTCGAATGTCTTCGCGCTGGGCTGGCTCGCGTGCCTGATGCTCACGGGTCGTTCTCCGTACGGGCTCACCTTCGAAGGGCTCACTGAGAAAGCAGCGAAGGAAGCGGTGAAGCCGCTCGTGGCCGGCGGGAAGTTCTCGTTCTCGCTCCCCGAGCACCTGAAAGCGCTGGAGCCGATCCTCAAACGTGCGCTCTCCGCTCAACCTGCCCAACGTCACGCGAGCGCCGCGGTCTTCGCAGAGACGCTGGCGCAATATGCGCCTGGTGCTCCGCCGGTGCGGACGCCGAATGAGAAGCAGCCGAAGCTTCCCGTGCCGGAATTGGATTGGCGCTTCGAGGTGATCCCCTTCGCGCTCGAGTCGAAGCTGATCAACGCCACCGATGACTCGCTCACCTGGACCGATCTCGCGCACGAGCTCGACGTCGGTCACTCGCCGCGTGCGAAGGCAATTCGCGGTGATGCGTCAGTGCAAGCGCAGCTCACCCCCGAGTTGCCGGGTGAAAAACTCACGATGAGCTGGCGCCAGGGCTACGTGCGCTCGCTCGGAGTGGAGCCGCTCGCGAAGGTCGAGCACACCGAGGCGCGGATCCTCGAGCTCACCGCGGCACTCCAACATCCGAGCCTCAGGTTCGTGAATGAGCTGCACCTCAAGGGTCCGCTCCCGCACGCGAAGTTGTGGCTCGAGGTGCTGCAGCGCTTCGCCCCTGCCGGCCTGAAGCGGATCACCACCGACGCGATCACCTCGACCGATGCCTTCGCGGTCGACATCGCGTTCCGCTTCCCCAAGTGGACGTGGGTCTGGGGCCAGCCGCAGAGCGGTGGGTTCTTCAAGAAGCTCTTCGGCGGCTGATGCTCTCCCTCTCCCTCTCCCTGCGGAGCGTGCGGAGCGGGGAGAGGGTCGGGGTGAGGGGCCTACTTCCCGACCAGGATCGGCATCGCCGATATGACCACCGCGTAGTTTCCGGGCGGCATGCGCGAGGCGAGGAACTGGCCGGTGAGGGCGGCGATCCTGTCCGCCTTCTGACCGTCGATCGAGAAGCGCCCGAGCACCGCGATCAACTCGCCACGCACTCCGGTCGCATTCGGAGGAGGAGGAATCGTATCGACACTCAAGAGCCCCGGCGCGAGCGTGGGCGAGGACATCTGCCAATCGCGCATCTCAGGCACCGCGACGCGAATCGCGGACGCTGTTGCGAAGTCAGCCTTCTCACGGACCACATCTTCGACGAGGAGAAGCACACTGCCGGCGAGGCCTGATGCGACTTCTTCCTCGAGCTTCAGCTCACTCGAGAGTGCTGCAACGAAGTTCATGCCGCGACACTACTTCCGTTTCTCCGAGTGGTCCGGTTCTCATTCTGCTGCCAAACGACATCGGCACCCGGTGTCAGAGCTGCGCTCGTCGAGCCCCCTCCGCATCCAGAACCCAACGAGCCAGCAACTCCGCCACCGGTGCCGCCCAGACGTGAAGAACTGATCAGCGCGATCACGTCGGGGCGCGTCTCGTAGGATCTCGGCGCGTCGAAGGAAAGAGGTCTCGTGCGGTTTTCAGATCGCGAGAGCGCATTGGTGAATCCGTCAACGGACTAAGAAGGAGGCGTGGTTCCCCCGCAGCTCAGCGAACGCATCGAGCCGAACGCGCCGACCCCGCGGAACGGAGAGTTCGTCGTCTACTGGATGCGAATTGCCTCGCGCGTCCACGAAAACCCCGCGCTCGACGTGGCCCTCGCCGCCGCTGCTGAGCTGAAGAAGCCCGTCTTCATCTACCACGCGCTCTCCGAGCGGCATCGCTACGCGAACGATCGGTTACACACCTTCATCCTCGAAGGGGCGCGCGACGTGCAGCGTGAATGCGCGGAGAAGAAGATTGGGTACGCGTTTCACCTGGAGCGTGTGGGTCAGCGCAGCCCGGTGCTGATCGAGTTGGCGAAGCACGCGGCGTTGATCGTCACCGACTTCATGCCCGTGCAGCCGCTCCTCACCTGGGATGCAGAGGTGAAGAAGCACGCGCCGCTCTGGCGCGTCGACGCGTCGTGCGTGGCGCCGGTGTGGAGTCATTCGCGCGTGGTGGATCGCGCGGTGGATTTCCGGACGATGGCGCTACCCCTTTGGACCGCTCGCATCGCGGCGCAGTGGAACGAGCCGAGCTCTGACGCTGCGTGGCTCCCCGAGAGGTTGCCCTTCGAGCCGATCGACTTCACGCGTGAGTCGATTCCGGAGCTGGTCGCGTCGTGTGACATCGATCACACGGTGAGCCCAGTGCATCACACGCCGGGAGGATCGACTGCGGGACTGCAGCGCTGGAGGAAGTTCCGCGACGAGAGGCTGAAGAGCTACGAGGCGAAGCGCGGCGATCCGCTCGCGGATTGTACGAGCCGCTCGAGTGCGTATCTGCACTTCGGTCACGTCTCTCCGTTCTTGATCGCGCGCGAAGCGTCGGCGGCGGGGGCGAAGAAGTTTCTCGATGAGCTGCTCGTGTGGCGCGAGCTCGCGTGGCACTTCTGTCTGCATCATCCTGATCACGAGACGGTGGCGGCGCTTCCGGCATGGGCGCGCGACACGCTGCGGGCACACGAGCGTGATGGGCGCGCCTGGCTGCCGTCCTCTGAACAGTTCGCGCGCGCGCAGACGGGTGACTTGTTGTGGGACGCAGCGCAGCGGCAACTCCTCGCGCATGGAGAGCTGCACAACAGCGTGCGCATGACGTGGGGCAAGGCGCTGCTCGGGTGGACTCGCAACGCGGCCGAGGCGCTCTCCACGCTCATCGAGCTCAATCATCGCTACGCGCTCGATGGGAGAGACCCTTCTTCCTACGGCGGCATCCTCTGGTGCCTGGGCGCGTTCGATCGGCCCTTCGCTCCTGAAGTACCAGTGCTCGGCAGCGTGAGGCCGCGGCCGACTTCGGAGCAGCGCTCACGCTTCGATGTGAGTGAGTACGAGCGGCGCGTGCATCGGCCGTCGCGTGGGAGTGCGCTCACCGTGGCGATCATCGGCGGTGGTGTGGCGGGCGCGGCGGCTGCGCGTGCGCTCAAGGATGCGGGGCAGGTGGTCACCGTGTTCGATCGCGCGCGCGGACCTGGCGGGCGGATCAGCACGAGGCATGAAGGTGAGCTGCGCTTCGATCATGGAGCACCGTTCTTCACGGTGCGTGACGAGCGCTTCGCGCGGTGGGCGCGCGCGTGGTGGCAGGAGCGGGTGATCAATCAGTGGCGCGGCCGCGTGGAGAATGAACCACCGCGCGAGCATCCGAATCAGCTGGTGCGATTGGTCGGCACTCCGGGGATGGACGCGGTGGTGAAGCGCATGCTGCTCGATGTCGACGTGCGGTACGGCGTCGAGGTCTCTGGGCTCACCCGCGATGGCACGCGGTGGCGATTGCTCGATTCCGACAATCACGCGCTCGGGGAGTTCGATGCGGTGGTGGTGGCCACGCCCTCTCCGCAAGCGGCGGCGTTGGTAGATCCGTCTTCGTATTCGCTCGCCTCGCGGCTGCGCGACGAGGTGGTGATGGCTCCGTGCTGGTCGGTGATGGTGCACTTCGCCGAGGGGACCGGCGTGGAGTGGGACGCGGCGCACTCGAGCGTTGGTCCGTTGTCGTGGCTCGCGAGGAACTCGAGCAAGCCTGAGCGGCCAGACGGCGGCGAGTCGTGGGTGCTGCATGGATCCGCGGCGTGGACTCGCGCGCATCTCGAGCTCGAGGCGGATGCGGTGGTGCCGATGTTGATGGATGCGTTCTTCGCGACGACCGGCTCGCGGAAGATCGCTCCTTCATTCACCACGGCTCACTTGTGGCGATTCGCTCGCACAGAGAAGGCGCTCGGTGAAGCGTGCGTCTGGGACCAGGAACAGCGGCTCGCGGTGTGTGGTGATTGGTGTCTCGGCGATGATCTCGAGAGTGCGTTTCTCTCGGGGAGCGCAGCGGCCGGGCGGATCAATTCGATCGGACGCGGAACGATGGAGGACGCGGATCCGCCGCATCGGTTGGAGAGTCAGATGCGACTGATCTGACTGCAACAGCCTCGAGGGAGGGCGGTGTTGAAGGGTCAGCCCTGTGCTCGACGCGAACGAGCCTCTCACCGCGAGCTTTCTGTGACTCACTGAGCGTCGCTTCGGGATGTTTCGGCTCGAAAATTCGACGTGGGGCTCCACAGTACAGAGGCCTGTACTCAGGACGCCCACGTCTCCACTTTCACGCAGCGACGTCACCGAGTGACGAAAAGCTCGGGCTGAGAGGCCAGCGCGAGTCGAGCAAGCCACGAGACCGCTCGCTCACCACCCACTCTCAAGGCACCTTCAGAAGGTGCAGGTACCGCCGCTCGAGAACGGCGGGACGAAGCACGTGGGCGGGAACGGGAAGCCGGGGCTCGCGTTGCAGCAATCGGAAGCGGTCGAGCACGGCTCATCCACGTGACGGCAGTAGCAAACGTTGCCCGAGCCACCACCGTACGGAGGCGCCGCGCACTGGAACGGAGTCGGCCGCGTGCAGTCGCTCGCTCCACCGCACGAATCAAAGCAGCGCCCCGTCTGATCGCTCGTGCCGTCGTTGCCGCAGACACCATCGGTGCCGCAGCTGCCGTTCTTGATGCACAGACCCGTGCAGTACCCAGGACCCTGCAGACACAGCCCCGACTCGCAGCCCGAGTTACCCGAGCAATTCGCGCCGTACTTCGGCTGGCCCTTGTCCTTCAGCTCGCACCTGCGGCTGAACAAGTTGCAGCCGTAGTTCGCCCCGAGATCTCGCGAGCACTGAGCGTCACTCGTGCACACCGGAGTGCACGTGCGCGGGCCGTCCCAGTCGTAGTCAGTGTTCTCGTGGCAGCCGTAGCCCGAGCGGCACGTCGAGCCCGAGCACTGCTCACGGCAGAAGCGGCCGAAGTTGTCCGAGGTGCACACGCTCCCCGCGGGGCAACCGTAGGAAACACCCGCGTCGAGTGAGCACCCATTCGCCGCGCCCACGCACGCACCCGAGGGCCAACCCGTCACGCTCTCGGTGCGGCAATTCCCTGAGGCGCACTGAGCGGGCGCGCTGCACGCCTTGCCGATCGCGAGCGAGGTACAGCCCGCGGTGCAGCTGCTGTCAGCGCAGTCGATGCGGCCATTGCAGTTGTCGTCGAGTCCATCGCTGCAGTTCGTCTCGGGCGTGGTGCCCACGCAGTTCGTGTCGGCGCAGTCGATGAGCGAGTCACCGTCATTGTCGACGCCGTCGTTGCAGTTCGTCTCGGCCTTCCCGGCGCTCCGGCACGCGCAGCCGTTTCCGCACGAGGCGCCATCGCAGCCCACGTCTTCGCAGTCGCGATCACCATCGTTGTCGTTGTCGATGCTGTCGGTGCACAACGCGCCCGTCTCCGGAGTGCCATTGCCGCACAGATTCGCTCCGCCGCTGCAGTCCGCGGTGTCCGCGCAGTCGCGCAGCCCGTCCATGTCGTTGTCGTTGCGGTCGGTGCAGTTCATCTCGTGCTTCGCCCCGCCGTTGCACGTGCACCCCATGCCGCACGAGGTGCCGTCGCAGTCAGGTCCATCGAGGCAGTCGGTGCGCATGTCACCGTCGTTGTCGACGCCGTCGGTGCAGAGGGTCTCGGCCTTCACGCCAGAGCGGCAGACGCAGCCCGTGCCGCACGACTGATTCGCGCAGTCGCTGTCCGCGCAGTCGGGATTCGAGTCACCGTCGTTGTCCATGCCGTCGGTGCAGGACGTCTCGGCCTTGGCGAGGTTGCGGCACTCGCAGCCAGCGCCGCAGCTCTTCGTTCCACAATCCGGATCGAGGCAGTCGATGAGGTTGTCGCGATCGTTGTCCATGCCGTCGTTGCACGCGGTCTCCGTCGCGCGCGCCTGGAGGCAGGTGCAACCCATGCCACACGCCTGGTTCGCGCAGTCGCTGTCTGCGCAGTCGGCGGCTTGATCGTTGTCGTTGTCGAAGCCGTCGTCGCAGGTGCCTTCACCGCGCTGGCCTCCGTGACACGCGCAGCCCGCGCCGCAGGTCACGCCTTCGCAGTCCATGTCGAGGCAGTCGATGCGCGTGTCGGAGTCGTTGTCCTGCATGTCGCCGCAGTTCGACTCGCCCTTCACTCCCGCGTCTGTGCACTGGCAGCCGGTGCCGCACGACTGACCGAGACACTCGGAGTCCTTGCAGTCGAAGACGCCGTCATTGTCGTTGTCGACCGTGTCGTTGCAGAGCGAGGGCGCTTCGGCGCCGCCATCTCCACAGCGCGGACGCGAGCGGCATTCGGGATCGGCGCAGTCGATCTTCCCGTCGTTGTTGTCGTCGATGTCGTTGTCGCAGAGCTCCAACCGCAGACAGAGCGGCGAGCTGCTGCACGCGGGATCGTCGCAGTCGGTGAAGCTGTTGCGATCGTCGTCGACGGTGTTGCCGCAATCTTCCACCAACGTCTGACAGGAGGGCGTGGTGAAGCACACGGGATCGAAGCAGTCGGTCTTCCCGTTGTTGTCGTCGTCGATGCCGTTGCTGCAGCTCTCCTTCTTCCCTGGAATTACCTGCTCGCTCACACACGCGCTGATCGTCAGGCACAGCAGCATCACGGGGAGGAACTGGACTCTCATGGGGCGCGTGATCCTTCGCACACCTCCGGAACGAATTCACGAGTGGGAGGAAAAGAGGCGGGTTCCACCTACGTGGTAAGAATGACGAGTCCGTGCGGCGTCTCGTGCTCTGTCTCCTGATGGTGGCCTCGGTGGCGAACGCCGAGGTGCTCGAGTCGCCGGGCCGGCTCTGGTTCTCCGTCGGCGCGGCGTACCGCGACCATCAGCAGATTCTTCCCGATGGAACGCTCGGGCTGAGGATCGGTGGCGCCGGGAAGGCGATCGCTCCGTGGAACCTGCATCTCTCCACGGCGCTCTTCTTCAACAAGTACGTCGGCATCGATTTCGAGGCGCGCAGCGAGCTGTTCTTCGCCACGCAATCGGGAGTGAAGCCGGTGCCTCAACCGAGCTCGGAGCTGACGGGCCTCGTGCCTGTGCGCTTCGTGATCAAGCCGTGGCTCTCGGTGGAAGGGCAGATCGGTTGGAGCCTGCTGCAGCGATCGATCATTCGCGCGGGGCCTGCTCCGGCTGATTTTCTCTTCACGGGTCCTTCGTTCGGAGTGGCCGTCGGTTTCTCGCCCTCGCACCTTCTCGTGAGCCAGCTGTATTTCCGGCTGACCCCGGTGAGCATTTCTCTCGCAGGGATTCCGTCGTTCACCGGGTCGATGTTCGCGGGTGGAGCGCAGGTCTCGGTGGGTGCGCTGCGAATTGGTGAGACGCAGCTCGGGTTCGCGATCACTCTCGAGGCGAACTCCACGCGCGTGACGTCGGAGAACGGAGTGGCGCAGCAGTTCGGTCTGCGGCTCGGCTTCGGTGGCGCGTTGATGCGCGCTCCGGCAGAGGTGGAGGTGCAGCAGCTCCCGCCTGAGCAGGCGAAGGTGCGGCTCGAGGGGAAAGTGGTGTCCGCGGAGGGTGCTCCGATCACCGGCGCCGTGGTGACGCTCGATGGAGAGTCGCCGGTGCAGAGTGATGCGAATGGTGGCTTCGCGTTTCCGACGGTCGCTCCCGGTGCGCACGTGCTGCGAGGGAGGAAGGACGGATTTCAGGCGGGCCAGCTCGACGTGAAGGTGGCGCAGGGACAGACGGTGACGCTCACGCTCGAGGCGGCGACGGGGCCTGGGAAGATTCGCGGGGTCATCAAGTCCGAGGGCAAGCCGGTCGCGAATGCGGCGCTCAGTGCTGGAGATCAGAGCGTCGTGAGCGATGCCGAGGGGCGCTACTCGCTCGAGAAGGTGGGTCCGGGTCCGGTGAGCGTGAAGGTGAAGGCCGCGGGCTTCAATGACGCGGAGGAAGTGGCGCAGGTGCCGCCTGAAGCTGCGGCGCAGCTCGACTTCGTCCTGGTGCCGAAGGCCGTCGAAGTGCGCGCGACGTTGCGTGGACTGATTCGCGCGAAGTCGGGCGACACGTTGAAGGCGACCGTGCGCGTGGTGGAGCTGAAGTTGAAGCTTCAGGTGAAAGCGGATGGTCGCTTCTCGGCGGAAGTACCGAGCGGGAAGTACACGCTGATCATCGATGCGAAGGGCTATCTGACTCAGACGAAGACCGTTGAAGTGTCTGGTGGAGATCAGGCGATCTTCGCAGTCGAGCTCGAGCGGTTGCGCTGACAGCCTCGAGGGAGGGAGGCGGGTCGGGTCTCGGCACTGCTCGCTCTAGGCTTGCCTCTCCAGCTTCGAGCTCCAGTCACGAGGTCACCAGGCTTCGTGGAAGGGGTCATTTTCCTGAAACCGGAGCCGGTTCCGGTTTCGGGAAAAAGGGGCATGTCAGTGCCGCCAGATATGACGAGATCTGGAGGTGGTGGCGTGGCGTCGATGAAAGAGATTCTGAAGTTTGCTGAAGACGGGCTGGTCACTCGAGCGAAGCTGATTGACAACTCGTTCGATGCCGATGCGATCGACTATCGCGTTCGCGAGGAGTCACTGACCCCGGTCCAACGTGGTGTCTATCGAGTCCAAGGCTTCCCGGACACCTTCGAGATGCGCGCTCGCGGAGCCTGCGTCTATGCGGGGAAAGCTCTCGCGATCTCCCATTCCGGCGCCGCGTACCTTCACGGCATCGAGGGCTTCGCCACACCGGAAGTCCTCGAGGTGCTGCTTCCTCCGTACACGAAGGCGACGCTCACTGGCGTCGTGCTGCGCAGGACTGCCGAGCCTTTCCAGAGCGTCGAACTCGAGCGCATCAGGGTGACGTCGCTCGCACG
>CBIHPJ010000260.1:0-11106 GCA_966211295.1 uncultured Myxococcales bacterium | reverse complement strand
ACCGCGCGGAGATCCGCGGTCATCTCGGCGGCGAGCGCTTGAATCGGTCCCAGACCCGCGAGCTGCGGTGCGATGCGCGGATCGGCGCTCGAGAGGTGAACTCCATCTCCTCCGAGCCACGCGCGATGATGGAGCTCACCCGCGCCGTCGTCGCCACCGCGGTGGTGACATTCCACGCAGGAGAGCGCGTCGGGACCCTGCACGAAGCGCTGCACGCGCGAGAGTCCCGGCCTCATCGCTACGGGACCGATGCCCATGCCCTCGGCCTGGGTGAAGCGCCGCTCGAAGATCGTCTCGCCCTGAAGGAAGACCGCCTGGAGATCCGCGCGACCGTCGTCGATCATTCCCTGCGCGACGCGGTGCGCGTGCTCGATCAGCTCGCCGGGATCGACGGCGTCGAGCTGACGTTCGCGGCGCTCACGACTCCATCGCTCGCGCTCCGTGTCGAGCGCGGCAAGCCGGCGACTGGCCTCTTGCGCCAGCGGTTGAGCGGCGGGGAGCGGCTCGCTGCGCCGGTCAGAGCACGCAACGAGCAGGCAACAACCGAGGCTCAGCCCTCTCAGCGACAGCAAGCGATCGGCAGAATCGTGCTGCAGTTGGTGCCGTTGGCGACGCCCGCGCCCCAGCGGAAGGTGAAGGCATAGTCACCCGTGCCGCGAGGCTCTTGCTTCCACTCCGCGCTGGTGCCGCCCCAGGGGTGGTCACCCGTGGCGTAGGTGTAGCTCGCGCAATTCAGGGAGTAGCCCGAGTTCGGAGAGCTCGCGGTGCTGGTGTCGAAGGTCGTGAAGTTGATCACCCACGCGCGGGCGGTGGCGGTGCCCGACACCAGTCCACCTGCCGAGCCCACTGACTGAACCAGGTTCTCGATGGTGCACATCTTCGCGCCCGCGCCGAACTGATCGGAGCAGAGCCCGTTGGCCGCCTCGATACCGACCGGAGTGCCAGCGCGCGTGATGCGACCGGTGGTGGTGGTCGTGGTGTTGCCCAGGAAGCGCGACACGGGCGGCGTGACGCCGCCGCAGCTGAGCGTGGTGCCGTTGAAAGAGAGGAACTGGCCCGCGGTGCAGGTGGGGAAGCTGACCGGCGTGGTGCACGAGAGCGAGGTGCCGTTGCCGGTGAGCACCTGACCGGCGGTGCACGTCGGCACCGAGAGCGTGTTCACGCAGAGAAGCGAGCCGCCCATTCCCGTGAGCACCTGGCCCGCGCCGCAGGTGGGCGGGGTGGGAACGATGGGCTGATCGATGCAGCTGAGCGTGGTGCCGTCGCTGGTGAGCACCTTGCCCGCGCTGCAGGTCGGCGGGGCGGGGACGGTGGGAATGGTGACGCAGTGGTAACCAGTGCCGTCCTTGCTGAGCGCCTCGGTGGAGCTGCAGTTCGGCACGGTCGGCGCCATCGCCTGCGCGACGCACTTGAAGCCGGTGTTGTCGTTGGTGAGCACGCTCGACGAATCACACGTCGGCACGGTGACCGGACGCACACAGTTGAACGCGTTGTTCGACGCGGTGAGCACGTCGCCCGCCTGGCAGGTGGGGATGGTCACCATGTTGCCGTTGGAGATCACCGCGCACGCGAGCCCCGTGGACGTTCCGGTGAGCACCTGGCCCGAGGGGCAATCAGGAACGGTGAGCGCGGAGGTCTGCGCGACGCAGTTCAGGTTCGTTCCATCCGAAGTCACGACCTGGCCCGCGGCGCAGGTGGGCAGCTTTTGCTGGCAGGACGTGAGCGAGAGCAGGGCGACACAACCAACCGCGACGGCGCGCAGAACCATGAGGAGGACTCGGGGGAGGCGGGGGAATGAACCACTTACTCCATCATCGTCTGCATGTGAGGAGTTACGAGTGTCCGTGACGCGAGCTCGTCAGCGGAGCAAGACACCTGCTCGACGCAGAACTTCGGCAGCCCGTGGAAGAGCAGGTACTCCTCGCTCGCGAGCCGCGCCTTCACGAGCTGACCGGTAGCTCGATCGCGCAGACCCAGCGGAGAGCGCTCGTCGCGATGCGACGTAAACTCGACCTTCACCTGCTGGCCACCATCGAGCTGCGTGAGCGCGTGCACGTGCGTCTCGTCATCGGTCATGAAGACCTGCGAGCCCTGCTCCACGCGCCCGTACGAATTGTCTGCGAGCACGAGCTCGAACTCTCCGTCGCGCAGAATCGCCGGACAGTCTCCGCTCGGCGTGTGTCCCACCACGAGGCGGCGAATTCCTTCGCTCATCAGCCGCTCGATGATCTCGCGCGGCGGAAGAAACGGATTGCCGCAATCATCAGTGGGCCTCGCGTACACCACGCTCTGCTGGTTCAGCTTGTCCGGGCCCTGCGCCTGGTACGCGATGAGCGCATCCGGCCGCGTGCCGGTCTCGAAGACCGCGAGCTCGTCTCGATAGAACCGATTGAGCGACTGGATCCAGCTGTCGACGTCGCGAGCGTGCGGCGCGTCGGGCAGCTGCAGAAAATTCTCCGTGGTGAGTCCGCCGTGCAGGAAGAGAGTCGCACCCGCGCGCCAGGCGAGGAGGTTCTGCTTCAGGAACTCGTGCAGCTGTCCGCCCGGCGCGAGATCGTCGAGGTAGCTCTTCACCACCGCGTCGTCGTCGAAAGGCGCGCCCAGCTCGCGGAGCTCCGCTGCCCGGAACTCGAACGCCTTCGAGGCCCCCATGGTGTTGGCGAACGTCCACTTGAGCAGCTCCGCGCCTTCGAGATCCGGAGGCGCGAGGCGATGCGGCTTGCCGCGAAGCTCGGTGATCAGTCGCGTCTTGTTGATGTCGCGATTCCCCGCGAGGAAGACCACGCGCTCGCCGTACGTGCGCTTCGCCGCGAGCAGGAGGGCCACGAAGCGGCGTGCATGAGGGCCGCGATCGATCGCGTCTCCGCCGAAGACGAAGGTGGCTCCGTCAGCGAGCTGGAGCGCTCCGTTCACCAGCGCCACGTGCGGATTGCCCGTGGTGAACGAGATCACCTTGTCCCAGCGGCCTTCGACGTCTGTGAGATAGGCGATCATGTGCTGTGGAGGATGTAGCTTCCCGCGCATGGTGCGGATGTCCATGGTGCTGTTGCTGGTCCTCGCGGTGAGCTCGAGCGCGGCGCCGCCTTCAGTGCAGCGGGAAGCGTCGGTTCAGGCGGTCTCGATGGGCGTGTCGGGCGCTGCGGTGACATCCGTGACCGCGCGCATCGCTTCGAATCGCGCAGGCGTTCCCTCGGTGGGAATCGTCGAAGAGCTCCCGAGCGGAAGCAGTGAACAGTGGCTCCTCACGCTCTGGCAGTCAGCGCTCGTCGCCACGCAGGCCACCGGCGCCAGCTTGCTCTCGTTCGAGTTCTCACTTCGCGTCGGCGGAGCGATCGATCGAACGTCCGCTGGATTGCTCACCGCTTCCACGCTCGCGGCGCTCATCAAGAACAAGAAGATCATTCCGAACACGACGATCATCGGCTCCATCAATCCGGACGGCAGCGCGGGGCCGGTGACCTCGCTGCTCCCTCGTCTTCGCGCCGCCGCGGCTGCTGGCATCAAGCGCTTCGGACTCCCCCTTGGTGGACGGCATCAGACTGAGTCGGGCGAGGTGACTGATCTGGTCGCCGAGGGAAAGAAGCTCGGAGTCGAAGTGAAGGAGCTGGGCAACTTCGACGAGGCCTATTCCTTCCTCACTGGCGAAACGCTGACGCGCCCTGCGCCGGTGAGCGAGAGCGAGATGGAGCTCTGGCCTGCCGAGGTCACTGCGCTCTCGCGGCTCACTTCGGAAGTGCGCGGTGAGCTCGACGTCGAGCGGAAGCAGGTCGAGAAGGAGCCGAAGTTCCTGGAGCGGTCCATGCAGACCGCGAGTGACTTCGAGAAGAGCGGCGATCTCGTTCGCGCGATGGTGGTGTGGAGCGCAACGCTGACGGCCCTTCGCGTGGAGGTTCAGGATGCGCGGCTCCTTCGCCTGCTCGCCGAAAAGAACTTCGGCGCGGTGCTCGCGATGCTCGAGGCGCAAGAGAAGCCGCTCCCGGCTGAGCGCAGTGCGCTGCGCGATCTCATCAACAAGGAGTTCCCGAACACCTCGCGCGCCAACGACGTCTACGCGATGGACATTCTCGAGAGCGTGGTGACCCAGGGCGTCGCGCTCGAAGCGGAGGGGACCGCGAAGGTGATTCGCGCACTCTCGAGCGCGGGCACGGTGACCGACGAGAACCAGCCGCGCTTCCAGGAGCTGGCGCGCAAGTACGCCGCGGACCTGTTGCGTGCGCGTGAAGAGCTGAAGAACGGTGAGCGCTTCCTCTCTTTGTACGCGTCGCTCCCTCCGCTGAAGAAGTCGCTCAAGCCCGTCGACGCCGCGAAGCTCGCTCCCTGGTACGCGGCGGCGGGTGCAGCATCACGCGCGTCGTTCAAGTCGCGCGAAGAGCTCTTCGAGAAGGACAGCACGTATCTCGATCTCCTCGGCTACGGATCGTTACTCGGCACCGAGACTGATGCACGCGCTCGCCTGGTCCTCGCCGCGCGGCAGACGATCTACGCGGGCTACTTGGTGAACACGTACGACGCGCTTGGAGCACAGCTCGATGCGAAGGGCGCCTTCTCGATTCGCAACTCGCGCGCGCTCACTGCACAGCTCGAGCTCGCGAAGGCCCACGTCCTTCAGTCCTGCGGCCAGGCCAGGCGGAACACCGGCAGCGTTCCGTTCCCCGCACGGATGCGCTTCTTGAACGCCCGCGCCGCACGTGAAGGAAGCGATCGGCAGAAAGCTGACGCACTCGCTGATCTCTGGATCAGCAGTTGGTGGTGCGAGTTCGTGGCGCGCGATCAGAACTGACTGAATTTCGCGGCCGGCTTCATCACTCGAACACGGACAGCTCTCGAATTCGCGCGAGGCGCGAGGGGAATTTGACGCTCACGCGCGAGCTCGGCACGCCCGCATCGAGGGGAATGACCACGAACGCCTCGCGGAAGTTGATGTAACTGCCCTCGGGAGTGAGGACGTTGAGCTGCTGCTCGAGCGGGAAGCCCGCATAGATATTGGGTCGCGGCAAAGTGAGTTCGGCTTCTGTTTCGACTCCACCGTCCTCAGGCGTGAGCGCCACTCGGATCACACCATTCCCGACCCACGCGCCCCGGAGCACGACCGAAGAGATCGTCGCTGGTGCGGGGAGGCTCAAGGTCACCGCTTCGACCAGTCCCGCATCGACCTCGGTGAGCAGGCCGTCGGTGAGCGGGCAGGGGAAACCCACTTCAGGGCATTCGAGGCCACGGCTCAGTGGAACGCGATTGCCTCTCACGGCCAGCTTCTGCCCGGCCCTCATCAGCGTGGCAGTCGGTCCAGGCGAGACGATCGATGACGACTGCTGATCAGGATCCGAGAGAGACGCGGAGAGGATCACCGTTCCCTCGAAGTCTTCGAGGCGAAGGTCGTCCAGAAGCAGCAGCTCGCGCCGGTACGTAGGGGGAAAGTCGAAGCCCGCGTCAGCCGAGAGCGAGCGATCGTCCGCCTGCCAGGCGAGCTCACCGTCGGAGGTCACCAGCTGCTCTCGATGCGTGAGCTGAATTCCGGTGCGGTAGGTGTTGCCCATGCGCATCGGCGGCAAGTCGTCAGGCCATGCAACCGGAGGGTCGAAGTGGAGCACGCCGCCGTCGATCGAAGGGTTGGCTCTCCAATCGAGGAGCGGCGCCAGCTCCGTGGTCGCGCCGTAGAAGAGGACGCTCGACCACGAGACGCTCTCCGAGGGGAACGTCGCCTCAGCGCGGAAACACGTGTCGCGAGTCTCCAATCGAAACACCTCGAACTCGAAGGCACCGTCGGCGCCGGTGTTCATCTCCTTGAACGGCTCGGTCGGTACACAGGGTTGACCGAGATTCAACCCGCTCACACGCTGGCGCGTCAGCCGAACGACCTGTCCCTCGACTGGATCGACCGAGCTCACCGTGCCCCGCACCGCGAGGATGTCGTCGGGGTTCGTGCATCCAGCGAGCACCAACGCGATCGCCACGAAGCGCTTCATCAGTACACCACCTTCACGCCAAGCGTCGGCAGCACGATGGGAAGACTGAACGGCTCCTTCGAAAGAGTCGCGGCGCTGCCGTTGGGCGCGTACCCCGCGGAGTAGCGATACCCGTACACCTCTGGAATTCCGAGCGTGTTGAGGATGTCGATGTACAGCTCGGCGCTGAAGGTGCTGAAGGTGATCGTCTTCGAAGCTCGCAGATCGAGTCGCGCATACGCGGGGAGCCGATCGACCTGATTGAGCGGCACCTCCAACCAGCGCTGCGCGCCCGTCGCCGGATCCTCCACGATGCGCGAGGTGCGCGAGCTGAACTCACCGGACTCGGGCCTGCCGGTGTTGAAGTGCACCGACGCGCTCACCTTGTAGCCCTTCGGGAGCACGTACCCGATGGTCGCGTTGAGCGTGTGCGCCTGGTCGAAGGCGAAGGGCAGCATCGCGGTGGTGTCCTCCACCACGGTTTGATCAGGCGTGTAGACCGCGAAGCGTCGCAGTCTCTCGCTGCGCATCAGGGTGTACGAGAGCCAACCGAAGAGCCGGCTCTGCTTCGGCAGACGCACCATCAGCTCGAGGCCGTACGCGCGGCCCCAGCGATTGCCTCCGTAGCGATCATCGATCGACGAAATGCCAGTGGTGAACTCGAGGAGGCTTCGCTCTCTCGCCTGGAAGATGTGGTTGTAGAAGACGCTTCCCGAAAGCTCGAGGTTGAGCCACGGCAAGGTGCCGCTCGCTCCGAGGCTGAATTGCCCGACCTCTTGCAGTCCCGAGCCCAGCGCCGCGGTGTCTGAGATGGGCAGCGAGACGAGCAGCATCGGTGACTGATGCGCGAGGCCCGCGCTCGCCTGCAGCGTGAGCGCCTCCACCGGCTTGAAGCGCACGTCCACTCTCGGATCCGCGGAGACCAGCGTGGTCGTCGGAGGGAGATGCCAGGTGTCGATGCGCGCTCCGGCGACGATCGTCCACTGCTTCGAGAAGAACGCCGCCTCCACGAAGGAACCGGTGAATACGCCCATCACGCGCGGCTGCTTGAGAATGTCCCCCGTGCCGATGCCGAGCGTGTTCTTCACATCGGAGATCTGCCGCTCGAAGTCGAAGCCCGCCTTGAGCTGCAGGTGCTCGCCGAGCTCGACGCGGTAGTTGATGCGCCCCGTCCACAGAAAGCGGTCGAGCGTGAAGGTGCTGTCTCGATCGCTCACGCGAAGATCGAAGGCCATCGTCTCCCAGCCGATCCAGCTGCCGAGCTCGAGCACGCCTGGACCGATCGGGTACTGCGCGCGCAGATCCACGCGGTGAAAACGGGAGGTGCCGAGGAAGGTGACGCCGCCTTTTTCCTCGGTGGTGTCGCGGATGCCGGCGCGATCGCTCGAGCCGAACGCGAGGAGCCTGACGTTTCCGCGGCCAACCTTCTGCTCCACGCGCGCCTGGTAGTCGTAGGACTCGAGCACGGGGCTGCTGCCGTGGAATGCGTCAGCTCCTGCGAGCGCGCCCAGCAGCCAGCCCGCGTAGTTCACGCTCCCCGCCACGGTGATGTTGGTGCCGGTCTTCGCGATCGGCACCTCGACGAGCGCGTTCGACTGCAGCAGGTCGGAGGCGATGGTGAAGTGCAGGCGATCGTCGTGCGCCTTCGCCGTTTGCGCCGCCACCACCCCGCCCGAGAGCCGCCCGTATCTCGTGGGCGCGTTCGACGGAAAGAAGTCGATGCTCTCGATGAAGTCGGCGTGCACCACCGAGTTGGCAGCCATCAGGTGGTAGAGCTGCGGCATTCGCACGCCGTCGAGGAAGTAGCCGGTGGCAGCGGGGAGCGAACCGCGCACCACCGGGTAGCTGAGTCCCGACGCAGGAGTGATGACGCCGGGGAGCAGCATCACCACGCGCAGCGGTTGTCCGCCGGTGCCCGCGGCCTCGTGCAACTCTGCGTCGGCGAGCGTGACGCGCGCGAGCTCGGCGCGATCGGCCTGGTCGCGGACCACGGTCTCGTAGGGACGCGCAAAGATGGGTTCGAGCCGGTAGAGAACTTCGACTCGTTGGCCCGCGTCGAGGTTCTCCTTGAATACGCGCTTCTCGTGACCGGCGGCGGTCACCACCACGTGAAGCGCCCCCGTGGGGACGTCGAGCGAGAAGCGGCCCTCCTTGTCGGTCTCCGCGGAGGTGAGGCCACCGTCCTCGAGCGTGACCTGCGCGAGAGCGATCACCTCGCGGGTACCCTTCGTCATCACCTTGCCCGCGAGGTGCGCGCAGCCCGCGTCGCTCGGGGTTGGGAGCGGAGGTTCGAAGCGATAGCGATACGCGAGCACCACGCTGACAGCGCCGCCATCGACGGTGGCCGGTTCGAAGACCAACGCATGCGCGGCGTTCACCGCGGAGATGCTGAAGGGCTCGGCGGGAGAAGACTCGACTCGAACGTCGGTGACCGCGCCGCTCGCGTCGATGGTGAGGAGCAGCTCGACGTCTCCTCCTCCGGTCCCCGCATCAGCAGGCCACGCGGCGGGTGAGGGGGTGATCAGCACCGGGGCCGTCACGCCGTCGGCGGAAAGACCTCCGTCCTGCCCCCACGACACGGAGCTCGCCAACACCACGCCCATCACCCACATCCGTATCCCCGCCACGGCGCCGCTCTACGCCCGACATTCGACTTGATTGCAATTACGGAACGTAGATTCCGACCTGCACGAAGGCGCCGAAGGATGACGCGCCGTATTCGCTGCGCAGTCCGCGCGTGGTGGTCGCCGTCTGATACGCGGGCGAGTTGGTCACCACGTCGACCGGAGTGAGCGCGCTGTACGCGTGCGGATCCGGCGGCGCACCGATCGGCACGTAGCCACCGGCGCGAATGAGCACGGTCTGCGTGAACGAATACTCGAGCGAAGGAATCAACATCGCGCTCGGGTCCGTGAGGTTACCGAGCACCGAGAGATTCAGAGTGAGCAGATCGTCGGCGAGGAAGGTGGCGGCGAGCGCCATCTGGTGCTGGCCCGCTCCGAAGATCTCTCCGCGCACCACGCGAGGTGAAGAGAGGATGCGCGCGTAGTCCGCGGGGTTCGTACTGCCGTAGCCGTTGAAGGAATACTCGGCCATCAGGATCCACTTCTCGTGCGGCTTCGCCTCGGCGCCGATCACTCCGCGGAAGAAGTGCTCGCCGATGGTCACGTTCGAAGTTCCCAGGCCGAGCAGCTCGAGCGTGTACGCGCCTTCCGCGTGCACTCCGATGGGGCCGATGTCGCCCACGAGGTCTGCTCCGAAGACGAGGTCCTTCACGTACTTTCCCGCGGACACCGAGAAGTCCCAGCCCTTCACGTTGTGCTGGAAGCGCGCCACGCCGCCCATGTCTTCGAGCTTGAGCTGCGGCAAGTAGAGGAGATCGAGCTGCGTCACGTCACCGAGCGCGATCGCCAGGCGTGCGGCGTCGAAGCCGCGCCGCACTTCGCGATCGATCGCAGTGGGCGGAAAGGGCGAGAGCACGTCGGTGGGATTCCAGAAACGCCCCGTGCCCCACGAGAGCACCTGGCGGCCGATGGTGAGATCTCCGAAGGGGAGGGCGAGCTTGAGCGCGAGGCGATCGAGGTTCTGATCGATTCGCCACGCAGGGCCCACGGCGAGCGGACCTGCGAGCTCGACGATTCTCCGTTGTGCTCCCACGAGGGCGGTGCCGCCGACTGGGTTGTTGAGCGAGGTGCCCGCGGAGAATGCGGGGTCAGAGGCGAGGGACAGGGACAGCTGCCACGCGACGTCGACTTCCACTTTGTCTTCGAAGCGGAAGCGCGAGTTCACGCGGAAGAGGTGCGAGTTGACGAAGCCGCCTCCGGGGATCGAGGTGAGCGGGGTGGGGACTCCTGTGTCTTTGAGGAGGGAGAGGAAGTCGTTGGTGCCCTTGACTGCATCGGGTTGGAGGAGGACGCCTGACAACACCGATTTGTAGAAGCCGCTGACGTCGAGGACTCCGCCGGCTTTGTCTCTCGCGACTTCTTTCGCCTGCGCGGGGATCGCAGCGAGAAGGAGCAAGAGTACGCCCCTCACCCCGACCCTCTCCCCGCTTCGCAGGGAGAGGGAGTTAGTGCGCATTTTCGACGACCTGGCCGTCCATCATCTTCACCACGCGGTCCGCGCGCTCGAGCACCATCGGATCGTGCGACGAGAAGATGAAGGTGATGCCGCGCTCGCGATTGAGCTCACGCATCAGATCCATCAACGCGCGCCCCGTCGCCTGATCGAGGTTCGCCGTGGGCTCGTCCGCCAGCACCACCGCGGGCTCCGAGACGATCGCGCGCGCCACCGCCACGCGCTGCTGCTGACCACCGCTCATCTTCAGCGGGCGCGAGTCGAGGTACTGCCCCAGGCCGATGCGATCGAACACCGCCTTCACCTTGGCTCGCCTCTCCGCGGCTCCCAGCCCTTTGAGCTCGAGCACGTAACCCGCGTTCTCTGACGCGGTGAGCACCGGCACCAGGTTGTACGCCTGGAAGATGAAGCCGATGCGATCGCGCCGGAGGTCGGCCATCTCCACTCGCGACAGACCAGACAGTGCGCGCCCATCGACCTTGATCACGCCCGACGTCGCTGCATCGAGCCCGCCGATCAAGTTGAGCAGCGTGGTCTTCCCCGAGCCGCTCGGCCCCGAGAGACACATGAACTCGCCCTTCTCGACCTGCAACGACACGCCTCGCAGCGCGTGCGCCGAGGGCATGCCCTTCTCTTCATAGACGCGAGTGACGTTTTCGACTTCGACGACGGCCATGACTGGCTCCTTTGAAAGTTAGGCGCGACGCAGCGCTTCAGCGGGTTGGAGTTTGGTGACGCGCGACGCGGGGTAGAGCCCCACCACGAGCGCCATGAAGTAGACGAGCGAGGTCGCCTTGAAGACGTCGCTCCAGAGGAAGCGCGTCTTCACCAGGGTGGAGATGGTCGCCCCTTCCATCTGAATCGCCTCGCTGCCCTTCATCACCTGCAGGCCTTCTTGCGCGAAGTGCCAGCTGAGCGCCGAGCCCAGCAGCGCGCCGAGGATCACGCTCACGGTGGCGATCCAGAACGATTCCGCGAGCACCACCTTGATCACCTGGCGCGGCCGCGTGCCGAGCGCCATCAACACGCCGAACTCGCGCGTGCGCTCGAGCACCGACATCAACATGGTGTTGAGCACGCCGAGGCC
>CBIHPJ010000259.1:0-11113 GCA_966211295.1 uncultured Myxococcales bacterium | reverse complement strand
GATCGCTCCGATCCATTTGTTCCCGTGCTTCGCAATCAGCGCCGCCTCGCGTGCAACATCTCCGCCGCGTCCGTCAGCGCGCGCGAGCTGCAACGCGACCAGTTCTCCGCGTGGATCACCGCGCTCGTTCAATTCATCCGCGAGCACTCGTCGGGCCGCGCTGTTCGTCGGGTCTTCGTAGATCGTCTCGAGCAGGTCCTTCGCCATGTTCTGCAAACCATCTCACGAGACCGACGAAGTACCCGGCGCCCACTTTGATATTTGTGACCGATGACGAACCTCGGACGTTGGTCGCTTGTGGCGCTGTTGCTCAGTGGTTGCGCGACCAGCATCTCCGGCACGTGGACCGGAAGATTGAACTCGCCCAACAAGGTCGGCGTCCGGTTCGTCCTCGACGAGAAGCAGGGCCGTCTTACCGGTCGAGTCTTCTGGGAGGACCCCGTCACTCGACAGTTCGAGCCAGAGAGCCAACTCAGCGGCATGAACTCAGGCGGGAACGCGTCCTGGACGACGGAGAACAACGTTCAGATCAGCGGCAAGTTCGAGGGCAGCACGTTCGTCGGAACGCTCGTCTTTCCTGCGGATGGTGATGAGCCTGCTCACAGCGCTGAGCTGACGCTCTCGCGATGAGCGGAGGTCACTTCTCGAGGCAGAGATAGTTGTCGTTCCAGCCGTGCGCGTCGGAGGGTTCGAGCCACTGCACGCAGTCCTTTCCCTCGAGCGGCCCGAACATCGACCAGGTCAGCTTCCACGGCGAGCTGCTCGGCAAGCACAGGAAGTTGTCCGTCCACCAGTGCTCGGGAGGCTCCTCGCGCTCGGAGATCTGCGTGCAGCGCATGCCATCGATCGGCTCGTGGAAGGACCACTTCAGTCCGAGATCCGAGTCAGTGCAGAAGTAGTTGTCGCCCCAGGTGTCGGGGTCCGAGGGCTCCTTGATGCGCACGCAGGTCTTGCCAGGGATGGCGCGCTGGCAGCTCCAATGCCCGATGCCGGCGGACCTTTCGCACGTGGGGGCCGGGCTGCCCTGGCCGACGATGATCACCGCGAGCAGCGAGAGGATGGTCGACATGGAGTCAGCCTATCGAGGAGATGAACTGAGCGTCAGTCCCAGGGCGCGCCGCAGGTGGGGCACTCGCGCGCGCGGTCATATTCGGACGCGAGTCCTTCGAAGAAGCACTGTCGGCACCTGCGCATCGCGTTTGGATTCACCGGCGGACGCGGCGCGATGATCAGCGGCGGAGGATCGGGCAGCGGCTGACCCTCGAGCCACACCGTTTCTTCCAGCGGCTCTGAGATCGGCTTCGCCACTTCCGAGGCGGAGATCTCCTGCGTCAGCCCGGCAGGCAGCTCACGCGCCTTGTGCAACGTCGTCTTCGTATTGGCGGGGATCGTGGCCGAGCGGCTGTTGAAGGAGATGAAGAACCCGCCGCCTCCCATGAGCGCGGTTCCCACCAGCGACGCGCCGAGGTTGAGGCCCGAGCTCTGGACGCTCACAGGTTCCATCTCGCTGAGCTTCGGGATCTCGAGCGTGTCGAAGAGCTTCCACGCGGGACGAATCCGCGTCGCTCCCCTCGGAGGTTCCGGCGAATCGAGAAAGGCCACCACGTGCGTCGAGCCTTCCTCCACCCGCAGCGGGTAGCTCACTCGGCACACGCGACCGCGCTCGAGCTTCGGCACCTGGAAGCAGCCGAGCTGCGCGCCCTTCGCAACTCCAGAAGTCGCGGCGTGAAACGCGACCTGCGCGCCCTCGGCCAGGCGATCGAACGCGGCTTGAAAGAGCAGCCGCGCCACCACGCGATTACCGTCGACGCGCGCCACCGAATCGAAGTGGAAATGGAGGGCGCCGAACTCGCGCGGCGTCTTTCCGAGATGATCGAGGACGTCGGGCAGTTGGGCCATCCGCCCAACATAGTCCGCGGATCAGCTCCTGACGCCGCGTCGCGCGAGGAGCGCCGCGATGACGACGACGAGGCCCTCCGCGCTCGAGCAGCCGCAGCCTTTCGGCATCGGAGCGGGTTCCTCGACCGCCGGCTGCACGGCAGGCGCTCGCACCGTCACCACGCTTCGGCCCGGCGCCGACTCCGAGTGCCCGTCCCTCGCGACGACCTGGAGCGCGACCTGCTCGGTGATGGTCACCTCTGGCGCCAGGAAGGAGACCTCGGCGGTGGACGCTCCCTCGAGTTGAACCGGTGGGCCTGAGACCTGTCGCCACTCGAAGGTCACCGGGTCGCCCTCTGGATCGCTCGCCATCGCCTTCAGCGTCGCGCGCTCACCCCGGTTCACCTCGAGCGCCACTGCGACCGAGACCGTGGGCGGCCTGTTCACGTCGCGCACGGTGAGCTCCAGGTGTGACGGCGCGGAGCTGGCGCGCCCATCGGAAGCGACCAGCGTCAGGGTCACTGGCGTGTCCACGTTCACCTCGGGCGTGATGAAGGCCGAGCCGAGAAGTGCTCCTGCGGGGCCCGCGGTCTGCGTCCACGTCAGCGTGACCGCATCACCGTCGGCGTCCGTCGCGGTGCCATCGAGCACCAGTCGCGTGCCCTCGTCGACCTCGCGCGGCGCTCCTGCGGAGGCGACGGGAGCCTGGTTGGTGCAGCTGTTCGGATCTCCGACCACGCTCGCGAACGGCGTGTCGCTGAGACCGTCGAAGACGAGATTGTCGAGCTCCCAGCCGCGCGCGGGCCAGCTCACGCCGTCGTCGCCCGCAAGGCGGAAGCGCAAGCGCAGCGTCTTGTTCGCCTGCGCGCTGAGGTCGAGCGTCGCGCCGACGAAGGCAGGGTAGTTGTCGCTCTGGCCCACGAAGGCGGCTCGGCCCTTGAGCGGATTCGTTCCCCGGCTCTGCGGATCGGAGATGGTCCCGTTGTACGGAGGCGTCAGTGCGCTCGCCACGTCGGTCCAGCTGGCACCGTCGTCGGTGCTGAGCTCGATCACGGCCCCGTCGAAGTGCTCGGTGCCCGCGCGATCGAAGTCGAAGCGGTGCAGGAAGGTGAGACGCAAGCCGCGGCTGCCCACGTGCAGGGGCGGCGAGGTCAACGTCAGGTCTGCCGTTGAGAGCGGAGAGGGCGCGCGCCACACCCGCTGCGTCGAGGTGAGCTCCTCGGGCGCGAAGGTGCGCGTCGGCCCGTAGATCGGGTCGCTGGCCGCGGTCCACAGCGTCTGCGGCGCCTCGACGTCGTCGCTGGTCCCGCTCGCTGGCTTCACGTCACTGTTCACGCGGAACGAGACGGTGCGGCGATCCGACGTCAAGGAGGTGCCCGAGACGGCGGCCGTGATGTTGAGGGCGCGCGCACCACGCACGGAGCTCGCGAGCGTCACTGGCGCCTCGATCGTCACCGTGTCGAAGCTCCCAAGGTCGGGGATGGGGCGCGTCGCGCCCGCGGGGAACATCAGCTCGGGATCGCTGCTCACCGTGAGCGTCGCGCCCGTGAGCGTCGCGGTGCCGATGTTCCGAATGGTGATCGTCACCCGGCCCTGTTCGCCGACGTCGAGGGTGCCGTCGCCATCACACGGGGTCACGTCGTCCAGGAGCTTGATCGCCCCGACCTGCGCGTTGCCGCCGACGCTGAAGCTCTCGGTGAGCGGCGAGTTGTGCTGGGCGTTGCGCGCGGGCGCCACGGCGCCGAGGCCGAGACCGCGACGCGCAAACGCGTTGGTGAAGAGGTTCAGGTCCAGCAGATCGCTCGCCGCCGCCACCGCGAGCACCGCGTCGCGTGCCTCGACGAAGGTCGGGGTGAGGGGCGTCGCCTTGTACGCGGCGACGAGCGTGCGCTTCATGCGCGCGCGCGCTTGCTCGAAGGTGTACCGCGAATCGTTGAGCAGCTGGACGTAGCAGTCCCACAGCATCACCGCCCAGACCTCGCCGGTGTTGTGCACTTCTGCGTTCGGACCCAGGCCACCCGACGCGTGCGGAACACCGGCCGGGAGCGGCAGGCCATCTGAGATGTGCCTGAAGTTGAGCGGGTTCTTCGAGAGGTCAGCGGACAAGGGGTAGCGACGGAGGCCGTAGTAGAGCGGGTTGCCCGTGATCTGCATCGCTGCCCAGGGAGCGAGCGAGTAGGTCCCCTGCCACTGCGAATTGGTGGCGACCTGTGCGTCTTCGGCGGTCGCCAGCAGCAGCGCCGCGTGGAAGTCGCCCCAGCCTTCGCCGAGACCTCCCGCCTGGAGGCTCGACAGCCCATCGCCGTCACCGATCAGCCGATTCGAGATGAAGTGACCCCACTCGTGCGCAATCACTCCGGAGTCGAGCGCGCCGTCTCGCCAGGAGCCGAAGAGGTAGAGCTGCATACGGCCGCTGCGCCCGTCGGCCGGCGTGGACATGTTGGCGTTGTCGACCCCAGACCAGTCCATGGTCTCGACCTGGAGCGGATCGTTTCCCGCGCCACCGCGCGCGAAGTTCATCACCTGCCCGTTGCGCGACAGCTCGTTGAAGCCGTCGTCGTAGAACCAGTCGTGCAGGTAGTTGGTCACGTAGAACGCGTGCACGACTCCGGCGGCTCTCAGCGCGTGCGCTGTCCAGAGCTGGGGGTTGGCGAAGTCGTAGGGTTGCCAGAGGAACTCGCCGGCGGCGGTGGTCTCGGCGATGTCATCGACGTTCACCGTGAAGCCGTTGGGCCAGTCGTAGTCGACGTACGCCTCGACGTTGTTGCCGCGGGTCTCGGTGGCTCCGGCCGTGAGCCAGGGATCTCCGGTCGACAGGCCGGCGTGAACGAGATTGATGATGGGGGCTTGCAGCTTCGCCGGCTCGGCCGCGCCGTCGGGAAGGGCAGAAGGGTGCGGCACCATCGAAGGCCCATGCGGCCCCGGCCAGGGGTGCAGCGTCACCGGATCGGCCCACGCCGCGTAGCGATGTGAGCGCGTGAGATCGTGCGAGTACAGCACGGCGCCATCGACCGCCGAGATGACGAACGAGAAGGCGCCGCGCTCGTGCTCGAGGTCCACGTAGTAGCCCGGCGTCAGGCCGGCCTTCGACGGGAACCACGTCGGTCGCGTCCTCACGACGCCTCGCGCCTGAGGCGTACGCCACTGGGTGTAGTCGCCTTCGAAGGTCCCGATTCGTTCGAGCGCCGCGGTCTCGAGTGGTGCCTTCACGAGCTCCAGCCAGGCGCTGGTGACGGCGGACTCAGGCGTGAGCGCGAAGGTGCCGAGGCGTCGGAGCTCAGGTGTGAGGAAGCCCGAGATCGCGACCAGCTCCAGCTTCGCGGTCATGATCACCTTGAGCTCGTCGCGGAAGACACGGACCTCGTCGACGCGCTGCTGGAAGGTGACGATCACCGCGGTGCCGTCGTGGAGATCGTGCACGCCCGTCACCTGCGCGCGCGCGAGGCGGGCAGGGGCCGCGCGGTAGAGCTCTGCGTGCGCGATCAAGTAGCGGCGCGCTGCTTCGGCCGGGGTGAGCCGCATTGCGCGGTAGTCGCGCCGTGCCTCCGGAGTTGCCCAGTAGAACGTGGGCACGTCGAGCTCGTCATCACGAGACGAGACACGCCCTTCTCCAGACGACGCAACGATCGTCGCCGCCACCACCGCCGCCATGATGCTCATGAGGCCGCGGAGAGTACCGTCATCGACGTGTGCGCGTCAGCGCTTGCGCACGAACACCGTGCCCGCCGAATAGCCAGCTCCGAAGGAACAGATCAGGCCGATCTCGCCCTCGGTGAAGCCCTCGTGGTGCAGGTGGAACGCGATGATCGATCCCGCTGACGAGGTGTTCGCGTACGTGTCGATCACCACCACGTTCTCTTCCGCGGTCGCGTCACGACCGAGCACGCGCTTGGCGATCAGATCGTTCATGTTGATGTTCGCCTGGTGCAGCCAGAGGCGCTTCAACTTGCCCTGATCGATTCCCAGTTCGCCCGCGTGCTCGAGGATCATCTCGGACACCATCGGCACGATGTCCTTGAACACCTTGCGGCCCTGCTGCACGAACATCTTGTCGGGCTGACCGATGCCCTCGGGCGCCGCGTTGTTGAGGAAGCCGAAGTTGTTGCGGATGTTGTTCGAGAACACCGTCTTCAGCCTGGTGCCCAGGATGTCCCAGCCGCCGGGACCCGCCTTCGCCGACGACTCGACGATCACCGCGGTGGCCACGTCTCCGAAGATGAAGTGGCTGTCGCGGTCCTTGAAGTTCAGGTGCGCGGAGCAGATCTCCGGGTTCACCATCAGCACGGCCTTGTTCGGATTCGACGCGATGAAGTCCACCGCGGTCTTGAGGCCGAACGTCGCCGACGAGCACGCCACGTTCATGTCGAAGCCGAAGCCGTCGATGCCCAGCGCGCCCTGAATCTCCACCGCCATCGCGGGGTAGGGGCGCTGCATGTTGGAGCACGCGCAGAGCACCGCGCCGATCTCGCTCACCGGCTTGCCCCACTTGGCGATCGCGTCCTTCGCCGCGGCGACCGCCATCTCTGCCAGCACCGAGAGCTCGTCGTTGGAGCGCTCGGGGATCACCGGCCTCATGATCGACGGATCGACGATGCCCGACTTGTTCATCACGAAGCGCGACTTGATGCCCGACGCCTTCTGCACGAACTCGGGCGACGAGGGCTGGAGCGCCACGCGCTGACCGACCGCGATCGCCTCCTCGTGCTCGGAGTTGTAGTTCGCGACGTACGCGTTGAACGCCGCGACCAGCTCCTCGTTCGAGATGCTGTGCGGGGGCGTGTAGAGACCCGTGGCTGCGATGACGGCGTGTTGCATTCGGCAACCGCTATCACGCGTCGCGACTGTTGTGACCGGTCAGAGACAGGAAGAGCCGGCAGGGTGACTCGACGGTCAAATGTCGGGGACTTAGCGCTGCTTTCGCTCGGCCTTGGACGGTGGGGGCGGAAGCGCGCTCTTCTTCGTCTGCGCGGCCAGCCGCTTGTAGAGGTCGTAGTTGCCCTCGTGGCGCACCACTTTCCCTTCGCCTTCGAACACCAGCAGCGCGGTCGCGACCTTGTCGAGGAAGTAGCGATCGTGCGTGACGAGGATCACCGCTCCCGTGAACTGCATCAGCAACCGCTCGAGCACGTTGAGCGTCACCAGGTCGAGGTCGTTGGTGGGCTCGTCGAGCACCAGTACGTTCGCTCCCTCGAGGAAGAGCCGCGCGAGCAGCAGTCGATTGCGCTCACCACCTGAGAGACCCTTCACCTTCATGCGCTGCATCGGCACCGGGAAGAGGAGATCGTCGAGGTACTCCGCGAGCCGCATCTTCTTCTCGCCGAGCGTGATCCAGTCGTCGTTCCACGCGGCCTCGTAGACCGTCTGCTCATCGTCGAGCGCGGTGCGGAGCTGATCGTAGTGCACCACCTTGGTCTTCGGCCCCAGGCGCACCGTGCCGGAGTCGGGCTTCAATTCCCCCAGCAGCGTTCTGATGAGCGTGGTCTTGCCCGCGCCGTTCTTTCCCACGAGGCCGATGCGTTCGCCGGGCTGGAGAATCACGCTCACGTTGTCGAGGATCTTCAAGTCGCCGAACGACTTGCTCACGTGCGTGGCCTCGATCACGGTCTGCGAGAGACGCGGGGCCGCGGCGAGCTGGAGCTCGGGCACCTTGGGCCGCTGAAAGCCACGCTCGGTGAGCAGCTTGCGCGCGCGCTCGACGCGGGCCTTCGACTTGGTGGCGCGGGCCTTGGGTCCCTTGCGCAGCCACGCGACCTCCTGCGCGATCCACATCTGGCGCTTGTGCTCGCCGGTCTGCTGGTCCTGGATCTTCACGAACTTTTGCTCGAGGTACGCCTCGTAGTTGCCGTAGTAGCTGACCAGTCCACCGGGCTGCTGCTCGGAGACGTGCGGCTCCACCTCGACGATCCGATCGACGAGACCGTCGAGGAAGTAGCGATCGTGCGTCACCAGCAGGAGCGCGGAGTCGCGCGAGTCGATCTCTTCTTCGAGCCACTCCACCGTCTCGGCGTCGAGGTGGTTGGTGGGCTCGTCGAACATCAACAGGTCGGCGCGGGTGAGGAGCGCCCGGGCGATCGCCACGCGCTTCTTCTGTCCGCCCGAGAGTTGCTCGATGGGCTGATCCCACGACGCGGGATCCACGCCGAGGCGATCGAGGAGCTTGCGGGACTCGAAGGACGTGTCCCAACCGCCGAGGTGATCGATCTTCTCTACCAGCTCGGAGAGACGGTCGAGCACCTTCTCGTCGTAGGTGTGCTCGAGCGAAGCAGAGAGCCGCGCGTGTTCTTCGAGCGCATCACGGAGCGGTTGCTGGGCGACGGTGAGCTCGCTCGAAGGCGTCGCTCCGGGCGGGAAGTACGGCTCTTGCGCGAGGTGACTGCTGCGCATGCCGCGCTGCATCTGGATGGTCGAGGTGTCGGCCTTCACTTCGCCGGTGAGCACCTTCATCAGGGTCGACTTGCCGCAGCCGTTCACTCCGACGAGGCCGACGCGCTCGCCTTGCTCGATCACCAGCTCGAGATTCGAAAAGAGGGTTCGGCTACCGAACGACAGGGTCAGGTCAACTGCACGAAGCAACGTCACCCACCGCCTGTATCAGCCGTTGGTGCTCAGCGATACGAGAGGCCGTAGCGGAGCACGTCACTCTGGGGAGGCGGGGACGCTCTCTTCGGACTCACGTCCACCTCGGTCACGTTCAGTTGCATCAGCAGCCCCGTGGAAGAAGTCGCGGCTACCGCTCGTCGGCAGTCAACGATAATGGACCTGCCCGTCAACGACAGGCTTCGGCCACCACTCGCATGAATTGTGAAACCCAGCAGCCGGCGCCCGCTCCCGCGCATCGTCGAAGGCCGATGCATTTCGCTCACCCCGGTTGGGGTGGCCCTTGAGAATCAGGGCAATCGACTGGCTGCGCGGATTGGTCATGGTGCTGATGACGGTCGACCACTCCGGCAGCATCTTCGATGCGGCGCACATGCACGGCGACAGCGCGGCACGCTGGGTCGTCGGCTCGCCACTGCCCCCGGGCGAGTTCCTGACTCGCTGGGTCACTCACCTCTGCGCGCCAGTCTTCGTCTTGCTTGCAGGGGCGTCTCTCGCACTCTCTTCGGAGAAGCGGCGCGACGAGCCTGGACAGACCCGCTTCATCATCACCCGTGGCCTCTTCATCGCGGCGCTCGACCCGCTGTGGATGTCGCTCGGCTTCGCCAACTACAAGCGGTTCGTGTTCCAGGTGCTGTACGCCATCGGCCTGTCGCTCGTGTGCATGGCGGGGCTGCGCAAGCTGTCGTCGAGAGCACTCCTCGGCGGGGCGCTCCTCATTCAGGTCTTTGGCGAGCTGGCCGACGCCTGGCACCCAATCGCCCAGCCGTGGCACGCGCTCTGGGGCTTTCTCTTCCTCGGCGGGCCGGTATTCGAGAAGGCCGTCTGTGCGTACCCGCTCGTGCCGTGGTTGTCGGTGATGATGGTCGGCTGGGTCCTGGGGCGCTGGCTCCTCGAGCCGCGCACCAACACGGAGCGAGCACGGGCTCTGGCGGCGATGGGCTTCGCGCTCTTACTGGTCTTCGTCGTCGTTCGTGGAGTGGACGGCTACGGGAACTGGAACCTGCACCGAGACTCTCTCGAGGTGCTCCAGTGGCTTCACGTCGCCAAGTACCCGCCCAGCCTCTCCTACCTCGCTCTCGAGCTCGGGCTGGGGTTTCTGCTCTTTTCGCTCTTCCTCTGGCTCGATGCGCCCGGAAGAGCCCGGCCGCTGCTCACGGCCCTGACGCTCCTCGGCTCGACGGCTTTCTTCTTCTACCTGCTCCACGTCCACCTGATGGCGGGTGCCCAGGCGGTGCTGGAGCTGGACACTCACGCAGCTGGGCTCTCGAAGACCTGGGGCGCAGCTGCCGTCGTGATCCTCGTGCTGATGGCGCCGTGCTGGGCCTATCGCCGGTACAAGTCGGCACACCCGCAGGGATGGGCCCGGTACGTGTGAGCGTGGAACGCTCCCGCAGGTCTTGATCTCTCCAGTTGCATCAGCGGTACGAGAGGCCGTAGCGGAGCACGTCACTCTGGGGAGGCGGAGGACGCACCACGATCGGCGTCGTGTACGGCATGCAGCGCTGCGACGAAGAGACTCGCGAGATCGCCTCGCCACTGCGAGTGCGGACCACGAAGTCCCAACCTTCGCAGCGCGCGATGGTGCACGCGTTCACCGCGCGGGAGACCTGGGCGCCTTCGTACGTGCGGCGGACCGAGTCGCTGCCTTCGCAGCTCACCGTGGTGCAGGCGTTCATCACGCGCGAGATCTCGTAGCCGTCGTGATTGCGACGGACCTGATCGGCGCCCTCGCACGCCACAGTGACGGGAGGCGGCGGCATCGTGGGGTGGTAAGCAGGCTTGCAGGAGAGGATCACGGCGGCGGCGAGCGTGGTGAACATGGACCATGAAACAGTCATGGTGTCCGGCGATCTGTTGAGCGGAAAACGCAATGAATCAGCGTGGTTGGATTGTATTGATGGCTGCGCTGGCGACCGTGTTCGGGCTCAGCCTCTGGTTCTCTGCCGCCGGGAGCTTCGCTGATGCGTCGCCCGCTCGCAGGGAGATCGAACGCCAGATGGAGCAGGAGCGCGACCAGGCGAAGGTCGCCCCTCCGTCTGAAGCGCCTTCAACTCCGGCTCGAGAGGAAGCGCCGGTGGTCGCTGCGCCGGAATCGATGACTGCGCCTCCGCTTCCTTCGTTCGTTCCTCGGGCTGAAGGAACTCCGCGTCCTCCGAAGCATCCGGTGGATCCAGAGAAGCTCGCGCAAGAGAGCGCGCTCCTCGCTCAGGCGAAGCAGAACGTGGAGTCGGATCCGCAGCTCGCGCTGCGACAGGCCAACGCACTTCGACAGCAGTTCCCCGAGGGCGCGCTCGTGAAGGACACCGAGCTCGTGCGTGTCGAGGCGTACCTGCGGCTGGGTCGCAGAGAAGACGCGGAAGCGCTCGGGAAGAAGTTGATCGGCAAGGAGCCGAGCACGCGGAAGACGGTCGACCGCTTGCTGGAGGAGATCAGGCAGAACTGATCATTCGCCTCGAGGGGACGCGGTGAAGTCGGATCTCGTCGGTGCCCGACACGTGCAGGCCCTCGCTTCGAACTTTCTGTCACTCGTTGAGCGTTGCTTCGTGAAATGGGCGACGTGGGCGGCGTGAGTACAGAGGTCTGCTTGGTCTCAAGTGGTCGTCGCACCACCCGGATCTCCCGGGGCATGCAGCTC
>CBIHPJ010000258.1:0-11117 GCA_966211295.1 uncultured Myxococcales bacterium | reverse complement strand
AGGGAGAGGGAGATCAACGGTACGCGTCGGGATTTTCCGAGTAGCGCGACTTGCACCACTCCGAGCAGAAGTACTTCGGCTCTCCGCCATCGAGCTGCACGTGGAGCGCGTTCTCGGTCACCCGCACCTTCATGTGACACACGGGATCGATCGCGATCGCCACACCGTCTTGCGGCTGCACCGGCGGAGGAAGCTTCGCGATGTACTTCACCAACTCATCCAACTCGGCCGAGGAGAGATGGCCGTCGTACGAGGGCATCATCAGCGGATAGCCCGCCACGCGCTTCGCCACGGGCGCGACGATCGACTCCTTCACGTACGCCTCGTCGGCAGTGACGATCAGTCGCGTCTCGAGCTCGCGCTTCGTCCCCAGCAATCCACCGAGCGCTGGAGCGAGCTCGGGATGCTCGTGGCAATTCGCGCACGACAATTCGTGAAAGAGCACCTCACCAGTGCGCACCTTCGTGGACGGCGGAGGCGGCGTGCTCCCAATCAACGTACGCACGTTGCGCGCGAGCATCTTGAACTCGGCGGAGTCCTCCGAGTTGTAGACGCCGCGCACCACTCCGTATTGATCGACCAACACGAACACCGCGCTGTGCATCACCTTGTCGATGCCGCCATCCGTGCGCTCGGCCGTGATGTGAAAACCCTTCGCCACGTCCGCGAGTCCCGAGTCCGTGGTCTCGAGCAACGACCAGCGCGTCTCGTTCGGATTCCACTGCTTCGCGTACTCCGCGAGGGCGGCCGCAGTGTCGTTCTCGGGATCCACCGAGAAGCTCACGAAGCGCACGTTCGCTTCAGGCAAGTCGCGCTGCAGGCGCACCATCTTCGACGTGAGCAGCGGGCACACCGTGCGGCACGTGGTGAAGATGAAATTCGCGACGTATGGCTGACCCGAGAGCGACGTCTTGGAAACGGTCTCACCCGTCTGCGACTTGAAGCTGAAGTCCGGAGACTTGAAGAGCGCGGGAGGACTCTCTGACTTCGGCAAATGCGCGAAGTCTTCGACCTCGGAGTCCTGTTGACGGATCACCTTCTTGATCGACAACAGCACGATGAAGGAGGCCGAGATCGCCAGCACTCCGAGAATGGTGAGCAGCTGCTTCATCGCACCGCGGACGCCTCACGAGTAATCACGTGGTACCGATCGATCGCGAGCTTGCGCGTCTCGGTGGGGCCGTTGTGCCACGCGATGGTGACTTCGACTTCTTCAGGCGCCTCGGTGCCGAGACCGAAGAGCAGGCGAGGATCTGCCTGGGCCGCGAAGCCCGCCATCAGCTGCGACTCCTTCGTCTGTCCCTGCACGGTCACGCGAGTGCCGAGCGCGGCGAGGTTGGTGTTCCCACTTCCATTTCCGTGCAGCGACAACCCGATGAAGTGGGGTTTCGGCAGAGCAGAGTCACGCAGCGTGCTCCGATACAAAGACAGCGGCCCATGCTGATTGGTGATCAGCGCGTCGAGATCTCCATCGTCATCGAGATCAGCGAGCAACACTCCGCGCGAATTGTCAGGAGCATCCACTCCGAGCTGCTTCGCGACGTCGACGAACGTGCCCGGCCCCGCGAGGCCACGGTTCAGATACGCGCGGCGCGCTTCGTTCGGGTACAGGTCGCGCCCGCGGATGTCGCCCCAGCGATCGGCGTAGGTGTGAATCTCGGGGCCGGACTGCATCAACTTCTGATTCACGTACCAGTAGTCACGACGGCGCGTGTGGAGCTCGACGGGATCCAATCGCGCGTCGACCATTCCATTCGCCTGGAGCAGATCGTCCCAGCCATCGAGGTTGAGATCTCCAGCGGCCGCTCCCCACGCGAAGCGACGCTCATTGAGCGCACCGCGCTGCGTGGCCTCGTCGGTGAACTCAGGCACGAAGGGATCATTCGACGGCTTCACCATCCACAAGATCGATCCCTCTGACTGCAGCGAGTGGTGCACGTTCGAGACGTAGACGTCGCCGAACCCGTTGTGATCGAAGTCTGAGATCGACACGTTCATGCCCTTGTACGTGTCCTTGCCGATGTCTCCGAAGCGGCTGCCGATCACCCGGCGGAACTTCTTCCCGCCCTCGTTCAAGTAGAGCTCGTCGGGCCCGAAGTCGTTCGCGACGTACAGATCGGTGAAGCCGTCGTGATTGAAGTCCTGCGTGCCGACGGCGAGCGACCAATACGTCCCCGTCATGCCGAGCGCGTCCTGATCGAGCCGCTGGTACTTGCCGCCACCCAGTCCGCGGAAGAGGTAATTCTTCCCGCCGTTGTCCGCGTCGTGCCACCCGTTGTGCATGAAGCGGAGCGCGCGGCGATCTCCCTCGAACGCAGGCGGCGGCAGCTTGAACACGTTGAGCGGAGTGGGCTGCTCGTACCCCGGCAGATGCGTGGTGAGCGCGTTCATCACGAAGAGATCGAGGACGCCGTCGTTGTCGAAGTCGAGGAAGGTCGCTCCGAGGGAGACGGTGTGCTCGTCGATGCCCACTTCCTTCGAGACGTCTTCGAAGCTGAGCGTCCCCGTCTCGACGCGGCGATTGCGCAAGAGGCGCGTCTTCCCGAACGCGACGGAGAGCAGCAGATCCTGATCTCCATCACCGTCGTCATCGATGAACACGCCGCCACCGGCCATGCCGTGATTCCACGGATCGTTCATCAGCGACTCGAGCGCAGGCAGCGGCACGCGCTCGAACTTGAAGTCACCCCGATTCAGGTAGAGCCCGACGCGATCCTGCGGCACGGCGAGTGGGTGGGTGACGAGCACGTCGAGCTTCCCGTCGCCATCGACGTCTCCGGTCGCGACCGCGTCACCGACGGAGAGGATCCACTTCGCGACGTGGCGCAGCCGCGGATCGACCTCTTCGAGCGTCTTGCCCATCGTGGAGCCGAGACCCGACTCCGCGTTCGGGATCTGCACGTACTTGAACCCGAGCTCGGCCGGCACGTCGTAGCCGCTCAACGCGAACGTCCAGCCACCCAGCATGGTGAGCCCAAGTCCGCCCACGATCGCCGCGCGCTTGAGCGAGTCGAGATCGAACATCGCCTTCAGCCGCGCCGACTTGCCACGCCACAGCTCGCGCGCGTGCATGAACACGAAGCGCGCTGTGCCCACGGTGAGCGCTGCATAGAAGAACGTGTACACGCTCTCCTTGAAGTGCAGGAACCCGTCGATCACCGTGAGCGCGAGCGCGAGGATGATCTGGCCGCGCGTGGTCTTCGGCGACGTCGCGGGATCCGTGATCATGTAGAACGTGAAGAGGAAGAACGGCGGCGACTCGAGCGTCCCGAGGAAGAGCGTCTGCCACGGCAGGTGATGCCGCATGATGTACGCCCGGATCGCCGTCTGGACTGCGTAGAAGAAGAGGAAGCTCACCACGAGCGGCCCGCGGCCCACGCGGAACATGAAGAGCATCAGCGCGCCCGTCGCGATGAAGATCGACATCGTGAACGAGCCGCCGGCCCACTGGTACGCGGGCGCCGCGGTGATGAGCTCCTGGCTCAACAGGAGCGAGGTCGCGACTCCGAACATCGACGGATTGAAGACGTGCCGGCCCTGGAAGGTGAGCAGGTACTTCGAGCCGATGGTGAGGAAGACGGGGAAGAACAGCACCCACGAGTGGTGTGAGTAATTGAGGAGGATGCCCAGCGACGTGCAGCTGATCAGCGCCGAGAGCGGGACGATCTTTCGCTTCGAGAAGATCCAGCTGAAGAGCACCTCGAGCGCGCAGCCCGTGGTGACGATCAGCGCCATCTGCCACCACTGCCGGTTGAAGCCGAGGAAGGTGAAGCCCGCGACCGCGTAGATCACCAACAGCGTCGCGAACGGGATGCGCGGATCTTTGCGCGTCGGCACTTCCCAGCCGCGGGCGTTGATCAGCCGATCGGTCCCCGCAACAGGGACTCCGAGCTCGAGTGAGGCATCAGCGCGCACGTGGGCGCTATATCCCACTTCGCGAACTGGCTCCCTCTCCCTCCCGGACAGGGTCTCCGATACAAGCCGAGTGATGAACGGGCGATGGTGGGTGTGTCTGTTGGTGTTCGTCGGGTGTCGCTGCCCCTCGCCGGTGATCCCAGTCGAGCCGGCTGAGGTCGTGGCCTCTCCGATGCGGTTGGTCCTCGGGCCGATCTACGTCGGGCAGCAAACGCGCGGCACCGTCGAGGTCTCCAATCTTGGCTCCGCGACCGCCGAGGTCGACGTCTCCATCGCGGCACCCTTCAGCATTCCCGTCGAGCACCTCACCCTCGTGCGCGGTGAGTCGAGCAGCGTCGAGGTGACCTTCGCGCCCAGCAGCGCGGGGTTGTCGATGAGCACTCTTGCGCTGGGCGCATTGGAGGTCGAAGTCGTCGGAGAGGCGCTCGAGATTCCTGAGTGCAATGCGAGCAACGTCTGTGCTGAGGCACGGTTCGATCTCACCGGCGCGCAGTGCCTCGAAGCGCAGCGCGAGGACGGGACGAGCTGCGAGACCGAGTGCGTGATCGGCGGGTGCGCGAGCGGCACCTGCGTGGGGCAGCTCAAGGGCTGCGACGATCACGATGCGTGCACCGTCGACGGCTGCGCAGAAGGAGCGGGGTGCAGCCACGCTCCTCGCATGTGTCCCGCGGCGACGGTGGCCTGCATGAAGGCGACGTGCGATTCACTCACAGGCTGCGGCGTCGAAGCTGTCGATGACGGCACGCTCTGCGGCCCCGACGAGTGCACGGCGATCGAAGTCGACGTCTGCATCAGGGGCAGCTGCGTGCGAAGGCCCCGCAGCGCGACCGCGCGGTGCGTGAATCGTTGGGCGCCGCTCAACATCCCGTCACGGGCCGGCGCAGCCATGGCGTTCGACGCCGTTCACCAGCGCGTCGTGCTCTTCGGCGGCAGCATTGGTACGGACAGGTATTTCGACACCTGGGAATGGAACGGCACGGCCTGGGCTCAGCGCATTCCCGCGAACTCTCCCTCCGCGCGTGACGGTCACTCGATGGCGTGGGACTCCGTGCGCCAGCGCCTCGTCTTGTATGGAGGCAGGGACCAGTCTGGGTATCTCAGGGACCTCTGGGAATGGGACGGGACGACCTGGCTGGAGCGGCCAACCACCACCGCTCCTCCGCCGCGCGACGGGCAGAGCATGGTCTACGACGTCGCCAGGCGTCGTCTGGTTCTCTTCGGCGGACGAGGGCTCATCAGCTCACGTCTCGACGACACCTGGGAATTCGACGGCACGAATTGGACGGAGCGCACGCTCGCGATGGCGCCCAACCCTCGCTTCGCTCACTCGATGGCGTACGACCCGGTGCGCCAGCGCGTGGTGCTCTTCGGCGGATCCGACGCGTCGAACACGCTGCTCAGCGACACGTGGGAATTCGACGGCACCTCGTGGCAGCTGATGCAGCCGACGACGCTGCCTCCACCGACCAGCGGCAGTCAGCTCGCCTACGACGCTCGTCATCAGCGCATGGTGATGCTCGTCAACGGCGAGACCTGGGAATGGGACGGAGTGAACTGGTCGAAGGCGACGCCAGCCGTCAGTCCTCCGCATCGCCGCGGCTACGCGATCGCGTGGGACGCGCTTCGTGAACGCATCGTGCTCACCAGTGGTCTGGTGAACGGCAACATCAGGCTCGCAGACACCTGGGAATGGGACGGCACCACCTGGGCCGAAGCCGATCGCGCGCCGCATCCTCCGCCGCGAACTGATTTCGCGATGGCGTACGACGCGGCCGCCCGCCGGCTGGTGCTCTTCGGAGCCGAGAACTTCTTGAACGGGAACGGCGTCGCACAGACCTGGGGCTGGAACACCGACTGGGGCCTGCTCTCCCCGCTGCTCACTCCGCCACCGCGCACGGAGCACGCGCTCGTCTACGACAGCGTCCGACAACGAGTCGTGCTCTTCGGCGGAAAAGCCGAGTTCACCTATCTGAACGACACGTGGGAATGGGACGGCACCACCTGGCTGGAGCGCGCGCCGCGAGATTCGCCGCCGCTCCAGAGGGGCCACGCGATGGCGTACGACTCCAGCAGGCAGCGCGTGGTGCTGCTCGGCACGCAAGGCACGTGGGAATGGGACGGAGCAGAGTGGGCACAGCTGTCGCCCGCGACCTCACCAGGCCCGCGCGAGAATCACGCGATGGCGTACGACCCTGTTCGGCAGCGCGTCGTCCTCTTCGGTGGCAGAGGGGGCGGCAACGACACGTGGGAATGGGACGGCGTCAGCTGGACACAGCGAGTGACGGCGATCGCGCCCTCATGGCGTGAACTTCACGCCATGGCGTGGGACACCTCTCGGCAGCGACTCGTGCTTTTCGGTGGCGAGCAAAGCACTCCGTATCTCGGCGACACGTGGGAATGGGACGGCATGAGTTGGACGCAGCGCATGCCCGTGACCTCTCCCCCTCGATCGTCGAACCACGTCATGGCGTTTCACGAAGGAGTGGGCCGCATCATGCTGCTCACAGGCGCCGACACCTGGGTCCTCTTCCCTTGAGCAGTGACCAGAAAATCTGACTCGAAGTGATGCGCCACATCGGCGTACACCGGCTGGTCGTGGCTCAAGGCCCCACTGGGACCCGTACGTGACCAAATCCGTGTAGCCCGTTCGGTCTGTTTGCTAAGACGCACCCTGCATTTTGCCGCCTCATTGGGCCGGCTTTCCCCACGCTTGAAGGAGCATCCTTGAGACTGTCGACACTCGTCGGTGTGTTGGTTGTGCCTCTTGTTCTTGGTTGTCCAGCGCCTGTGAATCCTGATGGCGGCATGGGCGGCGGTACCGGTGGCGGCATCATCACCGGCGGCGGCACTGGCGGCGGAAACACCGGCGGCGGCACGGGCGGCGGCACGGGTGGTGGAGCAACGGGCGGCGGCGGTGGAGACGTCGGCGGCGGCGCGGGTGGCGGTGGCGGTGACATCGGCGGAGGCGCCGGTGGCGGCACGGGCGGCGGAACCACGGGCGGTGGCACGGGTGGCGGCACCACCGGCGGCGGCACGGGCGGCGGCACCGGCTGCGCTGGCGCGGCCTGCTTGCCCACGCTCCTGAAGGACATCGCGGCTGGTGATGATCCGTTGCCCGACTCTTCTCCCTCCAGGATCACGCTCGCGGGCGCTCCCGGCGTGGCGACCACCTTCTACTTCGTCGCGACCACGGACCTCGAAGGCGCGGGGCTCTGGAAGTCTGATGGCACCGCGGGCGGCACCCAGAAGGTGTTCAGCCGCTTTAGCCCGTCGATGGCTGCCCCGATCTTCGGACAGATGGTCTGGGTCCCTGGCTCGAGCACCCTGTTCTTCGTCCTCAATGACGGTCTGCACGGCACGGAGCTCTGGAAGACCGACGGCACGCCGGCGGGAACCTCGATGCTGATGGATCTCAACCCGGGCGCGAACGGCTCAAATCCGGGCAACCTCACGGCGGCCGGTAGCAAGCTGTTCTTCACCGCGCTCGACCCGGCCGACACCACCAAGATCAAGCTCTGGGTCACTGACGGTACGCCGACGGGAACCATCATGCTCCCCGCGGAGAATCCGAGCTCAGTCGTCGAGCTGAACGGCAACGTCGTCTTCAGAGCCAACATCCCCCAACCCAGCAGCACGATCCCGCTGTGGAAGAGCGACGGTACGGTCGCCGGCACGGTCGCCGTCGGCAAGACCGGCCCGGCGCTGATGACTGGTGAGACCTATTCCGTCTTCGGCCTCTACTCGTACATGGGCAAGGTCTACTTCGTGTTCGGCGTCACCTCGGGGAGCTTTGTCTCCACCACGGCCCAGCGCGCGATCTACGTCACGGACAGCACGGTCGCGGGCACGATCGCGCTCAAGACTGGACTCGTGAACACGTCGTTCAGCCTCATCGGTGGCACCAACGTCACCGACCCCGTCGAGTTCGAGGGTGTGGGAACCCAGGTCTTCTTCACGTGCGGCACCTCCACGGAAGGCAACGAGCTGTTCAAGACGAACGGCACCGCGGCCGGCACCACGCTGGTGAAGGACACCGTCGCGGGCGCGGCAAGCGGCTCGCCGCAGGGGCTCACTGCGGTCAACAATCAGCTCTATTTCAGCGCCGGCACGGATCGCGAGCTGTGGCTGAGTGACGGCACCACGCCCGGCACCGCGCAGTTGAAGAACATCAACACCGCGGCCTCCTCGAACCCCTCGAACCTCATCTCGATCAACGGCAAGGTGATGTTCACCGCCGAGACCGCGGCGGCTGGCATCGAACTCTGGGAGAGCAACGGCACTGGGCCTGGCACCGTGCTGGTGAAGGACGTGCTCCCCGGCACCCCGGCGATGCCGACGGGCGGCTCGAACATCAACTCGCTCAACAATGTGGCGGGCACGCTGATCTTCAGCGCGAACGACGGCGTGAATGGTCAGGAGCTCTGGTCCTCGATCGCGAACACCACCAACCTGCTGGTCAACCTCAACAGCGCGCGCAAGGGCTCCAACCCTGGCCAGTACGTCTCGTTCAACGCGCGAGTGTTCTTCGCCGCGGGCGACTCGCCGTCCGGCAGCTCGACCAACCGCGAGCTGTGGACGACCGACGGCACCACCGCCGGCACTCAGCTCTTCAAGGACATCAACCCGGGCACGGCGGACTCGAACCCCACGTCGCTTACGGTGATCGACTCCACCCTCTACTTCGCGGCTGCTGATGCGACGACGGGCGCTGAGCTCTGGACCTCGAACGGCACCATGCCCGGCACTGCACAGCTCAAGGACATTCGTCCCGGCGCGATGGGCTCGAACCCCGCCAACTTCATCAAGGTGGGCACCACGATCTTCTTCACCGCCAACGACGGCACCAGCGGCGTCGAGCTGTGGAAGACCGACGGCACCGCAGCCGGCACCGTGCGCGTGAAGGACATCTTCGCTGGTGCCGAGTCGTCGAACCCGACCCAGCTGATCGACTTCGGCGGCACGCTGTTCTTCGTCGCGAGCAACTCGGTGGTCGGCAACACCGAGCTGTGGAAGAGCGACGGCACCGACACGGGCACCGTGCAGGTGAAGGACATCTACCCGGGCACCATGGGCTCGAACCCGACCCAGTTCATCGTCTTCAACGGAGTGCTCTTCTTCGCGGCGACCGACTCGGGCACGGGTAATGAGCTGTGGAAGTCCGACGGCACCACGGCAGGCACTGTGCAGGTCCGCGACGTGAACATGGGCTCCGCGAACAGTGACCCCACGCAGTTCATCGTCTTCAACGGCGCGCTGTACTTCACGGCTACCACCGCGATGGACGGCGTCGAGCTGTGGAAGACCGACGGGACCTCGGGCGGCACGGGCCTCCTCAAGGACATCAACCCCACTGCGATGATGGGCTCGAGCCCCACGCAGTTCGTGATCTCGGGCGCGACCATGTTCTTCACCGCCAACAACGGAACCGCTGGCCTGGAGCTGTGGAAGACCGATGGCCAAACGGCCGGCACGCTGCTGGTGAAGGACATCAACACCGTAGGCGGCGCGGTGACCTCGTCGAGCCCCTCCTTCCTGGTCGACAACAACGGCACGCTGCTCTTCCTCGCCAACGACGGCGTGAAGGGCCTCGAGCTGTGGAAGAGCGACGGCACGGGCCCGGGCACCACCATGGTGAAGGACATCTGGGTCGGTGACTGGACCGGCACGATGTCGCTCCAGAAGGTGCAAGGCGGGAACAAGGTGCTGCTCACCGCGAGCGACGCGGTGGCGGGCTTCGAGATGTGGACGACGGATGGTTCGGCTGCGGGCACCACGCAGTTCTTCAACTACGCCGCTGGCGCGCAGAGCCCGCGCATCGGCGGCGCCATCTCGGTCGCCGGTCGCGTGTTCGTGACCGTCGACGAAGGCGTCAACGGCGACGAGCCGTGGACGTTCCCGGTGAGCGCGCTGCAGTAAGCAGCTCGTGAGCTAAAGCAGTAGCGATCCCTCAGCCGGGTAACTGGCTGGGGGATTTCGCGTTTCAGGCGCCGATGAGCGCGTTGGTCACTCGTTCTGACGACCGCGTGGGACCGAGCACGCGGGCGACGATGGGCTCGAGCTCGAGGCGGAACAGTTTCATCTCGGCGCGAGCGCGCGCGACCGCTGAGGAGAGCTGAGTGAGCGGCATCGTCAGCTCGACGAGCCAGTCAGGTCGAGTGGTGGACTCCCACTCCTCGACGAGCGTGATTCGGTCCTCGTGGATGGAGAACGAGAGGTCCGGGTGACCGATCCAGATTCTTCCCGACGAAGGCCGCTCTGCGACCACCTGCCTCCAGGAGCGCAGGTCCGAGAGGTCGCCGCAACATGAGGGGCCGATCAACGCCTCGTCGTCAGCGATCAGCGCGAGCCCACCGTAGAAAGGAGACATCTCGTCGAGCTCCTTTGCTTCGGCGGCTTCGCGAATGAGCCGCTCGAGGATCGGGTTGCCGATCAGGCTTCGCGCGCTGACGAAGTGCCATCCCTCGGCGATCGGCACGACGTTCGTGAAGCCCGCGTCTGTCATGCAGACTTCGAAGTAGTCACTCCGCTCCGACGATTGCCGGGACGAGAAGTGGTACGGCTCGATCTCGATCACGGGAACGAGCCGCACCTCACCTCGGACTTCGATTTGTCTCACGGAGTTCTCCAGAACGGTCAGCGGACCGACGGCGCGGCCAACTCGCTCCCGACGCGCTGAAGGAAGATCTCGAGCGCCTCTTCGCCCACGCGCTCTCCGGAGCGACGGCGCAGGCTCACGGATCTGCGCGCCGACTCCTGATCTCCAATCACTGCGACGAGGGGAACTTTCTCGAGCTGCGCTGAACGCACCTTCTGTCCGAGCGGATCGTCCGAGGCGTCGAGCTCGATCCGCACTCCGCGCGACCGCAACAGGTCGGCGACTTCTCTCGCGAATGGAATGGCGCGCTCATTGACGCTCACCACGCGGCATTGCTCCGGCGAGAGCCAGGCGGGCAGGGCGCCAGCGCAGTGTTCGAGCAGCACCCCGAAGAAACGCTCGAGCGATCCGAAGAGCGCGCGGTGCACCACGAGTGGACGATGCGGCTGACCGTCTGCTCCGACGTACGAGAGAGCGAAACGCTCGGGCAGATTGAAATCGAATTGGACGGTCGAGCACTGCCAGAGGCGACCGTGCGCGTCTTTGATCTGCACGTCGATCTTCGGGCCGTAGAACGCGCCACCTTCCGGATCGAGCTCGTACGCGA
>CBIHPJ010000257.1:0-11120 GCA_966211295.1 uncultured Myxococcales bacterium | reverse complement strand
GCCTGGTCACAGGTCGACGTGCGCCCGCTCGCGATCTCGTTCAAGACGCCGTCGCGGCAGCTGGTCATCACGCGTGGCGTCACCATCGTGGTGCATGTCGACGGCTTCCGGCGCGGCGTGGATGGCTTCGTCCTACTGCGAGTCGAGGGGCCTGGCTGCACGGAGATGGTTGATCTCCAAGATCACTTTGAGGGATCGACTGACCTCGAGAAGCCCAGAGACCTCTCTGTGCAGCTCCTGCAATCGTGCGTGGGACCCGTGCAACTCCACGCAGAGCTCGTCGACCTGGAGCGCCGCCCGCTCGTGCCCCCGGTGGAGGTCAACGTCTCGGTTGAGATCAATTGAGGGCGCTCGCCCCTCTCCCCGGCCTCTCCCCGCTTCGCAGGGAGAGGGAGTCAGCCGAGACGAACGTCGAGAACGGCGCCGGTTCGAGACGAGAGCTCGCGCAAACGATCTTCGACGATCCCTCGCTCGTCCCAGAGGAGCGGCTGCGTCGGCATGTAGAAGGTGCCTGGCTCCGCCACCGCGCCGATCGATCCGCGCATCGCCCAGCCCAATGAAGGCGCGGAATCTCCGCCGCCCGAGTCACCCGCGAGCACCAGCGTCTTCGGTTCCCAGCGCAGCGCGGTGAGCGCCTTCTCGGTCTGCGGGAGCAGCTGCAGCGAGCTCACCAACATGCCGCTCACGATCTTCGCTTCGATCGCGTTGCCGATGCTCATCGCGCGCGTCTGCAGGTCGAGGCACTCACCGCCGCTCGCTTCGCCCAACGTCGCCCCGCCGACCGTCGCTTCGAGGCGGAACGACTCAGCGTCGACGGTGAGGAAGAGCCCAACCGTGGCGTTCTCGCCGATCGTCTTGAAGTGCGTCTTGAGCTCGTCGACCTGCAGGCCCTTCAAGTACTGGCGCTGTTCGTCGCTCCCCAGCCGCTTGAAGTGCGCCGTGTAGGCCTTGGGATTCACCCCCGCCAGGGCCGGTGTCAGCATCTCGCGCACACCTTTTGGTACCCCAAAACAACCCGTATTTCAATGAGTTGGAACCTAACATCTCAGGACGTGCCTGACCCCGATCCCCATGGTACTCAGAGAGTGAGTGCCGGCCTTTTTGCCGTCCTCCCGACACAAGATCCGTGGCTGCCGCAAGGCTCCCGGGGGCGTGATCGATAGGAGGAATGCTGAACAGGCCGGCACTCATTTTCTTTTGGGGCCGATCCGCCTCGTCACCGCTTCGCGGCGGCGCGAGACGGCGTTCGGCTTCTTTTTAGAAACAGACGGCTCGCCTTTTGTCCGATGCTTCGCCCCGCTCTGCCTTCTAATTTCGAACTCAGGATGCGTTGGGCTCTGGTGGTTTGCGCCTCTCTGACGCTGTCTGCCTGCTCGGCGGGGATCAATAAGACGATCCGTCCGCCGGAGACTCCCATCACGGTCAGTGCCGTCGTCATCACGCCGGTCCGGATGACAGGTGTCGCGTCTCCCGGCTGGCGGCGTTTCGAGTTGGCTCAACGGCAAGTCGACCTCGGCCTCCGGGATTGTGGTGACCGACTCGCGTTCTTCGGCCCCTCAGAGGCACAGATCAGCCGCTGGGAAGAACCGGGGTGGCTCGGTAACACCGCGCTCCCGCTCATCTCGAAGTCAGCGGTGCCTGTTGATCAGGCCGTGCTGATCAGGACCACCGCGGAGCAGCGGCTTGGCTCGTCGACCACCGCACGTGAAGACTCGAAGGGACTCGCCAAGGGCGGGCTCGCCTCGCAGGAGACTCAGTGGCTGGTCACCCTCGAGCTCGTTCACCCCTCGAGCCGCACGATCATCGCCGAGCTCAGCGGCCAGGTGGTCATCGATCCCTTCGCGCAGCCCACGGGTGAAGAGGAGTTCGACGAAGCGGCTCCGATGACGCATCTGCTCGAGACGCTCACCAAGGAGGCGCTGCGCATCGCTCGCCGCTGGGAGATCGATCGGCCCTCTTCGCGCGACACCGGCCTCACCCTCGCCCTCTCTCCTGCGATCACGGCCGCGCAGCCCGATGCCGCAGCCGCGCAGACCGACGCGCTGCAGGCGGAGATCTGGATGCAGGCGCGCGCTCGATTCCTCTCTCCGTGGCTCACGGATGATCAGGCGTCGAAGCTCGCGCGCACCGCGCCTTCGCTCTTCGTGGTCGCAGCTCCAGGCGACGCGAGCGTGCAACCGGGTGACTTGATCCTCTCCGTCGATGGCCAGCCCGCGCTGCCGCAGGTCCTCGCGCGCAAGAGGCTCGCTGGTGTTCCGGTGGAAGTCAGAGTGGGACGCGCGGGCAACGAACGCGACGCGGTCATTCCGTAGCGTCTTCCTTCAGCTGACTGCGCGTCCAAAGCAACAGCACCACGCCCAGCACCAGCAGGAAGCCGACTGCGAAACAGTCGGCCCCAGGTTCATCGATCAGCGCGTAGCCGCCCGGAGGCACCAACAGGGGCACCGCCTCGCCGAGCTGCCTGTGCGGCGTCTTGTGCGCAGTGTCCGGACGCGTTCGCTTCTCGAAGTCGAGGCCGTTGCTCGGATCCGTGAACCGGATCACGAGGGAGGGACAGCCGTGTTCGTCGTACTCGTACTGGGTGACGTGTCCCTCGACGCGCGCCGAGACGAGGTACGCCCAGCCGAGGTAGGCGCCGAGGCCCAGCGCTCCGAGCAGCACCAGGGCGCTGAGGCTCAAGGGCACCAGGCGCGTCCACACCACGCCTTCATATCCCGGGGCGCTCTTTCGCAGCTGCGGTAAGGTCCCGCCGACATGGTTGAGACCACCGAATCGGTGACCATTCCGGGAGACAGCATCACCCGGGTTCCCATCCGCGAGTGGACGGTCGAAGTGATCGGCGGCCCCGACAAGGGCAAGTCGATCTCGGCGCTCTCCGGGCTCATTCGAGTCGGCTCTGACGAGGGCAACGATCTCGTGCTCACCGACTCCACCGTGAGCCGCAAGCACCTCGAGATCGAGCGCACCTCGCGCGGGTTGCTCCTTCGCGATCTCGGCTCACGCAACGGCAGCTTCCTCGCCGGCCGCCTCACCCTGCAGGCCTTCGTGGAGCCGGGCGACAAGATCGATCTCGGCAAGACGCGCCTCACGGTGAAGCAGAAGAGCCGCGAGACCGAGGTCGAGCTCGATGGTGGCGAGCAGTTCGGTGATCTCGTCGGCATGTCCGAGGCGATGCGCATCATCTTCGCCGAGCTGCGCCGGGTGACCCGTGAAGACGTGACGCTGCTGATCGAGGGCGAGACCGGCACCGGCAAGGAGCTCGCCGCGCGCGCGGTGCACGCCTACTCGGTGCGGCGCTTCGGTCCGTTCCGGGTGGTCGACTGCGCGATGCTCTCGGAGCAGGCGGCCGAGCGCGAGCTCTTCGGCCCTGACGGCGCGTTCACCACCGCCCAGGGCGGCATGATCTTCTTCGACGAGGTCGCTGAGCTGCCCGCGGCCGTGCAGCCGAAGCTCTTGCGGATCCTCGAGTCCAAGGAGCTGCCCAACGGCAAGAAGCTCGACGCCCGCATCATCGCGGCGACGTCGCGCAATCTCGCGGAAGAGGTGCAGCAGCAGCGCTTCCGCCAGGAGCTGTTCTTCCGTCTCGCGGTCGCTCGCGTCCGTCTGCCTCCGCTGCGCACCCGGAAGATCGACATCCCGATGCTCGCGAAGCATTTGGTGAAGGGGCTCTCGACGCCGATCGATCTCTCGCCGCAGATGCTGTCGCTGCTCGAGGGGTACGACTGGCCGGGCAACGTGCGTGAGCTGAGGAACGTGCTCGAGCGCGGCGCGCTGATGCAGGCCACCGGCAATTCGTCGTGGCTCGAGCTGTTGGTGCCGACGGATCGACGGCCTGACCGCACGTCGCTCCTCGAGGTCGCGGTGAAGCTCGCGTACCACGAGGCCAAGGACCGAATTCTCAACGACTTCGAGAAGCACTACTTCGCCGAGGTGATGAAGCAGTGCGGCTACGACATCAAGGCCGCCGAGGAGCGCACGGGCCTCTCGATGCAGTCGCTCTATCGCCTGCTCAAGAAGAACGGCCTGCGGCTCAAGGATTTGAAGAACGCCGACGGCCTCGGATAACTCCCTCTCCCACCGGGAGAGGGTCGGGGTGAGGGGGCGTCAAAGTCAGTCCCTCCCCGTCAACCACGTCGCTCCCCTTCACGGAGGTGCACCATGGCGATCCTCAACATCACCTACAACGGCCTCTCGGCTGACTACCCGCTCGAGCTCGATACGCGCGTGTCCGACCAGGACATCCGCCGCATCGCGGTCGAGGTCGTGCGTGCTGGCAACGTCCCGGGCCTCGCCATCACTCACCTCGCCGAGTCGGCGTTCGACGGCTTCGTGGTCGACCGTCTCCAGGGCGGACAGCGGATCTACCTGCGCCCGAAGGTGCCGTTCGGCGCAGTTTGATGAAGTAAGAGGGCTCCCATGCGCATCGTGTTCTGCGGTGTGGGAGCCCTTGGCTCGTCATCCGCCGTGTTGTGCCGCAACCTCGACGCCACGCTGGTCTTCATCGACTTCGATCGCGTGGAATCGAAGAACCTGCTCGCCCAGGCCTACGTGAAGCAGTCGGTGGGGAAGAACAAGGCCGAGGCGCTGAAGCTGCAGCTGTTGAACTTTCACGGCGTGAAGGCCGAGTCGTTCGGCGTGAAGGTCACCGCGGAGAACGTCGCGCAGCTCTGCAAGGACGCGGGGTTGATCGTCGATTGCTTCGACAACGCGGCGAGCCGGCGGGTGCTCTCTGATCACGCGCGAGCAACGTCGACTCCGTTGCTGCACGCGGCGGTGAGCGGTGATGGCACGTTCGGGTTGGTGCGGTGGGATGAGCGCTTCGTGCCGGACGCGGAAGATGTCGCGGGACAGGCGACCTGCGAAGGCGGCGAGCACTTGCCTCTGCTCGGCCTTCTCTGCGGAGCGATCGCGCGTACCGTGCAAGACTTCGTGAAGGGCGGCGTGAAGCGAGACTCGATGGTGGGACTGGCAGCAGTCACTCCCACTTCGTGAAATTGTCTCGTTGGGGGTGAGGGCATGGATCCGGTCGACGCGGCATGGAAGGCAGTGCTCGCGTCTCCCGACGATGACCGGGCACTGCGAGTGCTCGCCGACGCGCTGATGGAGCGTGGCGATCCGCACGGAGAACTCATCGCCTTTCAGCTCTCCGGCGACGAAGCGGGCTCGAACGCGCACCTCGCGATCCACGAACAGTCCCTCCTCGGAACGCAGGGACTCGCCGCATGGTCCGCGCGTTTCGCCCGCGGCTTTCTCTCCAGCATCCGCCTCGAGACGGCCTCCGACTTCGAAGCGCTCGCGAAGCGTCCCGTCGCTCGGCTCCTGCGCGAAGTGCGCATCTCACAGCAGTCGATGCTGGGCACCGTCGTCGATCCGATCGAGCGACTGGTCGAGGTGCTCGCAGCTCACGGACCTCGAACGATCACCGCGCTCAAGATCGGCTCCGAGGCGCCCGAGCTCGTGGAAGGCGAGCTCGCAGTCGCCCCTCTCACCAACCACTTCACCTCGCTCGACTCCCTGGAGCTCAGCTGGGCCGCCAACTTCGAAGGTGCCGCGAGCACCTCCCTTCGCTACCTGAGACTCAATCTCGCGCACCCCATCGGCCGCCTCGGAGCAGCACGATTTCCCTCCCTCACCTCATTGGAGCTCGAGCTCCCCTACCGGGTGCTTCCCCTGCCCTCGCAGCTGCTCGCGGGTCTGGTGAGCCCGAAGCTCGAGACGCTCGTGCTCCGCGGCACGGTGTGGCCGCAGCTGCTTCACGAGCTCGCCAGCAGCACGCTCCTCCGGAGCCTGAGACGCCTCGAGATCAGCGCGGGCTCGGAGACCGCCTGGTACCCCGCGTTGATCGAGACCGCCTCATCGTTCGCCCACCTCGAGCATCTGGGACTCGCGGCCGATCGAAATCACCCGGAGTGGATCTCAGCGGTGAAGACCGCTCTCCCCCAGGCGCGAATCCTGAGCGCGCCGCATCGCTTCTTCATCCCCTGAGTCGACGGGGCTGGTGTACAGCCGCGCCCGCATGAAGCGGTGGTTTCCCCCGGTCACACTCGCGTTGGCGTTCGTGCTCTTTCGAGTGCCCGCACTGCTCAACCCGGGCTTCATCAATTCGGACGGCGCGATCTCCGGGCTGCAAGCCAACCGCATGCTCGAAGGCGAGTGGCAGTGGCTGCACTGGGCGCGCGACTACCTCACGTCGATCGACTCGGTGATCGCGCTGCCCTTCCTCGCGCTCTTCGGGAGCACGCCCTTCGTGCTGATGTGCGTCACCCTGTTCGGCCAGCTCACGACCGCGCTGCTGGCCTACGCGATCGCCGAGCGCCGGATCGGGCCGTGGCCCGCGGTGCTGGTCAGCCTGCCGCTCGTCTTCATGACGATGGGCGTGAACATCTATCTCTTCTTCAACGTTCGCATGTGGTGCCTCGCGATGATGCTGGGCGCCTTCCTGCTGATCGATCGTTCGGTGGAAGCCGCGCGGCCCAGGCTCACGCTCGCGCTCGGAATCCTGCTCGGCTTCCTCTCGATGTTCGCCGACCTGTACGCGTCGCAGCTCATTCCCGGGCTGTTGCTCTTCGCGATCCTGAGCGGGCTCGATGGGACCAGCTTGCGCTGGAAGGCCTTCCCCCCGGTCTTGAAGAACGTCGGAGCGGCCACGGCGCTCGCAACCGTGGTGCTGGTGGTGCTCCGCCGGCTCGCCGAGGTGCGCACCGGAAGAGCCACGCTCAATATGCGGCAGATCCCGTACAACTGGTCGCTCTTCACCGACGAGTGCTTCCAGTGGATGGCGGGCACGAAGCTCTTTGCGTTCAATGCCTCGGGTGGCGCCGAGCTCCATCCCTCGCCGGGTTGGCTCGCGGTGCTGCAGGTGCTCGGCCTGGCGACCCTGGTGCTGCTGTTGGTGAGCGGAGCCGCGCTCTTCTTCATGGAGCGCATTCCCTGGCGAATCCGCGTGCTGGGTGCCGTGGGAAGTGGAGTGGCCTTCAGCACCTGCTTCGGGTTCCTCTGCAGCAACACCGCGGTGGACATCTGGGGCACGCGCCTGCTGCTGCCGTTGATCCTCACCCTGCCCCTGACGCTCGCGCCGGTGACGCACGTGCTGGGGAAGCGGGCGTGGATCGCGCTGCTCCCGTACCTGCTCTCGACTGCGATCACCGGTTGGCTCTCGTACGGCGTGTTCGTCGATGGGCTCGTTCCGGTGCGCACCACGCGCGGGGCGATGACGGAAGAGCGCGCGGTCGGCGAGTTCCTCCGTGCGAAGGGCATTCGCTACGCCGCCGCGGATTACTGGGTCGCGTATCGCTTGAGCTTCATCCTCGGGGAGAACCCGATCGTGGTCCCCGAGGCGAGCGAGGATCGCTACCCGAAGTGGCGCGCGCGGTTCGACGCGGAGCCGCACGTCGCCTACCTGGTGCATCCGTCTTCACCAGCGCTCAGCGCGGAGGCGATCGAAGCGGCGCTCGTCGAACGCAAGCAGGCGTTCGAGCGAAGCACCGTGGAGGGCTTCACGGTGTTCGAGGTGACTAGGTAGGCACGAGCTGCGGGGCGAGCTTCTCGAGATCGCCCAGGTTCAGCACCGTCACCACCTGCGTCACCGCGCGCGCGTAGTTGGGCATCTCGCTGTCGCCGAAGCCCCAGTTCGCCTTCGGCTCGGTGCAGATCCACACCACGCGCTTCGCCTTGCGCTTGAGATCCTCGAGGGCCCAGGTGTGCGGCGCGTTGAAGTTGTTCCGCCCGTCGCCGATCACGAAGACGGTGGTCTTGCGCGTGATGGTGCCGAGGTAGTTCTTCGCGAACGTGGAGAGCGCGTTGCCGTAGTTCGAGTTCGACGAGAGCGAGATCACGTCGCCTGAGAGCGCCGTCTCGAGCGCGGTCTCGGGAGGGACGTCTTTGAAGTGCTTCGTCACCTCGCCCAGCTCGGACACGAAGATGAAGCTGCGCACGCGCGTGAAGAGCGACTGCAGCGACCAGGTGAAGAGCAGCATCAACCGCGAGGCGTTGCGCACCGAATCGGACACGTCGCACAGCACCACCACGTCGGGGCGTTGCGGCCGGCGGGTGCGGAACTGCGGCACCATGGGGATGCCGCCCGAGGTGAGGTTCTTCCGCAGCGTGCGGCGCGGGTTGAGCTGGCCCTTCCGGCGCGAGCGCTGCCGACGAATGAGACGGGCCTTCAGCTTCTCTGCGAGGGCGCGCACGGCCTTCTGCGCGAGATCGACTTCCTGGCGCGAGAGCGTGTGGAGCGCCTTGTCGGTGACGGTCGCTCCGGCCTTCTTGAGGCGCGCGTTCGTCTGGCGCTGCACCTCGAGCCGCGCGGCGTCTTCCACTTTGCGGAGCGCGGTGGAGAGGTGCTTCGAGACGATCTCGACGCCGCGCTCTGAGAGGCCGCGATCGGCGAGTTCCTTGCCGATGCTCTCCATGTCGCTGCGCATCGACTCGCCGCCCGCCGCGGTGAGAAGTCGGCGGCTGTAGAACCCGGTCTGCAGTTGATTCTGGAGGCGGCCGAAGTCGATCTGCAGCGAGGCCTGCCGGAAGATCTGCGCCATCGCCCCGCGGTCACCTTGCAGCGCGGCCTGCGTGAGGGGCGACATCTGCCCGGCGAGACGATCGAGCATCCAGACGATCATCTTCAGCTCGTCGGCGCCCAGCAGGCCCTCTTCCTCGATGCGCTTGAGCAGAGAGCGCTCGATGTTTTCGAGGGTCCTGGCGGCGCCGGCGAAGAAGAAGTCGAAGGCCTTGTCGAAGAGCACCACGTCCTGGGCGCGCTTGCAGAGGGTGGCCTTCAGGGTGGCGCGGGTGAGCTCGCGTTCTTCCACTCCGACTTCGGTGAGCGCGCGCACCGCGTCGTTCGCCTCGTTGATGGCGACCTTGAGGCCGTTCTGCCTCAGGACCTCGACGAACTCGACGATGCGCTGTTCCACGCGTCCCTCATACTCTCTCTCCCTGCGAAGCGGGGAGAGGGGCGAGCGCTCAGTACGCCGTAACCCGCCTCACGAGAAAGGGCAGGTGCGCATTGGCTCCGGTGAGCAGCGAGCTGGTGATCTGCCCTTCAGAGACCCAATACGAATTCCCCACCTTCACGACGCCGGTGGGCGCATCGAGCCGATTCGCCACGGGAGTGACGGTCGCATTCGCCCCTGAGATCGTCACGGTCACCAGCCGCCCGTCGTTGTCGGCGATCACGAGCGTGTTCGCATCGAGCTGCCGCTGACCATCAGGATGACCGAGCACCGGAGTGACCGTGAGCGAAGTCACCGCGCCCGCCGTTCCATCGGCGTTGCGAACGACGCGCACGATCGCGCCCGTGTTGTTGTTGTTCACGTAGAAGTTCGCGGTCCCATCCCACGTGATGCCGTCGGCGCCGAAGCTGTTCGCCATCGCCGGAGCGAGCGACGAGTCACTCACCCACTGAGTGAACGTCGCGTTCGCGTTCACATCGGCCACGGTCCAGATCTTCCCCCCGAACGAATCGGTCACGTAGAGCCGGTGCGCCGAGTCGAACGCCAGATCGTTGGGGAACGCGACGTAGGGATTCACTCCGCCGTCGGGCAGACCCGCGCCGGGGAAGTCGAACGTCGCCTCCAGCGCGCCGGTGGCGAGATCGAAGCGCTTCACGGTCGGTGCAGACATGAAGGTGGCGTCGACGGCGCAGATCAGGAGTGACTGGGTGACTTCATCGACCAACACACCTGCGACTCCGCGCACGGTGCCCGGAGCGAGGAAGGTCGTCGCCTTGCCATCACCAGGGAGAAACTTCACGACGGAGCCCATGGTGAGGCTGCCGACGAAGAGCGTCCCGTCGGCCGAAGCGTGAAGGCTCTCCGGGTAGAACGCAGGTCCTGGCAGCGCGAGCTCGTTGAACTGAGTAGCGCCGGCGTCTCCATTGGAGCCGTTCATTCCATTCATCCCATTCATCCCGTTCGTTCCATCGGTGCCGTCGGTCCCGGCGGGACCTGCAGGGCCTTGTGAGCCGGAACAGCCAGAGACCATCGAAACCAACAACGTGATCAGCAGTGCGGTGCGCATTGTGTTCTCCAGGGGGGGGGTGCAGTTGCCCGTGAGGAATAGGGATGCGATCGCACCCGGGCAACGCGGCGCCGCTGGACCTATTGTCCTACCAGCGGGACAATCGCCGCATGACAGCTCGAGGCGGACTGTTCGCGGTCGACTTCGGTGATGAGCGGGCGAAGACGCAGAAGGCGCGTGGGAAGGCGAAGTTGTCGCCTGATGATCTGCTCACCTTCGCGGCGGTCGTACGCGCGGGTGGCGTGCGAAGTGGTGCGCTCGCGCTCGGCATGCCGCGCTCCACGGTGAGCCGGCAGCTGTCGAATCTGGAGAAGATTCTGGGCGCGAGTCTGATCGCGCGATCCACGCGGCGCTTCGCGCTGACCGAAGTGGGTCAGCGGCTGGTCGAGCAATGCGAGCGGCTCGAGGAAGTCTTGAAGGCGACCGACGAAGTGCTCTCGCACGCTGCGAAGGAGCCCACGGGGACTCTGCGCGTCGCGGCGTCACCGATCATCGGCGAGGAGTTTCTGCCCTCGGTGATCTCGGAGTACCTGCGCGCGTATCCGCAGATGAACGTCGACGTACGGCTGTCGGTCGACTTCGTGGATCTCCGGCGCGCGGGCTTCGATCTCGCGGTGCGCACCGGGCCGTTGCAGGAGGCGGGCGATCTCTTCGCGACGAGACTCGGGACTTCGCTCAAGGGTCACTACGCGAGCGCGCAGTATTTGAAGCGAAAGGGTACTCCGCTCACTCCGGATGAGTTGGTGGATCACGACTGCATCACCATCAGCGGATCACGCGCGTGGGCGTTCAAGACGGGGAGCGCGGAGAAGCACGTGTCTGTGAGGGGATCGTTCAAGGCGGACAGCTATCGACTCGCTCGCTCGGCGGCCGTGGAAGGGGTCGGCATCGCGCGGCTGCCGGATGTGTTTGCGAATCCGCTGGTGCGCGATGGTTCACTCGTTCCCCTGCTCGAGAAGTACTGGCAGCGAGCTGAGCTCTTCGCCGTGCACGCGGCGGGTCAGCCGGCGCCTCCGAAGATCCGCGCGTTCACCGAGTTGCTGAAGGTCTCACTGAGAAAGATCTTCGCGTAGCTGTCCCCCTCTCCCTTCGGGAGAGGGTCG
>CBIHPJ010000256.1:0-11123 GCA_966211295.1 uncultured Myxococcales bacterium | reverse complement strand
GTCGTCGGAGCGCTCACCACGCCCACGCCATCGAGCACCTTGAACGATCCCGAAGCGAGCTCCGGCAACTTCAGACTCTCGCGAAACGCCGCGCCCTCCACGTCATCGAGAGGACCCGGAGCACGCAACGTGAGTCCCATCGCCTTCCACGAATCTGCGAGGGCCTTCGCCTTGCGCTCCTGCTGCGGCACCGCGTCTTCGGGGATCGTCGCCGAGCCGAAGAGCCCGTCACCACAGTCGATCAAATAGACGGGAGTTCCAGCCTTGCGCGCCTCCGCCACCTGGAACGCCGCGCGCGAAATGCCACCGCGCATGTTCTCGCTGCACCCGCACGGACCGAGGTACCCGCGCACCTCCGCGGAGAAGAACAGCGTCACTTTCTTCGGAGTGCTGGTCGGCGCCGGCTTCGCGGTCGTGCAACCCGCGGCGAGGAGACCCAGCAGGACCGTCAGAACCGTCAGAACAGACAGGTCACCAGATGATGCTCTCGACCAGCTCGTCGACCTTCTCACCCAGAGCCTCCAGACCGTGCGACTTCGAGAGGTACCCGTCGGCGCCCACCTGGCTCGCCAACTTCTCCAACTCCTCGTCGCCCAGCGAGCTGAAGAGCACGATGGGGATGTCCTGCGTGTTGTACTCGTTCTTCAGCGTCCGGCAGATGTCCGCGCCCGTCGCTTCCGGCATGTGAATGTCGGTGAGGATGAGGTGCGGATGGAATTCGCTGAGCAAACGCTCGAACTCCATCAGCGTCGCGGCACCGCGAACGTCGTACCCGCGCTCTTCGAGCACGGCTTTCTCCATCTGCAGCGTGATCTCGCTGTCGTCGATGAGGAGGATTCGGCGCTTTTCCACGCGGGTGCTGATAGTAGGGTGCGCCCGATTTTCCAAGAGGTCTTCCTGATGCGACGAACCGTTCTCTCGTTGACCTTGCTCACCGCGCTGGGTGCCACCCCTGCCTTCGCGGACTTGAAGATTGGCTACGTCGACCTCCAGCGCGCCCTCGCCGAAGTGGGAGAGGGGCAGCAGGCCAAGGCCAAGCTCAAGGCCGAAATCGATAAGAAGAAGGTCGAATTCGAGGCCGAGCAGAAGAAGCTCCGGGAAGACGGCATGGTCCTCGACCGCCAGGCGTCAGCGATGAGTGAAGAGGTCCGCATCGAGAAGATGAAGCAGCTCCAGGGCCGGGTCATGCAGATGACCGACAAGGGTCAGAAGCTCCAGGTCGAGTTCGTCGAGAAGGAGCGCGTCGAGCTCAAGAAGATCTTCGACAAGATGGACCCCATCGTGGCCGCGATCGCCAAGCGCGATGGCCTCTCGGTGGTGTTCGAGAAGACCGACTCGGGCCTGGTGTTCGCCGAGAGCAGCCTCGACGTCACCAACGAGCTCGTCCGCACCTACAACGAGAAGTACCCGGTGAAGGGCATGAAGGCTCCCACTCCGACGCCTTCCCCCACGCCCGCGCCTGCGCCGAAGGACGCGCCCACGAAGTGACGACCGCGGCAGAGCTCGCAGCGCTGGTCGGTGGCACCGTCGACGGCGATGGCTCGGTGAAGATCACCGGAGTGGCAGGCCTCGAACAGGCCCAGCCCGGGCAGCTCTCCTTCTTCGGCAACCAGAAGTACAAGAAGCAGCTCGCCACCACGAAGGCCTCGGTGGTGCTGGTCTCGGAGGGCGCTCCTCCCCGCGGCGAGAAGACCTACGTGCTGGTGAAGAACGCGCACCTCGCGTTTGCGCGCGTGGCGCAGAAGTTCGCGCCGCCCAGGGAGTTCACTCCGGGAATCTCGGCGAAGGCGAACGTTCACCCCACCGCGAAGGTGGATCCGACCGCGACGGTGATGGACTTCGTGACCGTGAGCGCGGGTGCGACCGTCGGTGCTCGAGCGGTGCTCTTCCCCGGGGTGTTCCTGGGAGACCACGCGCACGTCGGCGAGCGAAGCATTCTCAACGCGAACGTGGCGGTGATGGATCGCTGCACCATCGGCGCGCGGTGTTTGTTGCACGCGAATGCAGTGATCGGCGCTGATGGCTTCGGCTTCGCGCTCGACATGTCGGTGCCCGAGCACGTGAAGATTCCGCAGGTGGGAATCGTGCGCATCGAAGACGACGTGGAGATTGGCGCCTGCTCCTGCGTCGATCGCGCCACCACCGGCGAGACGGTGATCGGCAAGGGCACGAAGATCGACAACCTGGTGCAGGTGGGCCACAACTCGACCATCGGCCCGCTCTCGATCCTCTGCGCGCAGGCGGGACTGGCTGGAACCTCCGAGCTCGGCACCGGAGTGGTGCTCGCGGGCCAGGCCGGAATCGCCGGTCACCTGCGCATCGGAGATCTCGCGAAGGTCGGCGCGCAAGCCGGAGTAATGACCGAAGTGGAGGACGGACAGATCGTCCTCGGTACCCCCGCGATGCCGAGCCGCGACTTCATGCGCTCGACCGCGGTGTTCGCAAGATTGCCTGAGCTCCAGAAGGAGCTCCGTGACCTGAAGAAGCGCCTCGAGGCGCTCGAGAAGGGAAAGACCTCGCCATGATGGACGTGAAGGAAATTCAGAAGCTGCTCGCCCACCGCTATCCATTCCTGCTGGTGGATCGCGTGCTCGAGGTCGAGACCGGCAAGAAGCTCGTCGGCTACAAGAACGTCACCATCAACGAAGAGTTCTTCAACGGTCACTTCCCGGGTCACCCCGTGATGCCGGGCGTGCTGATCCTCGAGGCGCTGGCGCAGGCCTGCGCGCTGCTCGCGTACAAGAGCTCGGGCCTCAACCCCGACGACCTGGTCATCTATTTGATGGCGATCGACAACGCGAAGTTCAGAAAGCCCGTGGTCCCCGGAGATCGACTCACGCTCACCGCCGAGGTGGTGCGCGTGAAGGGCGTGATCTGGAAGCAGCGCGGAGTGGCCACGGTCGACGGCCAGGTCGTCGCCGAAGCCGACTTCCTCGCCACCGCGGTGAAGAAGGGCGAAGAGAAAGCTGAGGCCGCGCCGTGAGCATTCACCCTACGGCGATCATCGCGAAGGGCGCGCAGATTCACGAGACCGCGGAGATCGGTCCCTATGCCGTCATCGGCGCGCACGTGACGATCGGCGCCGGCACCTCGGTCGGCGCGCACACCGTCATCGATGGCGACACGGTGATCGGCGAGCGCAACCGCATCTTCCACCTCGCTTCGATCGGCGCGCCCCCGCAGGATCTCAAGTACGCGGGCGAGAACACCAAGCTGATCGTCGGTGACGAGAATCAGATCCGCGAGTTCACCACGCTGCACCTCGGTACGGCCGGCGGCGGCGGAGTGACCAAGATCGGCAGCAAGAACCTCTTCATGGCGTACGCGCACGTCGCGCACGACTGCATCGTGGGCAACGGCTGCGTGCTCGCGAACGCGGCCACGCTCGCGGGTCACGTCGAGGTCGGCGACTTCTGCACGCTCGGAGGCCTCTCGGCGGTGCACCAGTTCACGCGCATCGGGAGGCACGCGTTCCTCGCGGGCGGCACCATGGCGGTGATGGACGTGCCTCCGTACTGCATCGCGCAGGGCGATCGCGCCGAGCTGGCGGGACCGAACGTGGTGGGCCTCAAGCGCCACGGCTACACCGACGAGCAGCAGACGCGGATCAAGGACGCGTATCGCGTGCTCTTCCGCTCGAAGATGGGGCTCAACGAGGCGTTGTCTCAGCTCCAGGCAGAAATGGGCCAGCACCCCGAGATCGCGCTGCTCCTCGAGTTCATCACCAACAGCAAGCGCGGCATCACCCGCTAAAACGAAACGAAGATCTGTCTCCCTCTCCCGCCGGGAGAGGGTCGGGGTGAGGGCAAGTCAATGAGCATCCAGATCGGACTCATCGCGGGAAACGGGCGCCTCCCCTACCTCTTCGCCGAAGCAGCGAAGGCACAGGGCCTCACCGTCCATGCAGTCGCCTTCGAAGGCGAAGCCGATGACTCGTTGCGAAGTCACGTCGCCTCCCTCGCCTGGGTGAAAGTCGGCCAGGCCGACAAGATCGTCAGCGAGCTCACCAGGCGCGGAGTGAACAAAGCCGTGATGGCCGGAGGCATCGGCCGCATCCGCTCCCTCACGCAAGCGCGCCCCGACCTGGGCATGCTGAAGATCGCCGCGGGTCTCCGCAGCCTCCGTGACGACGAGCTCCTCCGCGCCGTCGCGAAGTACTTCGAGAGCAAGGGCGTCGAGATCGTCGCGCCCACCGACTACGTGAAGTCTGTCCTCGCCACGCAAGGCCATTTGGCAGGCCCCGCGCTCACGGAGTCACAACAGAAAGACGTCGAGCTCGGCCGCGAAGTCGCCGCCACGCTCGGGCGCGCCGACGTCGGCCAGACCGTGGTGGTGAAAGACGGAGTGGTCCTCGCAGTCGAAGCGGTCGAAGGCACCGACGAGTGCATCCGCCGCGCGGGGAAGTTCGGCGGGCCGGGTGGGGTGGTGGTGAAGCGCTGCAAGCCCACTCAAGACCTGCGCTTCGATCTCCCCGCGGCCGGCCCGGTGACACTCGAAGTGATGCGCGAAGCAGGCGCGAAGGTGCTCGCGGTAGAAGCAGGGAAGACGGTGTTGCTCGACGCGTCGTTGTTGTTCTCCGACGCGGCGAGACTGGGCTTCACCGTGATCGGTTATTGAGCGAGCGTCCCTGGACGCCGACAGGCGGCGCTGGGGGTTTACAGCGAGCGCATCAAATCTGACTCGACGAGGGGAAGCACGATGACCACAGAAGTGAAGCCGACGTTCCTGCAGAAGGCCCTGCCGATCGGCACCATCGGGTACCACGTCTTCCTCGCCTCCATCGCCGTGCTGATCCTCGGCCCCCTCGGCGGAGTGACCGCCGCGTACATGAACTACGCCCTCGGCTTCTTCGTCGGCGGCCAGGTGCTCGCGGGAATCCTCGGCTCCACGGTGACCTACTTCTACGGTCCCGAGGGCAAGCACGGCGCGAACTACATGCAGACCATGGCGGCCTCGGTCGCCTCGATGGCCGCGATGGGTGTGCTCATTCAGGCGATGGTCTGGCTGGGCATGCCGATGCCCGCGACCTGGCTGCTGATCACCTACTTCCTCTGCATCGGCATGTTCGGAGTCGGCATCGGCATGCTCTACACGCCGATCCTCGTCGACAAGCTGCAGCTCACGTATCCGTCGGGTCTCGCGGTCGCGAACATTCTCCGCGCGCTCACCGACGCGCGCCTGCTGAAGAAGAGCGTCGGCACCCTCGGCGGCGGAATCTTCGGCGGCATCGGCATCTCGGTGGTGGTCTACAAGTTGGGCCAGTGGCTCGAGGAGCAGAAGGAGCCCGGCAAGCTCGTCACCTGGGCCAGCACCTTCTCGGCGGTGACCTTCGGCGGAGGCATGATCGTCGGCGCGCGCATCTCGCTCTCCGCGATCCTCGTGGGCGGCATCGGTCTGTTGATGTCTCCGTGGCTCAAGGAGAACGGCTACCTCGGCCCCAACGATCCGTTCCGGAAGATCGGTTTCATCTTCGCGCTCGGCACCATCCTCGGAGCGGCGATCATCGATCTCTCGCTCCTCGCTCGCGACGCGCTCAAGAAGGTGCGCGCGGCGCAGACCGAGCCGCAGGTCGCTCAGACGGGACCGAAGGCGAACGTCGGCCGACTCTTCCTGTGGGTGGCCTTCTGGGGTGTCGCGCTCGCGCTCGTCGCCACCCAGATGCTCAACGTGCCGCTCGGTTGGGTGCTGATGGCCATCGTGCTCGCGTTCCTCTTCCAGATGATCAACGGCATCTCGCAGGGCATCACCGATCAGAACCCGATCAGCTCGGCGTTCGTGGTGACGGTGCTGCTGATGGGCCTGCTCGGTCTGCGCGATCCGCTCATCGGTCTGCTCGGAGGCTCGATCCTCCTCGTGTCCTGCACCGTCGGCGTCGACATGCAGCAGGATCGTTCCACCGGCTGGCGCCTGGGATCCGATCGCTCGATCCAGTTCCGCTACCAGATGCTCGGCATCGTCTTCGGCGCGATCATCGCGGTGCTGATGACCCGCGTGTTCCTCGAAGGGTTCCCGGTGCTGAACAAGAACCTGTTCGAGCACCCCGAGCTCCGCGCCACCGAGGCGCGCGGCTGGCAGAGCGCGATGACCTACAAGTTCGTCGGCGTGCTCAACACGCTCAACAAGGATCAAACCAAGACGCTCAGCGTGATGGGCCTCGGCGTGATCGTCGGCCTGGTGATCGAGATCCTCCGCAAGGCCATCTTCAAGAACCCGAAGTACCTCGAGTGGAAGAAGAAGAACGGCACCAACCAGGCCGTCGACTTCGTGCTCGACGCGCTGATCATCGCCTCGCCCTACGCCTCGAGCTTCGGTGGCTTCGTCGACTTCGAGGCCTCGTTCTGGTGGGGCATCGGCGGCATCGTCGCTTCGGTGATCGCCTTCAATCAGAAGAGGGCAGAGCCTGTCGCCAAGGACGGCGAAGTGCTCCCCGAAGACATGAGCGGCACCAGCCTCGTCGGCGGTGGGCTCATCGCTGGAGAGAGTCTCTTCGCGCTCTGGCTCGGAATTTCTGGTCTGATCAGCCGCGGAGCACTGGGCAAGATCTTCGGGGGCTAAATGCATGGGCGGTGACCTGGAGGCGCTGCAAGCAGAGTTGGCGCGTCTCCAACGAGAGCAGGCGTGGCACCGCACCATCCTCGACACCGTGCCCGCGGTGGTGCTGCGCATGTCGCTCACGGGAGTGGTCGAGTTCATCAACCGCATCCTCCCCGAGTACGCCGACCGCCCGCCGGTGGGGCAGAGCATCTACAGCTACGCGCCGGCTGATCAGCACGAGGTCATGCGCGCGGCGCTCGAGCGCGTCATCCGCACCAGGATTCCCACCTCCTTCGAGTCGATCGCCGAGGCTCCGAACGGCCTGCGTGATTGGTACTCGAGCACCATCGGTCCGATCCTCGACGGCGGCGAGCTGGTCGGGCTCACGATGGTCTCGGTGAACGCGAGCCGCGCGCGCATGGCCGAGGACGCGCTGCAGGTGAGCCAGGCGAAGCTCAAGCTCGCCCTCGACGCGGGCAACGTCGGTGTCTGGCGGTGGGATCAGAGGACCGACTCGGTGGAGTGGGACGAGAAGCTCACTGCGATGTTCGAGCTCGAGCCCGAGCAGTATCCGCGCACGGTCGCCGCCTTCCTCGGGGTGGTCCCCGAGAATCAGCGTCAGGCGATGAGCGCTCACATTCAGCGCGCGCTCGAGACCGGCATCTATCCAGACTTCGAGATAGAGGTCCCGCTCACCGCCGGCACGCGCTGCTTCATCATCAAGGGTGGCATTCTTCGCGGGGCGAACCATGAAGTACTCGGACTCCTCGGGGGAGTGGTGGACGTGACCGAGCGGCGTCGCATGGAAGAGCACCTGCGACAGACGCAGAAGCTCGAGGCCGTGGGGCAGCTCTCGTCGGGCGTCGCGCACAACTTCAACAACATGCTCGCGGTGATCCTGCCGGCGCTCGAGCTGGCGCGCGCCGACGCGCAGGGAGTGACCGCGACGTTGCTCGACGACGCCCTCGCCTCCGCGACCAACGCTGCCCAGCTGGTACGCCAGTTGATGGTGTTCTCTCCCACGCGGGCCAGGGCGCTCTCGCGTCAGGAGCCGCTGCAAGACGTGGTGCGCCGCGCGGTGGATCTCTGCCGGAAGACCTTCGGTCAGCAGCTGAATTGGGAATTGGGTGATCTCGATTCAGCTCGCCACGCCACCGTCGAGTCCTCCGAGATGGAGCAGGTGGTGATGAACCTGCTCCTCAACGCACGCGACGCGCTCGCCGGAGAGCTCGGCAGACCACCCTGCATCTCGATCTCCAGTCGCAAGCTGACGGAGCCTGAAGTGCGTCGCCAGCACGTCGAGGCCAGCGGTGAGTGGGTGGAGCTGCGGATCGAAGACAACGGTTCCGGGATGGACGCCAACACGCGCCGCCGCATGCTGGAGCCGTTCTTCAGCACCAAGCCCGCGGGGCGCGGCACCGGGCTCGGCCTCGCGACCGCGTGGGCGACGGTGCAGGCGCACCAGGGCTTCCTCGACTGCGACTCGCAGCTGGGACGTGGCACGCGTTTCTCACTGCTCCTCCCGATCATGTCGAACGAGCAGCCCGCGTTGCTCACGGCACCCGCTCCGACTCCGTCGGTCGGAGCTGGCCGCGTCGTGCTGCTGATCGACGACGAGGAGATGGTGCGCCGCGCGAGCGCCGCGATCCTGACTGCCGCTGGCTTCGAGGTCCTCCTGGCAGCGTCGGGCGATGAAGGGCTCCGGCTCGCGGAGCTGGCGCCGGTGGACGTCGTCGTCATGGACTACTCGATGCCCGGGATCTCGCCTCAGGAGTGTCTGGCTGGCCTGCGCCGCGACGATCCCGAGCTGCCGGTGCTCTGTGTGAGTGGCACGGGTCTGACGTTGGAGGGAGTCAACGCCCAGCTGGTGAAACCTGTCTCGCGCGCGGAGCTGCTTGCTGCGCTGGAGTCGGCATTGAGCGGGCGACCAAGGAAATGAGCGGGGGCGGAGCGACCATCAGAATGAGCCGCGACGCGCGTCGCACGATCTTCGTCGGCAGGGGGAGACTGACGCCTCGAGCAGATCGTTGCGACGCGCGCCCTCCCGTCTCAACGAGCCCGGGAGCCGTGGCGGCAATGCTGTTTCTTAGAGTTCAGACGAGCTCAGGATGATGGTCGGCTGCGACTCGAACTCGCAGCGGATGTTCGACGGCTTGCTCTCGTCGAGGATGGTGACCGAGGCCTGCACGTGCACCGAGCAGCGCTCGCGATTCTTGATCGCGCGCTTGATCGCCTCGAGCCCCGCGCCCTCGATGGTGAAGGTGGTGGGCAGGTGGCCGATCTTTTCGCGGTCGAGCACCTGCGTGCCGTTCACCCAGAGCTCCATCTCACGCACGCGCGTCTCGACGTCGAAGCGGTCACCCGTGTCGTCGTAGAAGTCGAAGCGCTTCACCTCGATCTCCACGCGATTCACGAGGCGCACCTGGCGATTGAGCTTCTTGATGTCGTCGTAGTCCTTCGGACCGATGATCTCGACGTCCTGGTCGAAGTTGAACTTGCAGCCGCCATTCACGCGCTGGGTGGTCACCACGTACTGCTGCTCGCTGTCCTCAGCGACGATGGTGTCTCCGCAGTTGAAGTTGCCGCCGTTCACGTTCGCAGTGAACGTGCGGTTGATCGGCTTCACGCCGTCTTCCTTGCTGATGCGGATCTCGACGGGCCCACACGAGGCCATCGCCAGTCCCAGCACGCAGGTGCCAATCTTGATGAGCCGACTCATGGTGTGTCCTTTCTGTGAGTGCTGCTGGAACTGGTGAGTGCAAGCGAAGGACCCACCGCGGATTGGTTACGAATGGGTCCCATGTTTCAGGCACAATCGGGCGCATGCCTGCGAAGTCGCAACCTTCGACGCCCTTCGCCAGCCGGGAGCTGAACGGAGAAGTGTTGCTCGACGAGCTGAGCGACCTCCGCAACGCACAAGTGCCACAGAAGCTGCTGAGCGATCTCGTCGTGGGCCTGCGCGATCTGGAAGGCGTGCGCGTTTCCGAAGCTTCTCAACGCTTGAAGCAGCTCGCCGCCAACCGCTTCTCTGGCACGCCGTCGCTCGCGTCACTGCTCGTGCGCTGGGCCGCGAAGATCAAGGTCGAGGCCGACGTGCCGCTGCTCATCGCGCACTTCGAGCGTCTCGCGATCACCGCCGCCATCGTGGCCTCGGTGCGGCGCGCCTCGGAGTCGCTCAAGGGGCACCGCTCATGAGCTTCGCCCTCTCGGACGAGGCGAATCAGCAGCTCGCGCAGTGGCCGCCGCGGGCGCGTGCGCTCCTCGACGAGCTCTTCGACGACGCAGGGAGCGATCTGCAGCGGGAGTTCATTCAGCGCGCGATCGCCGCGGCTCACACTCCGGCCGAGGTACACGCCTTCGCCGACGAGCTGCGCAGCATGACTGACGAAGAGGCGTACGAGCGCTGCACGCTCGATGACGCCGCTCCCGAGGACTACACGGTTACTCAGCTGCTGCGCGCCGAGGCGGATCCGCTCTTCGCGTTCGAGTTGCTGGGCGGCACCATCGAGCCCAACGAAGGAGATCAGAGTACGGGTGAGGCGGCGATGGAGCTGCCCGCTCCTCGGCCCACCCTCGAGCTCGAGCTCAGCGGCGAGCATGTGTCCGACGTGATCGCGCCGTCGGTGGCGAAGAAGAAATCTTCCGACTCCTTCGAGTCGGCGATGCCGGTCGGCGCGCGTCCCAAGAAGCTCGACTGGAATGATCTCGGTCACGCCAGGCCGCCTCCGCCGAAGAAGGATGCGGGGCCTCCCACGACCGGCGGCACGCGTTTTCTCGAGAGCCTCCTCGCCGAGGCCACGCGCGGGCTCGCGATCGCGTGGAGAGAACAGGACGTCGACGTGCCCGGTGGACTCAGCATGGCCGACGCGCTCGCTTCCGCCGCCGGAGCGCTCAGCCGCGGCATCCCGGTCCCCTGTGCCGTGGGGCCGCATCCCGGAGATCACCGGCGCTTCATCGTGCTGATGCAGCTGACCACCTCGGGGAAGACGCGCTCGTGGCAGCTCTACGATCCGTTCTCTTCCGAGCTGCTGTGGGCCAATGAAGGAGATCTGCTGGCGAAGGCCGAGCTCCCCTTCGCCAACAAGATGAATCGCCGGTTGACGCGCATCGTCTTGCCGCAGAGCCTTCGCGCGAGCTTCTGAAGGGACCCCTCATGAATCGCTTCGCTTTCCTCCTCGCCGCGCTGCTGCCTGCGCTCGCGTTCGCCGACTCGATCAACGTCTCGCTCACCAACAAGGCGCTCAAGGGCAAGGGCATGCCCGCGGTGCACATCGAGATCCTCGAGCCGATCGCCGGCTTCCGCCTGGTGCTCTCGAAGGACGGCGGCAAGCCGCAAGAATGGAAGGGCGGCGGCAGGCCCGGAGTGACGCGCACCATCGAGCTCAACCAGGCCGAGGGCACCGCGAAGTGGGCGGGCGAGCTGATCATCAACTTGCCCAACGGCACCACGGGCAACATGCCGCTCGAGTTCGAGACCGAGCTCGCGGGCCCGCTCGCGATCACGATGGACAAGGACAAGGACGTGGACATCCCCGGCCGCAAGCTCAACTTCAGCGTGAACCAGCCCATCGTGAAGGCGCACCTCACGG
>CBIHPJ010000255.1:0-11130 GCA_966211295.1 uncultured Myxococcales bacterium | reverse complement strand
GAGGAGAGGGCGGGCGATTCAGTGCGGAAGCGCCGCGCGCGGCGGCCGTTCGAACGACTCCCGAACATGCAGCCGCCCATCGAGCGGCAGCACATCCAGATGCAGGTTCAACGAGCCGTCGCGATTCACCTCCGCCCAGCCAGCGCGCACCCAGATGCTGCCGTTGCGCCCCTGCTTGATGGAGAAGATCGCCAGCGTCTTCCCGGTTTCGAGCATGTGTCCTCCTTTCTTCCGCGACGCAGATCGCCGCGGCGGAGGACCCCGGAGCGAGGCTCGTGCCCGATCCTCTCCCTCGGAAGGAGTTACGGAGAGGTCACTTCGCTGAGCCGGGGCGTGGACGCTCCTCACGGTTTCTCAGGCAATGGAATGGATCGTGCGTGCCTTCCCCGATGTGAAGGAAGACGCGTTCCGCCAACTCGCGCTTCATGCGTCGAACAAGCTCGGCACGCACCGCGCGTTCATCGCCGCGCTCGCGTTGATCATCGGCTGGGCCGTGACCGGACCGTTCTTCAAGTTCTCCGAGACGTGGCAGCTGGTCATCAACACCGGGACCACCATCATCACCTTCCTCATGGTGTTCCTGATTCAGGCCACCCAGAACCGGGACGCGAAGGCGATTCACCTGAAACTCGACGAGCTCATTCGCGCGAGCCGCGCGCGGAACATCTTCGCCAATGTCGAGAACGCGACCGAAGAAGAGCTCGACACTTTTCAGCGCGAGTTCGAGGAACTCCGTCGCGCGGGGCTCAAGAGCGAGGAAGCGTGGGCACAGGCGCACCAGCAGCTGCACCACCGCAGGAAGTGACGCTCACTTTCGACACGGCATCGTCGCGACCACTCCACCGCCATCGACGGGCATTCTGCCGATCGCGCGATCCTTGAGCATCGCGTTGGCGAACACCGTGCGGCGATTCGCGGCCGCGCCTTCCGGAGTGTCGTTGCTTGCGATCGGCTTCTGTTCTCCGAAGCCGACCGCGATGAGGCGCTCACACGCGACGCCTTTCTTCACGAGCGCAGCGACCACCGCAGCGGCGCGCGCTTCGCTGAGCTTCAGATTGGCCTGGTCATCGCCGCGCGAGTCGGTGTGCACCTCGACGCGCATCAACGTGATGTACGTCTTCGCCTCGAGGTAACCCTTCACGTACTCGAGGACCGAGTTGCTCTCGTCCTTCAAGCTCGCCTTCCCGGTGTCGAACACGATCGGCGCCGGCAGCTTGAGTTCGTTGCCCTCGAGCTCGTAACGAACGGGATCAGCGCCGAGCAGCAGGGACAACGCGAAGAGAGTGACCATCGTGACGACTTAGCCCTTAGATGCGCGCATGACTCCCATGAACCCGCACGGCGAGCAGCGAACCGGCAGCTCGGGCTTCGTCACCGGACTGAGCATCGGCCTCGGCATCGGCCTGCTGCTGTCCTGCCTGATCAGCGCGGCCGGCGTCTTCTACGTGAAGCGCGAAGCGACCAACGTGCGCAAGGGTTGGAACCTCGTCCCCGTGGTCGTCGCTGCCGTCGACATCAAGGAGAACACCACCATCACCTTCGATCAGATCAGCCAGCGCTCGGTGCCCGAGCAGTTCGTCACCTCCTCGGTCGTGAAGCCCGACAGCGCGAGCTACGTGGTGAATCAGAAGGTGCTCGTGCCGCTCCAGGCCGGTGACATGCTGCTGTGGAGTCAGTTCGAGACGACGCGGAAGAAGTGAGCAGACGCTCGGCAAATACCTGACTCGCGTCAGTCAGTGTCGCACCCCGGTTCCACTCTCCCCACACCTGTGGCTGGGTCCGGTTGACACCCCCGCGGAGAAACCTAAGGTTCGCCCCGATTTTGACGACGGACCTCTCGCGAGCCCCCGCTCGCCCCCGCATCACATCCGAGGGTTTCATGCAGATCCGCATCGCGGCTGTCATTGGTGTTCTGTTCGCAGTCTCCGGCTGCAAAACGGTCGAGCCCGAGCCGCCTCCCGCAGCGCCGCGCATCGACAGCTTCACGGCGAGCAAGACGCGCACGGCTCCGGGTGAGTCGGTGACGCTCACGTTCACCACCACTGGCGCGACCAAGGTCGAGATCAGCGACGACTCCGGCAACGCCGTGCAGCTGTCCGGCGAAGCGACCTCGGGCACCGCCACCGTCGCTCCCACGCGCACTGCTTTCTACGTGCTGCGCGCCACCGGCGCTGGCGGCCGCGACACCGCGTTCGTGCAGATCGCGGTGAACGAGCCGCTCAAGGATCTCTTCTTGATCGCCGTGCCCGCGACCATCAGCTCGGGCGACGAGGGACAGCTCCTGTGGGGCGCTCCTGGCGCTTCGTCGGTCACCCTCACGCCCGGCTCGGGCAACGCGATGACGCTCACTGGCACCACCGGCTCCGTCACCGTGAGCCCGGAGTTCACCGAGCAGTACACCCTCACCGCGCAGGGAGCGCCCGGCACTCCGCCGCTCACCGCGCTCGCGCAGATCGCAGTGCGCCCGGTGCTGAAGACCGCCAACCTCGTCGCCACCAACGGCGCGCTCCCCGGTGAGACCATCACCATCAACTGGACCACCGCCGGCGCGCAGCGTCTCACCGTCACCGAGATGACCTTCGGTCAGCTCACCGCGGTCACCGACCCCGCCAGCGTGGCGAACGGCTCCTTCGACTACGTGCTCCCGGCGAACCTCCCGAACGGCGTGGCGATCACCGACGGGCTGCCGCTCCGCTTCGTGGTCTCCGCCACCTCGGGTGACGTCACCGTCACCAAGGTGCTCGACGAAGTGGTCGGCGATCTCCCCGTGATCGATCAGCTCGACGCGCCGGAGTTCGCCTCGTCGGGCTCGACCTTCACCGTCGCGTGGCGCACCACCAATGCCACTGAGGTCACCATCGCGGTCGGCGGCCTGCCGATCTTCCGCACGCTCCCCGGAGCGCAGGCGCGCGTGAACCAGGGCTCCCTGTCCATTCCCGTGCCCGCGATGCAGACGGAGTACACGCTGATCGCCACCAACGCGCGCGGCGCCTCGACGAGCCGCATCTTCAACGTGCGCCCGGTCGCGGTCCCCGCGATCACGATGTACACGCTCACGCCCACCATCAACGCGCTCGGCGATCCCGCCACCGCGCGCTGGACCACCACCGGCGCGGTGCGCCTGCAGCTCCGCTTCGAGAACGGCGCCAACCTCGCGATCATCACCACGCCTTCGCAGGTGAACTCGGGCAGCTTCGTGCTCACGCCCGCCACCAGCGGCCGCGTGGTGCTCGAGGCCTACAACGCCGCGGGCGACGTGGTCACCGACGTGAAGGCCGTGAACTTCACCGCCCCCGCGGTCACCATCTCTCCCACGCCGGTGCTCCGCGGCAACACCGCGGTCCTCAACTGGACGCTCGCTCCCGCGGGCGTGCTCGAGACGGTCGGCCTCGCCACTCCGGCGCCGGCCGCCGTGCCGAACTCGGTGAACTTCATCGACCTCGCCACCGACACCGCCGCGCTGCCGCTGGCGATCGATGACCCGACCAACGGCTCGGCCAAGCTCACTCCGCCCGCCGGCTTCCGCTTCCCCTTCCTCGGCTCGGTGCGGCCGGAGCTCTGGGTGTCGGTCAACGGCCTCATCACCTTCGCTGAGCCCGGCGCGAACGCCACCAACAACGATCTCACCGCCACCGGCAACGCCGACCCCTCGTTGCTCGCCCCGTTCTGGGACGACCTCACCATGGCGATGACCTCGTCCGTCTTCTACGCGCTCAAGACCGCCGCGAGCGGTGAGCGCTACCTCATCATTCAGTGGGACAAGTTCCAGCTCGCCGCTGACACCAACTCCGAGCTCACCTTCCAGGTGCACCTCTACGAGACGGGCCAGGTCGCGTTCATCTACCAGACGCTCAACGGCACCCTGAACAGCGCCACCGTCGGCGTGAAGGACGCCGCGTACCCGCTGGTGCAGCAGTTCACCTACAACAGCATGACCACCGTCCCCTCGGCGTTGCTCGAGCTGAACTACTTCACCGGCGGCCCCGCGGACGGAATGCTCAACCTCGTCGCGAGCAAGTCGAAGCGCGTGGAGTTCTTCGGCCGCACCGCGACCGGCCTCGTGCCCGCGAGCGCCGAGCTGCGCAGCTTCGGCCCGGGCGACGTCACCGTGAACGAGGCGATGCCTTTCCCCGAGGCCACCAGCACGGCGCTCGGCCAGTGGGTGGAGCTCAAGAACAACGCCACCGTGCCGGTCGACTTCGAAGGACTGGTGGTCGACAGCACCGGCTCGAGCGCAGACGGCGGCTACGTGATCCCCGCCGGCACCGTGGTTCCCGCGGGCGGCTTCCTGGTGCTCGGCCAGTCGCTCGACATGACCGACACCGGCGGCGCGCACGTCGACCAGGTCGCGACCGATCTCCCGCTCGGCCCCGTGGATCGCGTGCGCGTGACGATCGAAGGCAACGTCCTCGGCTCGCTCTCGTGGGACGCGGGCACGCCCGGCACTTCGATCATCTCGTCCAGCAACTCGGTGCTGGTCGCCTCGGGCCAGACGTTCGTCTGCAACCGCACCGCGACCTTCGGCTCGGCCGGCGCGCTCGGTACGCCCGGTGCCGCGAACGAGTCGTGCTCGCCGTACGTGGTCACCTCCATTCCCGGCGCGTTCGTCACGGCGCCCCCGGGCTCGGAGATCCTCACCTCCATCGACACCGATGAGGGCTACGGCAACGTCACCCTGCCCGCGCCGTTCACCTACTTCGGCACGCCGATGACCGCGTTCAGCCTGAGCACCAACGGCTTCATCACGTTCGGCTCCACGCTCTCTGATTCGTACTACACGAACGACAGCACCCCGAGCACCGGCGCTCCCAACGGCGTGGTGGCGGTCTTCTGGGACGACCTCGACGTCGACCTCGGCAAGAACGCGATGTGGCGCGCGGGCGATCGCACCATCATCACCTGGCAGGACGTCGGACTGTTCACCAGCCCGAGCACCACCGAGATCAACGCGCAGATTCACCTGCTCGACAACGGCATCATCGAGTTCCACTACGGAACCATCGCCAGCACCTCGACCACCCAGAGCACGGTGGATCGCACCTTCGGCAACTCGGCCACCATCTGGCTTGAACGGCCCGACGGTCACATCGCCGTGCCGTACGCGATCAACCAGCTCAATAGCGTCCAGCCGAACTCCGGCGTTCGCTTCACCCCCGTTCCCTGAGTCGTGGACACGCCCATGAAGACCTCTTCTCTCGTCTCGCGCATCGCCTTCGGCACGCTCCTCGGCTCTCTGCTCGCCGGCTGCCCTGAAGTCCCTCCGGCGGATCCCCTCGAGCCCGCTCCGTCGGTCACCTCGTTCACCGCCTCGCAGACCGAGGTGCCCGTCGGCACCACCATCAAGCTGACGTGGGCGACCGAGAACGCCACCTCGGTGAAGATCGACGAGCTCAAGCTGGGCTCGGTGTCCGGCGTTTCCGGCAACTCCGGCGAGGTCGACGTCGCCATCACCGGTGACTCGCTCTTCGTGCTCACCGCGCGGAACAACCGCGGCGCTTCCGACACCGCGGTGGTCTCGGTGCGCGTGGGCCAGGGCGCTGGTGAGGTGCTCTTCACCGGCCTGCCCAGCGTGATCACCGCCGGCCAGAGCGCCACCCTCGCATGGTCGGCGCCCGGCGCCACCGCGGTCACCATCGTCGCCAACCCCGGCGGCGCGGTCGACGTGCAGGGCCAGGGCGGTTCGGGCTCGGTGAGCGTCTCTCCGAGCGCAAACACCACGTACATCCTCACTGCGGGGCTGCGCACCGCGACCACCATGATCACCGTGAAGCCCACGGTGCTCTCCTTCACGGCCTCCACGCTCTCCGCCGACGCGGGCAGCACCGTGACCCTCTCGTGGAGCACCGCCAACGCCACCCGTGTGCAGCTGAGCGCTCCCGGCCGCGGCAACCTGGTCGACGAGACGAACGCCGCGCAGGTCGCGCAGGGCTCGTTCGACGACACGCTCCCCACCGACGTCGATCCCGGCGCGCTGTTCTCGTACCAGCTCACCGTCACCGGCCCCGGAGAGACCCTCACCCGCTCGGTGATCGTGTCGATCAACGGGAACCCCGCGGTGGTCACCTTCACCGCGCCCAAGTACGTGAGCGCTGCCACTGCTGACGGCGGCATCACCCTGGCGTGGACCACCCGCGAAGCCGACGTGGTCACCATCGCGGCCAACGGTACGGAGTTCTTCCGCGCTCCCGAAGGTTCGCTCGCCGCGGGCACCCTGAACCTGCCGACGCCCTCGGCCGACACGGTGTACCAGCTCACCGCGAAGAACAGCCGCGGCGGCAGCGACTCGAAGACCGCGACCGTCGACCTGGTCGGAGCTCCGACCATCACCCTCACCGCGTCGCCCACCACCATCACGCCGGGCGACCCCGTCACCTTCTCGTGGACCGGCACCGACGTGCGCAACCTGCGGCTCGTCTCGCCCTTCGGTGGCACCCTCGCCGCCCTCACCGACGTGATGGACACCGGCTCGGTGCCCGGCACCTTCACCTTCGCCAACACCTCGGTGGTGCGCGTGGAGGCGGACAACGGCGCCGGCGACACCACCAGCGCGACCGCCACCATCACCGTCACCAACGGGCTCTCCCTTTCCCAGCCCGCGGGCGCGGTGCGCTCGGGCGAAGCGGTGGCCCTGAGCTGGACGGGCGGCACCACCATCACCGGTCTGCCGCACAACGACGTGGTGGTGCGTTCGCCCTCGACCGGCTTCGACGACATCAGCTCGACCGGCACCGCGGTCTCCTTGAGCTCGACCGATGACGCGGTCGCTGAGATCGTGCCGATCGGCTTCAGCGCGCCCTTCTACGATCGCATGGTCGGCGATCGCGTCTACGCCAACACCAACGGCTTCCTCTCGTTCGGCCCCATCAACCCGCGCAACTACGTCGAGGTGGCGCTCCCCAGCGCGAAGATGGAGCCGTACTCCATCGCCGCCAGCTGGAACGACAACTTCAGCGTCAGCATCCACTGGCAGGTGAAGACCATGGGCAACGACAAGGTGCTGATCGTTCAGTGGACGATCGGCTCCACGCAGAACTTCCAGATCAAGCTCTACACCACCGGGCAAATCGATCTCGAGTACGGCGCGTACTCAGGCACCGCGGGCTTCGTAGGCATCAACGGCCCCACCACCGGGAGCGGCATCGCAACCACCGCAACCCCCGCGGCCAACACCGGCATCACCTTCTTCGGGCCGAAGACCAGCCCGGTGAGCGTGCCGGTGTTCGAGCAGCTCACCCTCATCGGCACCGTGACCCTCGCTGGCCAGTCACTGGTGGTCACCCACGACGTGGGCCCCGTGGTGCGGGGCAACGAGCTGTACGTGGACGAGGCCCTCGTGGTTCCCGCTCCGCTGGTCGGCGCTCCGGGCCAGTGGTTCGAGATCTACAACTCGCGCGAGGTCGCGCTCGACTTGAGTGGCTGGTCGTTCGCCGCGGCAGACGGCGGCAGCGCGGCGAGCCTCTCGGGAACGATTCCTTCGCGCGGCGTGCTGGTCGTGGGAGCGAGCACCGATTCTTCGCTCAACGACGACGCGGGCGTGCAGCTCGCCCTCACCGGCCTCGACCCGGGCAGCCCTGACGCGGGCTCCGTCGCGCTCGCGCGCAACGGTGGCAACCTCAACACGTATACGTGGTCGGACCCCACGCCCGGCTCCGCGTTGGTGCGCGACATCGGGCCCTTCAAGCTGAGCACCGACACCAGCGCGCTGGCGCCGCACTCGCAGACCTGCCTCGCCACCGCTCCGTTCGGCAGCCAGTCGCCGCAGCAGCTCGGCACGCCGGGCCAGCCAGGTGACTGCGGCTTCGGCTACTCGTGGCATCGCATCAACGGCGGCTTCCGCGACATTTCCACCACCGGCACCGTCGTCACCCTGAGCAGCCTCGACGAGGGCTTCGGCACCGTGCCGCTCGCAGCCGCGCCTTTCACCTTCTTCGGCGCGCAGCAAACCTCGGTGCGCGTGTCCTCGAACGGCTTCCTCACCTTCGATCCTACGGGTGCCAACTCTTCGTTCGCGAACAACATGCCGAGCACCACTGACGCCAACGGCGTGCTCGCCATCTTCGCCGGAAACCTTCTCGGCAGCGCCAGCACCGGGGCGGTCTACACGCAGCGGCTCGCAGCGGGAGCCGATCCAAACGCTCCGGGCGCGCACTGGATCATCCAGTGGTCGCACTGGGGCCACTCCAGCAGCAGCACCGACGACCTCAACTTCGAGGCGAAGCTCTTCGACGACGGCACCATCGAGTACCACTACGGCCTGATGCACAGCACGAGCTCGAGTCAGTACGGCTCGGGCATCAGCTCGGTGACCTGGCTCGAGAACCCCACCGGCACCCAGGCGCTGGTGATCAACGCCAACTCCTTCACTCCGGGCGTCTCGTCCAACACCGGCGTTCGCTTCAGCCCCCGCTAACCCATGCGCCCTTCTATGAACTCTCGTTCTCTGTCTTCCCGGTCGCTCCTCGCTTCGTTCGCGGGCCTGCTGCTCATCACCGGCTGCCGCATCGAGAAGCCGTCCACCGTGGTGCCCTCGCCGCCGTCGGTGGAGAGCTTCACCGCCTCGAGGCGCGACGCCGATCGCGACTCGATGGTCACCCTCACCTGGAGCACCACCAACGCCACCAGCATCGAGCTGCGTGAGGCGTCGGGCGGTGCGCTCGCGGTGCCGGCCGATCGCGTGTCCGGCAGCTTCGACGTGACCATCACCGCTGACTCGCTCTTCGTGCTGGTGGCCAAGGGTCCCGGCGGGTCTGACTCCCGCGCGGTGTCGGTGAGCGTCACCGGGAGCGAAGTGGGAGAGGTCACCTTCTCCGCGCTGCCCCCCATCATCCCGGGCGGGGCCAGCACCACGCTGGCGTGGACGGCGCCGGGCGCCTCACAGGTTTCGCTCACCGCCGGCAGCACGATGATCGACATCAGTGGCCAGCGCACCAGCGGCGCGGTCACCGTCTCGCCGAAGTTCGACACCACGTACACCCTCGACGCCGATGGCACGATGAAGACGGTCACCGTCACCGTGCAGCCGGCGCTCCTCACCGCGACCGTGTCACCGCGCGCGGCCGAGGTCGGTGACATGGTCACCCTCTCGTGGACCGCCGCGGGCGCCGACAGCGTGCAGGTGAGCGCCGCGGGCCGCGGGCAGCTCTTCGAGGCCACCATGCCGGCGCAGATCGAGTCGGGCAGCTTCACCGACACCATTCCGCCCACGCCCGACGACGGCCTCATCACCTACGAGATCGCCGCGGTGAAGGGCACCACCCGCTTCACCCGCACCCTCGAGGTGAGCGTGGGCACCGGCATCGCCATCACCCGCTTCGACGCGCCGCGCTTCGCGGCCGCAGGGGCGTCCTACTCGGTGCGCTGGGAGACCCGGGCCGCCGACCAGGTGGAGCTCAAGCTCGACGGCGTCACCGTGCACCGCACCGCGACCGCGCAGAACGCCGCGGTGGGCCTCTTCTCCTTCAACTCGCCCAACTCGGACTTCGAGGTGGAGCTGATCGCCACCAACTCTCGCGGCGGCCGGGTGAGCCAGGTCGCGTTGATCGACTCGGTCGGCATTCCTTCGTCCGCGACGCTCACCGCCTCTCCGAGCACGGTCGCGGTGGGCTCGCCGGTGACGCTCACCTTCGCCTCGCAGGAAGCGCGGCGCGCCCGCATCGTCGACTCGCGCGGCGAGGTGGTCTTCTCGGTGACCGGCCAGGCCGCTGAGAACGGCACCGTCATCGTGTACCCCGACGTGTCCACCACCTACACGCTCTCGTCCGACAACCTGCTCGGCAACCCGCCGGTGACCGCCACCGCGGCCGTCACCGTGACGGGCACGCCGGCGGCGGTGACGCAGTTCCCGCCCACCGCGCTCAACGGCCAGAACGTGGAGCTCACCACCACCGCCGCGGGGGCGCTGCTCTACGGCTTCCCGCACAACACGGTACTGACGTCGGCGCAGTCCGACTTCCGCGACATCAGCAGCACCGGCTCGCGCGTGCTGGAGACCGGCGCCGACGTGACCTCGGTCACCCTGCCCTTCTCCACGCTGCTGTGGGGCACGCGCCAGAGCGGCCCGCTCACCATCTCGCGCGCGGGCTGGTTGGCCTTCGCCGCGCCGCTGCTGGTGAACTCCTCCAACGCGACGTCGATGCCCAGCTCCACCGGTGCGCAGGGAATGATCGCGCCGTTCTGGGACGACCTGGTGCTCACCGCGAACTCGGGCGTCTACGTCCAGGTGCTCGGCGACGCCCCGGAGCAGTCGCTGGTGGTGCAGTGGAACCGCATGCAGGTCGGCACCAACGCCTCCACCGAAGTCACCTTCCAGGCGCAGGTGCATCAGCGCGGCATGGTGTCCTTCCAGTACCTGACCATGAACGTGGCCGCGGGCTACACCTCGTTCGCGATCGGCGTGCAGGACCAGACGCGCCTCGTCGGCGTGCGGCCGCCGAGCACCGCGGCTCCGGCGAGCAACTCGGCGCTCTACTTCTTCAGCCCGGTCGCGCCGCCTGCAGAGACGCGCGTGGCGAAGGGCAGCAGCTGGGGCGGCTACCTGAAGGACGGCAATCTCTGGGTGCCCGTCTCGCGCGCCGCGGGGGCGTACTCCATTCCGCAGGATCTCGGCCTCACCGAGCTCCAGTTCCGCACGCACGTCGCGGTGCCCAACGGCCAGTACATCGAGGTGGTCAACCGCACCACCGGCCCGCTCGACATGTCGGGCTGGGAGCTGCGCTCGCCGACCTCGCCCACCTTCCGTGTGCCGATGGGCTTCACGCTCCAGCCGGGCGTGGCGACCGTGATCGGCGCCTCCGCTGACCCTGACCAGAACGACGACGCCGGCGTGTCGCTCTCGTGGGAAGGCTCGGGCTTCTTCCTCTCGCAGGACGCGGGCACCTTCACCATCGGCACCGCCGACGCCGGAGCGGGCTTCAACTACACCGGTCCCGCCGACGGCGGCCGCGGTCAGTCGATCAACGTCGACCCCGGCCCCATCGTGGGCACCAGCGGCTCGCCGGGCCTCGTCGCCTGCCTCGCCACCACCCCGTACGGCAACCAGACGCCGCAGCAGCTCGGCTCGCCCACGTCGGATCCGGGCTGCGGCTTTGGCTACACGCTGCAGACGATCGCCCCGCACTTCGTGGACATCAG
>CBIHPJ010000254.1:0-11140 GCA_966211295.1 uncultured Myxococcales bacterium | reverse complement strand
TTCGAGTTCGAGATGCCGTTCCCTCTGGTTCGGGACACCTACCCCGCGATGGATCTTCAGGGCGGCGGGGCTGCCAACGTGAGGGACACGCGGTCGGGTTGCCTGCAGCCCACGCTCAGCGGAACCTGGGATCAGATGAGCGTGATCAGCGCGAGCGTCTCTGTCGCGACTTTGTCGGTGTTGGGAACGAAGTCGTGTCCGTCGATCACGCGCGGCGCCGGCGAAGGCGACTGCTCCGTCGACACCACGGTCGATCCCGCGCTTTCGACCACGGACGGCGTCACGTTTGACTTGCCGCGCGAGCTCGTCACCAGCACGACGCCTCCCGCTGGAACGCTCACGGCGACCACCGGCGGGTGGACGCTCACCTTCACCCCGAAGTGACGCTCAACTCCCCTGGGTGACGAGCAGGCCTTCGACGTCACCGCAGCAGGCCGCGCCGTGGCAGTCATCGCAGGTCCGCTTCGCGGGCCCGGTGATCCACGCCACGAACGCGCCATCGGGGCTCACGTAGCCGCGCGCGCAGCCACATCCCTTGGGAGGCGCTTCCCACTCGCGCTTCGACGCGCTGGCGACGAGCGAGACGGTGCCTTCCTTCTTCGCGCAGAACTCGCCGCCCTTCGCGGTGATCGACGCGCCCGCCTGAGTCATGGTGAGCAGCGCCTGCTCGTTCTTCGGCGGGTTCTGCACCAGCGGGAAGCGCTTGTTCCACGCCTCCCATTCCTTGCCGTCGGGCAGCTCGGGCCGCGGGTACATCATCTTCTCGTAGCGGGTGAGGTACTCGGTGGTGTTGCCGCCCGTGGTGCGCACGTACGTGTACTCGACCACCCACTTCATCTTGCAGCCCGCGCAGGTTTCGTGAACTCGCCACGCGAACATGCGCGAATCGGCGGTCCACCCGAGGAAGCTGGTGGTGCGAGTGATCTTGTCGCAGGCGAGGGAAGGGAGCCCGCAAAACAAAACTGCCAGCACGATCGCGCGGATCATGCTGGCAGCCTATTCCCGCTGAGCTCTTGAAGAGAGCCGTTACTGCTTCGGAGCGGGCGGAGGCGGTGCACCCGGCATCTGCGGCGCACCCGGAGGAGGCATCGGCTCCTTGATGGCGAGCAGCTCGACTTCGAACACGAGCGTCGCGCCGCCGGGGATGTTGGCCCCCGCGCCACGATCGCCGTAAGCGATGTCAGACGGGCAGATCAGCTTGGCCTTGCCGCCGACCTTCATCTTCGCCACGCCCTCGGTCCAGCACTTGATCACGCCGTTGAGCGGGAACTCGGTGGGCGCGTTGCGCTTGTAGCTCGAGTCGAACTCGGTGCCGTCGATGAGGGTGCCCTTGTAGTGCACGCTGACCGTGTCGGTGGCGACAGGCTGTTTGCCCGTGCCCGCCTGGGTCTCGATGTAGACGAGGCCGGAGGGGAGCTTCTGCGCGCCCTTCTCCTTGGCGGCCTTGGCGGCGAACTCAGCGCCCTTCTTCTTCTCGCCTTCGGCCTTCTGCGCCTGCTTCTCGTTGAGGAGCTGCTCGACCTTCGGGCCGAACTCCTCGAGCTTCACGGCGAGCTCCTTGCCAGCCGAGGCGTCCTTCATGCCCTTGACCACCTCGTCGAGATCTTCCTTCGAGAGGCCAGCGGCCTTCACCGGCGTGCGCTCGGCGATCAGCGCGCCGAACGCGTACATCGCCTTCTGCTTGTCCTCAGCGCTGAGCGGAGGAGGCGGGGGCGGCGGCGTCGGAGCCGTGGGGTTCACGGCGGGGTTCGTCGGGTTGGTCGGCACCGCGGCGGTGGCGGCGTCAGGCTTCGACTCCGACGGGCACGCGGTGAGCGCGAGAGCACAACCGATGAGGAGGGTACGGAGAGCGGTCTTCACTTGGGCGTCTCCTTACCCGCGATGCCGATGAGCTCGACCTCGAAGTTGAGGACGGCGTTGGGCGGGATGCTGCCACCCGCGCCGCGCTCGCCGTAGGCGATGTCAGAGGGGCACACGAGCCGCGCCTTGCCGCCGACCTTCATCTTCGCCACGCCCTCGGTCCAGCACTTGATCACGCCACCGAGCGGGAACTCCGCCGGGGTGCCGCGCTTGTAGCTGGAGTCGAACTCGGTGCCGTTGATGAGGGTGCCCTTGTAGTGGACCTTCACGGTGTCCGCGGGCGTGGGCTGCGCGCCCGTGCCGGCCTGGGTCTCGAAGTAGATGAGGCCGCTGGCGGTCTTCTGCGCGCCCGGCGCCTTCGCCTGCTCCTCGAGGTACTTCATGCCCTTCTCCTTCTCCTGCTCGCCGCGGATCTTCGCGCGCTCCTTCAGGAACTGATCGACCTTCGGCATGTTCTCCGCCGCCGGGAACTTGAGCGGGTTGCCTAGGGTCGCGTCGGAGAAGCCCGCCATCACCTCGGCGAGCTCGGCCTCATCGAGACCGGCCTGCGCGAGCGGGGTGCGCTGCGCGACCATTGCGCCGAGCGCGTAGAGGACCTTCTTGCGCTCTTCAGGGGTGAGCGGAGCGGCCTTCGGGGCGACGGGCGCATCAGCCGGGGGAGCCTTGTCTTTGGGAGGCGGCGCGGCAAAAGCGACCGACCCCGTCATGCACAGCACGGCAATCAGCTTCTTCACGGTGGTTGTCTTTCTGGTTGGGGGACTGCCCTACGTTTGAAGTTTCGGTCCTTCAGGACTTGAAGACGTTCATCACGTCCTTGAGCAACTTGATCGACTCGTCGCGCGGACGCTGGAAGGCGTTGCGGCCCATGATGGAGCCGAAGCCGCCGCCATCCTTGATGCCCTTGATCTCTTCGAGGAGCGCCGAGGTCTCCTTCGATTCGCCGCCCGAGAAGATCACGATGCGCTTGCCGTTGAACGCGCTCTGCACCACGTGGCGCACGCGATCGGCCATGGTCTTGGTGGGGATCGAGTACTTCTCGAACACCTTCTTCGCCTCGGCCTGCTCGATGAAGTCCTTCGGGGGCTTCACCTTGATCACGTGCGCGCCGAGCTGCGCGGAGATCTGAGCGGCGTAGGCGACCACGTCGATCGCGGTCTCGCCGTCCTTCGACATGTTGCCGCGCGGGTACGCCCAGAGCACGGTGGGGAGGCCCGCGTCTTTGGCCTCGGCGACCATGTCGCGCAGGTCCTGGTACTGCTCATTCCGAAGGTGAGAGCCGGGATAGATCGTGTAGCCGATCGCCGAGCAGCCCAGGCGCACGGCGTCCTTCACCGAGCCGGTGAGCGCCGACATGGGCTCGACCTTCGAGAGCGAGTCGGAGTTGTTCAGCTTGAGGATGAGCGGAATCTCGCCGCACAGCTTGCCCGCGACGGCCTCGAGGAAGCCGAGCGGCGCCGCGTACGCGTTGCAGCCCGAGTCGATGGCGAGCTGCGCGTGGTAGTCGGGATCGTAGCCAGCGGGGTTCGGCTGGAAGCTGCGCGCCGGACCGTGCTCGAAGCCCTGGTCGACGGGAAGAATGACCATCTTTCCGGTGCCGGCAAGCGCGCCCGTGTTCATCAGGCGCGCGAGGTTCGTCAGGACGCCGGGATTGTCAGATGGGTACCAGCTGAGGATCTGCTTGACGCGATCGGAGTGGGCCATGGTGCGGCGGCAGATACCGCACTTCGAAAACAGCCACACTCATTTCCAACACTCATTTCCCTGCTGTGGTTGGGGTGGCCGCGGCGGTAGCGACCTTCAACGGGAACGTGCCGAGCGGATTTCCGCCGATGCGGACGAGCACCTGGAACTCACCAGGATTGCGGATGCCGGTGGAATCCCAGTCGACCTGCCACTCGGCTTCCTCCCCGTTTCCGAAGCGCAGTTCACCCGACGCTTCCATCACGGTGTCGGAACGTTGATCGAGGATCGCGACCTCGATGCGGGTGTTCTTCTTGCCGGGAGACTTCACGCGGATCACCGAGCTGAACTTCTCCGTCAGCAGGGGGTTACCGGACGCGGTGACCTGGGGGAACGGAGCGGACGGTTTCGCGCCGTCGGGGCTGCGCATGAAGCCCTTGCCGTGCACGACGCGCACGACGGTGTAGCCATCGTCGATGCGCGTGCCGCTGGGGGCCGTCTGGGCTGCTTCGGGATCCTTCGGCTTCTCGAGCTTCTGATCCTTGGGGATCGCGTTGAACGTCGGGAGGCCGAGATCGAGCTTGGGCGCGGCCTCCTTCTTCGAGCCTTTGAGCTTGGGATCGGCGGCAAAGGAGACAAGAGCCAGCGACATCGACACGGCGATGAGTGGTCGGAGCATTCGCACGAGACGGACCATACGCCTCTGGCTTCACCTTGGGTTCCCCCGAGAAGTTCGCCCTTCAATTCGCCTACCCGCTGCGGCAGAGTGCGCGCGCTTTGCGCCTGATTTCATTCGTCATTCTGTTGGCCGCGGGCCTGCTGTCAGGCGCTGTCGAGGCTGCGCCGTTGACGCTCCAACAGATCATCGACCGGGCGCGCGCGAACGATCATCGGGTCAAAGAGGCCCAGGCGCAGCTTCGGTTCTACCGCTCGCAGTACGACGAGGCGCGCTGGGCGTGGTTCCCGCGCATGGACTCGTACTTCATGGTCGCGGGTCCGACGCCCGAGGCGCGCAACGATGGGCTCGGTGGTCCTCCGACCACGAAGTCGACGCTGATGTACGACCTCGATTTCGGTCAGCCGGGCGTGATGATGCGTGCGGGCGCCGAAGCGGTGCTGCCGATCTACACGTTCGGAAAGCTCGACGCGCTCGAGGAGGCCGGGAAGAACGGCGTGAAGGCCGGGGAGGCGCTCACCGTGCGCGCGCAGGATGAAGCCGAGTACCAGGCCGCGCAGGCGTACTACGGCTACTGCCTCGCGAAGTCGGCGCTCGACGTGGTGGTCGAGACGAAGAAGCAGCTCGATGACGCCGAGCGGTTGCTCCAGCGGCTGCGTGCCGCGGGGAGCGATCAGGTGTCGCAGATGGACCTGTACAAGTTCGGTTTCTACCGGAAGCAGATCGAGGTGCAGCAGCTGCAGGCCGAGAACGGCGCGTCGCTCGCGGTGTCGGCGATCAAGCTGCTGATCGCGGCGCAGCCCGATGAAGTCATCGAGGTCGAGGCCGTGCCCTTGAAGCTTCCCGAGGGCGTGCTGGGTCCACTCGACAGCTACATCATCACCGCGGCGAAGAACCGGCCCGAGCTGAGGGCGATCGCGGCGGGGCTCGAGGCGCGCGCGCAGGAAGTGAAGATTCGCGAGGCGTACTACTACCCGGACTTCGGCATCGCGGGCTTCTTCCGGTGGATGTGGACCACGAGCGCGACGCGGCAGCGTTCTCCGTTCGCGTACGATCCGTACAACGATCTCTCGGCGGGCGTGGGCCTCGTGATGCGCTACCAGTGGGACTTCCCGCAGAAGGGCATCAAGCTCGAGCAGGCGCGCGCTGAGTACGAAAAGATGGAGCACCAGCGCGATCTCCTCGGAGCGGCGGTCAAGCTCGAGATCGAGAAGACCTACGGCGACACCAACGTGGCGCTCGCTCGGGCAGAGAAGCTGCTCGACGGCGAGAAGAACGCGCGTCGCTGGGCGAACGCGGCGTACACGTCGTTCGAGTTGGGCACCGGCGACACCCGCGAGATCATCGACTCGTTTGGTGCGTGGGCGAACGCGAGCGTGCTGCGGCTGCAGGCCGTGCACGATGCGTTGGTGGGGTTGAAGGCGATGACGCGCGCGGTCGGTCAGCCGGTGGAGCTGCAGACGAAGCCGGTCGCTCCTCCGCCGACTCAACTTCAACCGAAATAGTTCTCCCTCTCCCTTCGGGAGAGGGTCGGGGTGAGGGTGCACACAAGGGCCACCCGAACGAACCCTTCGTTGCCGCTGCCTCAGGAAACGATCCACCGAGCGCTCACATGAATGAGCGCGAAATTCCGCGCACTCACGAGGCATGAACTTGCTCGTGATGGTGCTCTTGGCGCAGGCGCAGGTGACCTCTCCGCAGCCGGAAGCGCTCCCGAAGGAGCCGCCGAAGTGGGAGGTCTACATGGGTCTCCAGGGCGGCATTCGACCGGACTCGGTGGGCGGCGGTGGTGGGGCGCTGCTCGGCGTGAATCGGCAGATCTTCTTCAACTGGCTGCGTGCGGAACTGTCACTCGGTCTCGGCGTGTATTCGCAGCCGGTCGACGTGCTCACGATGATCCGCGTCGGTGCGCGCTTCGAGTGGCCCACGCTGGGGCGGCTGCGCCCATTTCTCTCGGTGAACTTCGCGCACCAGCACGAGGCAGGGTGGGAGCACGTGAAGATGGATCCGATCCCCGTGGTGCTGGGCTTGTCCGAGCACGAGAACGGCATTCATCACCGCAGCGGTATCGAGACGGGACTGGGACTCGTCTACGAATTGCCTGCACGAAAGGGCTCGGCGATCTCGGGTCGCATCGGCATGAAGGCCTCGTTCACCGCGCTGCTGGGAGATGGACCGCCTCGGTACGTCGACGTGACGACGCTCATCGGGCTCTGTTTCTAATTTGGCATGCCCTCACCCCGACCCGCTCCCCAAGGGGGAGGGAGCCAGATCTAGACTAAAGTTCGCGGCGTGTTCGGGGCCAAGTTAGGTGGCAGCACCGGCGCCAACGCGGAGTGCATCTCGCGTGTCGTGGACATCCTGCTCAAGAGGGACGAGCGGCAAGTCGTGGTGATCTCGGCGATGAAGGGCGTCACTGACGCGCTCATCGATCTCGTGAAGTTGGCGGCTCAGCGCGACGTGAAGTGGCGCGATGCGCTGCTCGCGCTCGAGGTGAAGCACGTCGATGCCGCGCGCGCGTTGCTCGGTGAGAACGTCGAGCCGGTGCTGGAGAAGTTGCGCGGGGAGTTCGCTTCGCTGCGCGATCTGCTCCACGCGCAGTCACTCGTCGGAGCGGTGTCGAGCGATCTGCTCGATCTCGTCTCGGGGCTCGGTGAGGTGTGGTCCTCCACGCTCGTCGATGCGACTTTTCGGGCGAGGGGCGCGGCCAGTCGCTGGCTCGATGCGCGCGAAGTGCTCGTCGTCGAGAAGAGCGAGCTCGGCGCGATGGTGCAGTGGGAGAAGTCGACCGACCAACTGATCGCGCACCTCGGCGCTCCTGGTGAACGCACGATCGTGACTGGCTTCGTGGCGCGCACTCCGGATGGGCGCATCACCACGCTCGGTCGCAACGGGAGTGATTATTCAGGCGCGATCTTCGCCGCGCTCTTCGGCGCGAAAGAGCTGCACATCTGGAGCGACGTCGATGGCGTGCTCTCCGCGGATCCTCGGTTGGTCCCTGAGGCCGTGCTGATCGAGCGGCTCTCGTACGACGAGGCGTGTGAGCTGGCCTACTTCGGCGCGAAGGTGATTCATCCGCAGACGATGGCGCCCGCGTTCGAGCGCTCGATTCCGATCATCGCGCGGAGCACGTTCAATCCCACGCATCCGGGAACGCTGATCTCCGCGGAACAGGATCTGACCACTCCGGTGAAGGGCGTCACCACGTTCACCGGTCTCGCGATTCTGAACATCGAAGGCGCGGGCATGATCGGCGTGCCTGGTACTGCCGAGCGCGCGTTTCAGGCGCTGAAGCTCGCGGGCGTTTCCGTCGTGATGATCTCGCAGGGATCTTCGGAGCACTCGATCTGCTGCGTGATCAAGGAGCACGACGCTGAGAGTGCGCGGAAAGCGGTGCTCGACGCGTTCACTCGCGAGCTCCACTCGAAGCAACTCACCGACGTGACGATCACGCGCGGCATCGCGGCACTCGCGGTGGTGGGCGACGGCATGGCCGGTACTCCCGGTGTGTCGGCGCGGCTCTTCACGGCGCTCGGTCGCGCGGGCGTGAACGTGCGCATGATCGCGCAGGGATCTTCCGAGCGGAACATCTCGGTGGCGATCGACGCGGCGGACGCGAAGAAGGCGCTGCGCGCGGTGCACAGCGGCTTCTATCTCTCGGCGCAGACGATCTCGGTCGGAGTGATCGGTCCGGGCAACGTGGGGAAGGCGATCCTCAAGCAGCTGCAGGAATCGCGAGAGCGGCTGCTCAAGTCGACCAACATCGATCTCCGCGTCCGCGCGATCGCAGGTCGCAAGAAGATGGTGCTCGCGGAGTCGGTCTCGTCTGACGCCAAGGTCGAGAAGGATACGGATCTCGACGCGTTCGCGGCACACGTGCACGCCGATCATCTCCCTCACGCGATCATCGTGGACTGCAGTGCGAGCGACGCCGTGGCGGACCGGTACGCAGGGTGGCTGGAGCGCGGCATTCACGTGATCACTCCGAACAAGAACGCCGGAGCGGGTCCGATGGCTCGCTACGCGGCAATCAAGTCGAAGCGCGCGCACTTCCGCTACGAGGCCACCGTCGGCGCGGGTCTGCCCATCATCAACACGCTGCGCGATCTGATCGACACCGGCGACGAGGTGATCGGAGTCGACGGGATCTTCTCGGGCACGCTCGCGTATCTGTTCAACAAGTTCGACGGGACGACTCCTTTCAGCGCGCTGGTGCGGCAGGCGAAGGAGCTCGGATACACGGAGCCAGATCCGCGCGACGACCTCTCGGGTCTCGACGTGGCGAGGAAGCTCGTGATCCTCGCTCGCGAGAACGGTTGGAAGACTGAGTTGGCTGATGTCGCGCTCGAGTCGTTGGTGCCTGAGCAACTGCGGAAGCTCGGGGTCGATGAATTCATGGCTCGGCTGAGTGAGCTCGATGCTCCGATGCAGGCGCGCTTCGACGCCGCGAAGAAAGAAGGGCGAGTGCTTCGCTATGTCGCGAAGCTCGAGACGGGCGGCAAGGCGAGCGTGGGTCTGCTCGCGCTTCCGAGCGATCACTCATTCGCGCACATCAAGCTGACCGACAACGTGGTGCAGTTCACCACGCGTCGCTATTCGCAGAATCCGCTCGTGGTGCAGGGGCCTGGTGCAGGTCCTGAGGTGACTGCGATGGGTGTGTTCGCCGATCTGCTTCGCGTCGCATCGTCGCTCGGAGCCAAACTGTGAAGCGCGCGACGGCCTTCGCTCCTGCGTCGATCGGCAACGTCGCGGTGGGCTTCGACATCCTTGGCCACTCGGTGGCGGGTGCGGGTGATCGGGTGACCGTGACTCGCACGGACTCGGGCACGGTGAACATCGTCGCGATTCGTGGGGCGGCGATTCCGCTTCCGACCAACGCGATCGAGAACACCGCGGGTCGCGCATTGCTCACGATGCTCAAGTCGTTGCCCGCGGGGATTGGCTTCGACATCGAGATCGATAAGGGCATCGCGATGGGATCGGGCATGGGTGGCTCTGCTGCCTCGGCCGTCGCTGCTGTCGTCGCTGCGAACGCGGTGCTCGACGAGCCCGTCGGGAAAGAACTGCTCTACCTCTCCGCGATGGACGGCGAGGCTGCCGCCACGGGGAGCGCTCACGGAGACAACGTCGGACCGATGTTGCTCGGGGGCCTGGTGATCGCTCCGGCGGAGGGCGCACCGGTGAAGGTACCGACCCCTGATTGGCTGCATGTCGCGCTCGTGCATCCGCACTTCGTGCTCGAGACTCGCAAGGCACGCGCTGCGCTTGCAGGAGCGTACGAGTTGCACGACTTCGTGGTGCAGAGCGAAGGACTGGCGCTGCTGCTCGCGGGTTGCTTCACGAGTGACGCGTCACTCATTCGGCGCGGCTTCCGCGATGTGCTCGTGGAACCACGTCGCGCCTCGTTGATCCCAGGCTTCGCGAAGGTGAAGCAGGCGGCGCTCGACTTCGGAGCGCTCGGCGCGAGCATTTCTGGCGCAGGCCCCAGCGTGTTCGGCTGGTTCGAGTCGAAGGCCGCCGCGGGGCGTGCGGCGAGCGCGATGGCCTCCGCGTTCAAGGAGGCTGGGCTCGAAGCCGATCAGCTTGTGAGTCCTGTGAGTGGACCTGCGGCTGGAGTGATCCAATGAAGGTCTCGAGCACGCGCGGCGGAAGCACGGTGTCGCTGTCGGAGGCGATCGCGGTGGGCCTCGCTCCAGATGGCGGGCTCTACACACCGCCGACGCTCGCGGCGCACTCGGGGGCGTGGGGTTCTGACTTCCACACGCGCGTCACCACGCTCCTGCGTCCGTTCTTCGCGGGCGAGGTGCTCGAGCCTTCGCTAGAAGACATCGTTCGCGAGGCGTTCACGTTCGACGCTCCGACGAAGTGGCTGAGCGACGACACAGGGCTGCTCGAGCTCTTTCACGGGCCGACCGCCGCATTCAAAGACTTCGGCGCGCGGTTCCTCGCGGCGTGTTTGTCGCGACTCAAGAAGGTCGATCGCACCACCACCGTGCTGGTCGCGACCTCTGGCGATACAGGAGCCGCCGTCGCTTCCGCTTTCCATCGGCGTTCAGGATTCCGGGTGGTGATCCTGTATCCCGATGGGCGCGTTTCTCCGCGGCAGGCGCATCAGCTGGGCGCGTTCGGAGACAACGTCACCGCGTATCGCGTCGCGGGCACGTTCGATGATTGCCAACGGATGGTGAAGGCTGCGTTCGGCGATCAAGCGCTTTCGGAAAAGCACGCGCTGGTCTCAGCGAACAGCATCAGCCTGGGCCGGCTGCTTCCTCAGATGTCGTACTACGCGCAGGCGTCGCTCTCGGCGTTCACTGAAGGGAAGGGCTCTTCATCCTTCGTGGTGCCGACGGGAAATCTCGGGAACGCCTTCGCGTGTCTGCTCGCGCGTGAGTGCGGCTTGCCGATCGATCGCATCGTGCTCGCGACGAACGCGAATCGCGTGCTCGCGGATTTTCTCGCGACTGGTCGCTACGAGCCGAAGGACAGCATCGCGACGTTGGCGAACGCGATGGACGTCGGTGCGCCGAGCAACGTCGAGCGGCTGCGGCATCGTTTTCCTGAAGTCGCGAAGGTCGTCGAGGCCGATTGGGTCGACGACGACACGATCCGCGCGACCATCAAGCGCACGCTCGCGGACTACGGCGAGATCATCTGTCCGCACACCGCGTGCGGAGTGGAAGTGCTGAAGCGGGTGCGAGGCCGCGGCGCGAAGGGCACGTGGATCGTCGCGGCCACCGCGCATCCCGCGAAGTTCGATTCGATCGTCGAGCCGCTGATCGGCCGCACGGTGACGGTGCCTCCCGCGCTCGCTGATTTGCTCGCACGTCCTGCGAACGCGGCACCGCTCGAGCCGACCTCGGAGGCGCTCGCAACTGCACTGGGCTGAGATCGCCCCTCACCCCGACCCACTCCCCGCTGCGCCCG
>CBIHPJ010000253.1:0-11175 GCA_966211295.1 uncultured Myxococcales bacterium | reverse complement strand
GGAGGAACTGCTCGGGGAGAACCGAGGTGCCACCGCTGGGACGCTGACCTTGATCGGCCGGGCGGTACTGCGCGAAGGCCGGCAGTGAAATGAGAAGCATGAGGGCCAATGCGCGCCCGCCCCTCACCCGGCCTGCGGCCGACCTCTCCCCGCTGCGCAGGGAGAGGTGATTCGTGTGACTCATTGCTTCACTCCAGGTAACCCGGCTCATCGCGACACCCCCACGCGGCCGAAGAATTCACGCAGGTACTCTTCCGGTACGTCGTTCTTCTCGCCGGACAACCCCAGCAGCACGGGCTTGAACGCGAGCGGCACCGCACCAGGCGCGGGCGGATTGCGAACCGTCAGCAGGAAGCGGCCCTTCTCGAGGCCGAGGTACTGATGGCAGCCTTCGCCGATGAGTTGATACCCATCGTTGTACACGGCGCACTCGAGCAGCTCGCTCTTCGCCTGCACTCCGAGTCCCAGCTTTCCCTTGTTCGCGGTGTCGAAGCGGAACAACCGCACTTCACCCGGAGCGAGCCAGTCCTCCGCGCTCACTCCTTCCACCAACTGCGTCACGGGATCCGAGGTCCATCTCAGTGAGCCCGGCTGCACGCGCCCAGCGAACGGACGCACGAGCAAGCGATACGTACCGGGCGACAACACGCGAACCAATTCGCACCCGGTGTCGAGGCCATCGACGCTCAGCAGATCGTTGCCGCGGAAGATGCCGCACACGCCGCTCTCCGCCGCGACGCGCACCACCGCCTCCTTCTCGAGGAGCAGCGTGCGATCGATGCGGCCACTCTGCAGCGGCACCGCGACCGACGAGGTGAGTCCAGGTCCCGGCACCACGGGCAGCTCGATGCCGAGCCGCGCCCAGCGCTCACGACCCGGCGCATGCACCATCGCGCGGAACGGACCGATGCCGTGCTCGATGAGGAGCTCCGCTCCAGACTTCGGCGGCACCTTCACCTTGCACGACGACACGCGCGTGCCGTCAGACAGCGCCACCGTGCAGCGGAGCGCACCCTCGATCGTCGCCACTCGCTCCGAATCATTCGCGAGCACCGAGAGTCGCACCGTTCCCGGAGTGCGAGGTGAATCTTCGTACAGCCCGGTGAACGCGATCGACGCCGCGCCGCCTTCGAGCAGCACCGTCGTCACGTCGGCCTGACCGAGCGGAGAAATCAGCACCACGCTCCCGCCCTGGCCCGTGAGCACGCAGCGACGCAGATCTCCGGTGGGCGCGCAGAGATCCATCGCGGCACCACCCTCATCGAGCAGCACCGCCCACGCGTCCTTCGGCAGCGTCACCTCGAGCCGCGCGCGAGAGTTCTTCGGCAGACCGAAGCGACCCACATTGCTGAACGTCAGACGCTTACGCCCCGTGGTCAGCGCCACCACGTTGTCCGGCAGCGCGACCGCGCGGCGCACGATCTTCGTATCCACGTCCTGCTCACTCGGTGCCCACATGCGCGAGGTGGCCTCGTTCCCCACGCGGCTCACTGCGAAGCACGAAGCATCACGACGCTCCCGCACCGCGCCCGAGCCATCGAACGCACACGAAGGAGCGGCGCGCTCACCATGCTGCACCCGCGCGTCGATGAGGAAGATCGACTTCGCGCCCGACTTCACCACCTGCACGAAGGCCTGCCGATTGAGCGGCAACGAGAACGCCTTGTCGTCCGCCGTCGCCACGTTCTCCTCGAGCGGCAGCGGCTGCTCACGCGTGCCCACGCCAGAGAAGATGGTGGAGCCCGCATCGAGCGACACTTCGGGACCGCAGGGGCGCAGGAGACCGACCTCCATCCCTCCGATGCAGAACATCTGCGGGCTGGTGCGATAACGGCCCGCGCGCGCCACGTTCACCGCGAGCGCGCCATCACCAGGCACCGTCCCCGCTGAGCCCGAATTGATCGCGCGAGTGCGCAGCGAAGTGACGACGGCCGAGGTGCCATCCGTCGTCCACAGCCGCACCTTGAACTTCTGCAGCTGCGGCCGCACCAGCAGCGTGCAGTCACTCACGCGGCTCTTGCGGTGCACCACGATTCCTTCCGCGGTCTCCAGCGCGCACGAGAGCGGCGTCTTGCCTTGCGCGCGCACCGAGATCTCCTGCACGGCGTCCTTCTCCGCGACCGGAATGTTGAATGACACCACTGAAGCGCCGAGCGTGAGCTTGGTGCCCTCGACGAGCGGACCCTTGTCCTCCACCGTCGGCAGCGACACCGTCAGCTTCGTCTCGCCGGGCCGCTGCGTCTCACTCTCGAGCAGCAGCGTGTACTTGCCCTTGAGCACCGGCTCCGCGACCGCGCAGTTCCAGTCAGAGCCGTTTTCACTTCCCTCGAGCACCAGCCGGCCATTCGCGTCCAAAAGGCGGCAGCGAACGTCCACTTCACCCTCGGTGCGAAGTCGCAGCGTTCCATCGCGCGGCACCAGCAGCGGCACCGTCGAAGGCGCCGGCAGCGAGCGAGTCATGCCAGGGAGCAACGTCGCGCTCCCGAAGTGCAGTTGGTACGTGACGCCCACGTCGCCGCGCGAGTGCTCCGTGAGCAGCTTGTACTGGCCCGCGGGCAGGGTGAGCTTCACACCTGAAGGAGGCGGAGGAGCGGCGCGCGCCTGCGCCACCTCGACCGGGGCGGTCTGCGTCTCCTGGTCCTCCGTGTACTCGCCGTCGCCTTCGCCCTCGTCCTGGTAGTTGCGGCCAGGCGGGGTGTACTCGCTCTCGCCTTCGCTCTCTCCGCCGCCACTCTCCGCTTCGTAGTCGCCTTCGCTGCCTTCATCAGAAGGCTGCATCGGCGGCACCACTTCGACCGCCTTCGCCGGCTTGTCCTTCTCGAGCAGGAAGATGCGGCCCTGCATTCCACCGGTGAGCACCACGTCGAGCTGCGTCTCGCCCTCGAGGTTGAAGAGGAACTCGTCCTTCCCATCGGGGCCGAGCTCGGCGGTGTACCAGGTGAAGTACTCGAGCTTGTGCTGCTTGTTGCCCTTGAGCGTGATCGCCTCGCGCACCTTGCGCAGCTGCGTGCGTCGCATCGACTCCACGGTGAGCGGCAGCTGCGTCCACAAATACGTGCCCGGCTTCAGCTCGCGATTGCCCACGCACTGCGACGGCACTGCTTCGATCGGCCAGCCTTCAGGATCATCGATGCGGCAGAGCATCGACGAGGTGCCCTGGCTCGTGGTGCCCATCTCGTACATGCCCTCGGTCTTCACGGAGAGCTTCTGCTGCACGAGATCGTTCGCCTCGACGCGGAAGTACTGCTCGCCTTCTCCGGTGATGCCCGCGAACTCGCGCACCGGACGCTTGCTGAGCGTCATCGCGCCGCGACCGCGCGAAGAGCCGCTCGTGGTCGCCGTGAAGAGGTAGCGGCCCTTCTGCAGGTACGTCTGGATCAAACAGTTGCGGCCGCGGCCTCCGCCCTGGTTCTGCGCCACGCCGTCGATCACCGGAGTGCGCAGCCGGCAATCCGTCGAGAGCAGTCCCTGCGTGGTCACGTTGTAGAGACCGGGCGCGGCGACCTCGAACGTCACCGCCTGCGTCTGATCCTGGGCGAAGTCGAAGTACGCGGGGACGTCAGGCGTGATGCGCGTGAGCGGAATGAGCGTCGGCTGATACGAGACCGGCGAGCTCAGCGCGGGAATCGATCCTGGACGCGAGATGGTGAGGTTCACCGGGTTCTCACTCGGGTTGCTCAGCGTGAGCACGTCATTCGCGACCGGAACGCTGCACTCATTTCCACTGCGACCGAGCGCGCCGCCCTTGAACGCGCAGCCGAACGGAGTTCCTCCCGACGCCCGCACCGTGAGCGCCGAGGTGAACGAGACGGGCAGCGAGAGTGACTGCTTTCCGTCGAGCTGCAGATGCACCGGATTCGCGCCGTTGAGCGGAAGTCCGAGCACCGTGAGTCCGCGCACCGCGACCGTGCCCTGGCGGTTGAAGGTGAGGCGGTACATCGCCTCGTCCAACGTGACGGAAGGGATGATGCAGCCGCCCTTCGCTGCGATCGCCTTCGCGCTGGTATCTCCATCGGGAGCGATGCTGAGCGACTCCACTCCAGAGAGACCGCCCGAGAGCTGCAGTTGGTAGATGCCGGGATCGAGTCCGAGCAATTCGTTGCAGTCGCCGCCTTCAGCCTTCGATTGCGTGAGGCGCTTCAGCTTGCCCTTGTCTTCGATCTTGTAGACCTCGCAGGTGCTCCTGCGTCCGCCCTTGGTGCTGATGCGGAAGCGCCGCGAAGAGAGGCCCATCTTCTGGAAGACGTTGCCGCCCTTCACCTCGAACCAGATCACCGCGCCGGTGTCGTAGTTGAACTCGCGCTCGAGCTTCTCGCCGTCGCCAATGCCAATCACGCTGCGCGCGACGATCTGCGCCACGTCGCCGTTGGGCATCAGCTGCTCGAGCTGACACGAGAGCGGAGCGGAGTCGGTGTCGTTCGGCAGATCGTGCACGCCGACGAAGAAGTTCCCCTTGCTCCCCTTGAAGCTGAGCCGCGAAGTCGAGGGGCCGTAGTAACCGCCGTAACCGGCCGTGGTGTCGTCCCAGCGATACGGAGCCCACTCGATCGCACCGCGCGTCCCCGGAGCGCCGCGCACCAGCAGGACGCTCATCGACTGCCTCCCGTCGAACGCGATGCTGCACTCCGGAACCAGCGCGGCCTTTTCCACGCGGCACGCGGCAGAGGGCGAGCGCACGTTGCCCTTGAGTCCCTGCAGCTCGACCGTGGAGGAAGGCGCTGCGTCGAGCGTCATCACGCCCGCGAGATACTCAGAGGGCACCGCCACCGCGAAGATTCCAGAGACGGGCAGGGTGAACGCGACCGTGCGCTCCACCGGGCCCGTGCGGAAGCCAGTCTCCACCGTGAGCGAGTCGTCGACCGAGCTCCCGGTGACCGCGGTCGAGTCACGCCCGTAGACCACCAGCTGGTACTCGCCCGCCTCGAGCTGCTGATCGAGCCACCACTCGTGCATCGGCTGAGCAGGACGCGGCGAGAACTGCTGGCGCCACGGAAGCTGCGGCTCGAGCCATTCACCGTTCTTCCACAGACGAACGTCGCCCGCGTGCCGCCCCGACACCCGCACCCACGGCACCCCGCGCTCCTTGATCGAGATCCAGAAGGTCGCCTGCTGACGGGGCTTGAGCGTGGTCACCAGTCCCGAGCCGGGGATCAGCCGCGGAGGGCTCGCGTTCAGTTCCTGGAACGGAGTGCCCGCGATCGTCACCGGCCCTTTGCCGCGCTTCGGCGAGTCGAGCCGCACCTTGTACTGACCGGCGTCGAGGATCAGGTCGACGCTGCAGTTGTTCCCGCCCACGTTGCCGCTCGAGGTGAACGGCCCGCGCACGCGATCGATCACCGTGCACTGGGTGCCAGCGGCGCTGGTGGCGGAGAGATGGATGGCGGCGGGCGCATCCAGGGTGAGCAGCACTTCCTGTCGTCCGGCACCAGGCACCGATGACGACGAGAGCGTTGCTGCGTTGACGACGAGGAGAGAGAGGGCGGGGAGGACCGAGACCATCGGGGCGCGGACCGTAACAGCAAGGCCCGGGCCGCCCTGTTTCTTTAGGACGCTGTGGCTCGGCAGTGGTGAAGCGCCCGCGAGCGTGAGTCAGCCCGACCGCGCCGTCTCAGGAGGAACGTGGCCAGCACGAGGGCCAGCCCTTCCACGCTCGTACAGCTGCAGCCCCTGGGCATCGCCGGAGGAAGTGGAGGTGGCGGAGGCGGCAGGTCTTCGAACGCGAGGTCGATGCTCGCACTCGCGGAACCGGCATGTGCCGACACGGTCACCACGCCGCCGTCGGCGACACGGTTCGTGACCATCTTCACCTCGCGCCGCTCGCGCGCCGGCCATCCGTCCGATCCCCAGTAGGTCTCGGGTGCCACGCCGCGGGAGAACTCCCACTCGACGGGCGGCTCCAGGAAGGCACCTCCGTCACTGCGAGTCGCCAGCGCGCGCAAGATGATCTTGTCTGAGATCGGCACCGCCACCAGCTCCAGCTTCGCCACTTCCTCCGGACCCGCGATGCGCACCGGCCAGCTGCGTTCGAGCCCTCCGTCACGGAGGCTGACGCTCAGCGTTCCTCCTCCATCGGCACCGCTCATCACCTCGACCAGCCGGCTGTCGCCGAAGAGCGGGAAGGCATCGACGTCGCGGTCGTCGCTGTGGGCTGTGAAGAGCGAGCTCGAGCCGAGAAATCCACCATTGGCGCCGTGCGCGAAGATGTCGAGGAGCAGCGTTGCATCGGGTCCCATCACGACCTCGTCGCCGACGTCGGGGAACTCCGGCCATGATCCGCCGTCGACGGTGCCGAGGTGGCCCCAGATCGACCTCGTGAGCGCGATGGGATCGTGAATGGAGAGCGAGGCCGGCGCTTCGACGCGCACCGAGAACGAGAACCCGTCGCGCCCGCGATACTGGACGAGCTGCATTCCTTCTCCGACCGCCTGCAGCCCGTACGAGCCGGAGCCCTTGAGCACCTGCTGATTGCCGGTCCAGTCGAAGCCGCCGTCGATGCTCAGCGGGTCACAGAACAGACACTCCGTTCTCATCTCCGCGTTGAAGGAGGAGCCCAGCGCGATGCCATCTGCAGGTGTCCAGCGGTACGAGAGGCGGCTCAGGGTCGTCTTGAAACCCGCGGTCGAGCCCCGCTCGGTGAAGTCGGATCCACAGCCAAGCAATGTGAGCAGCGACACCACTCCGACCAACCCGCCTCGCCAGTTCATGGGCGCAGCCGCCGTGCATTCTCGAGACCACGGCCATCGCCGCGACTTTGTTCGAATTGCTCCGGCAAGAGCCGGACATCGGCGTCAGAGCCAGCGCTTCGAGAGTGCCTCGAGCCCACGCTCGTGAGGTGTCTTCTCTCCGCACATCTGCCGCGCCTCTGCCTCTTGCTCGGCGTACGCCTTCAAGAGCGGGGCGTCATCCGACAACAGCCCTTCGGCCATGGTGAACAGCACGTTGTTCTCCTTCGCGATGTGTGGCTCGAGGAGGTCGGCGAAGTGACGCGCGGCCAGGGCGAACGCAACCCTGCCCGCTGATGTCTGCAGCGCCGGAAGCGCATTGACCATTGCGCCCACGTGTCTGCGCCCCAGCTCGTGCTCATTCAGCATCACCGTGATCGGCCCACCCCGGTGCGGAAGCCCCGCCTCGATCATCGCGGGGAACAACACGCGCTCTTCCTTCACGTGGTGCAATCCGTCCGCATAGAAGCGAACGAAGTCGACGATGGTGCTCGCCTCATCGATCGCCAGCGCGCCGCCCTTCTCGAGGTGCGCGGCCATGGCGTGCAGCACGGAGCAGGCCCGAAGAATGTGCTCATGCTCAGCGCGAAGGACGTCAGTCGGTCTCATGTCCGCGACCATGCCGTGCAGCCACGGCCGCGGACTTGATCCGGATCAGCGCTTCCTCAGAACACCAGGCCCAGGGAGACGGTGAAGCCACCGCTCGAATACACCGGTGGATCGCTGAGATCCCGCCGCTGAATGTAGCGGCCGCGGAAACCCGCACGGATCTCGAAGATGAACAAGGTCAGCACCGCCTCCACGCGTCCATCGACCTGGGTGAAGCCGACCGGCGTGTAGAGCACCGCGCCTTCCACTCCGATGATCGGAAGTCCGAAGCGCAGCGTGGTGCCGATCGTCGGGCCGACCTTCGCCGAGTAGTAGTCGTTGATCGCGCTGATGCCGCCGAGGAAGCGAATGCGATTGCCGCGAGTCGCCCATACCGAGCCGCCGATGAGCCCGTTCCAGTACGAGGTCTCGACGAAGGTCTCCGAGAGGCTGATCGGCGAGTACCCCTGCCGATCCCACATGAACATCGCGCTGAAGTAGCTGATGTCGAACTCGCTCCGGATGCCGACGAGGAAGTTGTCCTTGTTGTCGGCCATGAAGAGGTTCGGAAACGTCACCGTGCCCAGCACGCGGAAGTCGGTCGGCGGTCCGAGGGACTCAGGCTTCGGCTTCGCGAGCGGTGGCGCCATTGGCACGGGAGGCGCGGGGGGCGGCTCCGCGCTTGGCAGGGGCGGTGGCGGAAGAGGTGCCGGAGGCGGCTCGGCCTGAGGCAGAGGCGGCGGAGTGCTCTCTCCCAAAGGATCCACTTCGACTGGCTGCTGCAGCGCGGAGTCAGTCGCGGCGGAGGTGATGCCCCCGGGTGGCGCAGGAGGAATGGGTGGAGTCTCGGGAGTGGTGGGTGCCTTATCCACGACCGCCGGTTTGGCGGGAGCCACGGGCGCCTCTGGAAAGGACAGCTGCCCAAACATCAGCGACGAAGCCGTCAGAAGGGTTGTGAGCATGTTGGTCGGGTAATGAGCCGTTCTCCCTGCTCACACTCCCCGAGGGGCCCGGGTACCGAACGGGTGACCAGCCCGTTTTCCGGGAGAGCGCAGCCATTGCACGCGTTCCCAAGAAGCGTGATTGCCGCGCGCGTCCTCCTCGCACAGAGTCGTGCGCGTGAAGGCTTTTGCGTTCCTCTGCTTCCTCTCATTCGCCGCATTCGCCCAGTCAGCGCGACCGGGACCCAGCCCAACCAGCGAGGCGAGCCGTCTCGGCGCGGAATACTTCGTTCAGCGCGCTGGAGCCGCGTGGACGTACCAGCTGGGGAAGAACAAGGGCCGGATCACCATCGTGAGCTTTCTCGAGTGGAAGGCGCAGGTGAGCATCTCGCTCGGGAAGATCGCCGGCAACGCGAGCTGGAGAGTGAAGGAAGGCGCGTGGCTCGAGCGCAGTGGTCTGCGTGGTGAGCACGAAGCGATGCTCCTCCCGGCCCAGATGTCGCGCGGCACTCGTTGGCAAGACGTGGCGTCGATCGAGCGCGGTGGATCGAAGCCGTCCACCTACGAAGTGGTGGCGCTCGAGGCGCAGGTCGAGCTCCCCACGGGGATGACGGTGGATCACTGTCTCGCGGTGCTCGAGACGCCCGACGACGGCAGCCCCGCGTTCACGCACTACTACGCACCCAACATCGGCAAGGTCGCGGTGCAGGGCCCCGAGGGCTGGGTCTATCGCCTGGTGACGTTCACGGCCGGAGGGAAGGGTCACTCCGAATGAGGTTCGCCCCAGTCGCGACGATCATCGCCGTCGCGCTCCTGGGCCAGGGCTGCCGCGCATTTCACGAAGCGTCCATCAAGCAGCGGCTCACCCAGATGCGCTTCTTCGCGCACGAGGTGAAGCGGCCGCTCGAGGAGATCGACACCTTCCTCACCGCGCCCTCGATGGTGCGCAAGACGCCGTGGTGCGAGCTCTGTCTGATCTCCGCGATCACCGTGGAGAACGGCGGACGCCAGTACTGCCTCTCGAGTCACGAAGAAGACAGCTGCGTGATCGCGCGCGCGTCGGGTGAAGGGAGCACGCGCTTCGAGGCCGCACCGAATTCTCCGCAGCCGTCGGCCCAGGTGATCCGTGAGCTGTGGGATCGCATCGAGCCCAGGGGCGGGGGCGATTCGAACGAGAGCACCGAAGAGCAGATCGCGTCGCTCGCCGCGGAAGAGGAAGAGAAGTTCACCCCGCGCTGGAGCTTCATCCTCGGCGCGAAGACGGGCGCGGTCGTCTCGTACGATCCACCGAGCTTCACCTTCGGAGGCCAGGCGGGCTTTCGGTACTGGGGCAGCCTCTTCGTGATCCCCGGCGCCACCGTGGAGATCGAGAGCCTCGTGCAGGCGGGCCGCACCATCGTCACCACTGGCGCGCAGGGACGCATCGAGCTCACGTTGTGGAGCGAAGACAATTCGCGCTTCGCGAATCTCCCGCGGCTCACCTTCTTGATGTCCGCTGGGCCGCTCGTTGGCTTCGGTCACAAGGCGGCGCTCGGAGGAAGAGCGGTGCTGGGACTTCACCTGCTGCACCTCGGGCGCTACCTCACTCCGTTCTTCTTCGAGCTCGGCTTCCAGGCGCTCGAGGTGGATGAGCAGGCTTCGACCGGTCTTCGCATCGCGGTCGGCCTCGGTTTCTGAACCTTTCTGAGCGAAGAAATTCGCACGGGGCGGTTTGCCTCGAACGCGATCACCACTATGACGCGCCCTTCTCATTCTCTCGGGGGTCGTAACGATGCGCTTGTCGCGTGCGATGTGGATGTCTGCAGCTCTCGCCGTCTCTGGTTGTGCAACGACGTACGAAGCGAAGTGGGACGAGAAGCCGACCACTCCGCCTCCGGCTGCTGAAGCCGTCGCGACTGCGAGCGCCGAGGGCGACGCCGCGTGGGAGCAGCGCGGTGACAAGGCGAAGCTGAACGAGGCGATCACCAAGTGGGAAGCGGCGTTCGAGAAGGCGCCTACCGCCGAGCTCGCGCACAAGCTCGCGCGCGCGCACTACCTCCTCGGTGACGGCTACTACGTGCTCGAGGGCAACAACGAGGGCCGCGACGCCGAGTACCAGAAGGGTCTCGACTGGGCGACGAAGTCGCTCAAGCTTTCCGCGCCTGAGTTCACCAAGGCGATGGGCGAGGGGAAGAAGCACGCCGAGGCGATCTCGCTCGCGCCGAAGGAGTCGGTGCCCGCGATGTACTGGTACGCCACCAACCTCGGGAAGTGGGCGGCCACCAAGGGCTTCGCCACGCGCCTCCGCTACAAGGACGACATCAAGGCGACCATGGTGCACGTGAAGTCGCTCGACGAGATGTACTTCTACGCCGCGCCCTGGCGTTACTTCGGCAGCTTCGAGGCGGTGACCGCGGGTCTCGCCGGCGGTTCGCTCGAGAAGAGCGAGGAGAACTACAAGAAGGCCGTCGAGCTCGCGCCCAATTACCTCGGCGCGAAGGTGCTCTGGGCCGAGTTCCTCTGCACGAAGAAGCAGGACAAGGCGATGTTCAAGAAGCTCCTCGAGGAGGTCATCGCGGCCGACGCGAAGATCGATCCCGCGATCGAGCCCGAGAACCTGATCGAGCAGGCCAAGGCGAAGAAGCTCCTCGCCGAGATCGACGAAAAGTTCTGAGCCTTCACCTTCTTTCCTCAAGAGGATCACCCCATGTCCATGCGTGCCCTGCTCTGCCTCTCTCTCTTCTCGCTCGCCGCCCAGGCCCAGACCGTGGTCGCCAAGGTCGGCTCCGTCGCTCCCGAAGGAACTCCGTGGGCCGAGTGGATCGAGGGCATCAAGGCCCGCATGGACAAGGACACCGGCGGCAAGCTGAAGCTCAAGGTGTTCCTCGGCGGCAAGCTCGGCGGCGAGAAGGAGATGGTGGAGGAAACGAAGAGCGGCAACCTCC
>CBIHPJ010000252.1:0-11219 GCA_966211295.1 uncultured Myxococcales bacterium | reverse complement strand
AAATCTCACTTGTGGTTTTCTGGGGGGCTCGCCAAAAACCGCCCCCCCCCCCCGGGCGCCGGGGGGGTGGGGGGGGGGGTGTGGGGCTAGAGCTTCCCATCAATCAAGCTGAGCACCCGAGTCGCCGCAGCTCTCAACCGATCCTCATGCGTCACCGCGACGATGGTGAGCCCCTCCGCATTGAGCGACTTGAAGAGCGCGATCACCTCATCAGCCGTCTGCACATCGAGATTCCCGGTGGGCTCATCACACAGCAGCACCTTGGGACGATTGAATAGCGAGCGCGCAATCGCCACCCGCTGTCTCTCACCACCCGACAACTGACTGGGCAGACGCGCCGTCTTCTCTCCAAGCCCCACGCGAGCGAGCGCATCCTTGGCACGCGCCGGATCCGCATCCGCCGCGGAGAACGCAGAAGGCAGCGCCACGTTCTCGAGCGCACTCAGCCCCTGCACGAGATGAAACGACTGAAAGACGAAGCCCACCGACTCGTTGCGAAACTTCGCGAGCGCCTTGTCCTTGAGACCCGCGAGCCTGGTGCCCGCGACCGTAATCTCTCCGCTGAATCCAGAGTCGAGCCCACCGAGCACGTGCAGCAACGTCGACTTCCCGCTGCCACTTCGGCCCACGACCGCGACGAACTCACCCGGAGCGACCTGCAAGCTCACGCCATCCAGCACGCGCACCTTCCCGCGCGCACCGTCGTCGTAGCTTTTGGTCAGCCCCTCGGCCGAGATCACTTCCCCGCTCCGCTGGGGCCGCCGAGCGTGAGCACGACCTTCGCCTGCACGACCTTCTCCTTCGCGCCCACGGTGACCGTGATGCGCTTGAGATCGTCAGTGGCATCGAGCCAGCGCACGGTGGTGGCCTTGATCGCGAAACCGCCCAGGCCCCACGCGCTCTCCGGCAACGCACGCACTGAAGCGGCGAGCTTGTTGAGATCGATCACCACGCTCACCGCTTCGTTACCCAGACCCGCAGGAGCCGCGCCCGAGCCATCGGACTTCACCAGCGCCTCGAGCCGCTGCACGGGAGAAGCGAAGAACACCAGCTCACCCTTCGGAGCGAAGTGCACGCCTTCCCCCTGCGAGTAGGTGGTGATCACCGCCTTCTGGCCGTCAGCGCGATCGCGCACGGTCATCTCTGCTCCGAACTTCGGCGCGATGGCCGCGATCTTCTCGAACGTCGGCAGGATCTCGTCCGGCTTCTTCGTGGCGCCCACGCCCGAGAGGTTCACGTACGCGAACGGGTTGGTGTGGCGAATGTCGAGCTCCGGCATACCGCCACCGAGCTGCGCGCCTTCCGCGAGCGAGAGCGAGGCCACCGTGCCGGGCTGCAGTTGATCGAGCACCTGGGTCTTCACGTCGAAGCCCGCCTCGTCGAACGCGCGCGCGAGGTGCGGCCCCATCAGCTGCTTCGCGAAGGGACCGAGCTTCGAAGGATCACCCGAGAACCGCGTGACCAGGAACGCATCGGCGGGGAGATAACCGAGCAACGACTTCACCTGCTGCGGCTGGAGCGCCGCCAGCTGCTCGGCATCGCCCTTCCAATTCGCATTGACGGAGACCGCCAGGCCCACCGCGGTGAGCGAGACCGCGCCCGTGACCGCGGTGAATGGCGCCTGCGCGAGGAGCGGCGTGCCGTTCGGCAGGTACACCACCACGTCGCGCTCGGCGGGCAGCTTCGCCACCTCGGCGGCGTAGCCGTTGTCGGTAGCGAGCGAGTCGCTCTCCGTCATCGCGGCGATGCCCGCGAGCTTCTCGATGCCCGCTCCGTCGGTGATCAGCGCGTAGCCGTTCGCCAGCGCGTACCCGAGCCTCGGCACCTCTCCCGCGCCGAAGGTCTTCACGGTGAGCTCGCCGTACTTCTTCTCGCCCACGGTGCCCGCGCCCAACCGCAGCGCCGCGAGCGCCTTCAGCTTGTCGTGGAACTTCGAAGCGTCCTTCACTGGGAGCGCGAGGTAGCCATGTCCGGTCGCGAGCGCGGCGATACCAGCGGCTCCATTCCCATCCACTCCGGCTTTCTCGAGCGCCTCAGCGGAGCGCACGTCGATGCCGAGCTCGTTCACCAGCGCGTCGGCGAAGCCCTTGCCGTCAGCGAAGCCACGGAGCTGCGCCGCGAACGCAGCGACCTTCAGCCCTTCGAGGATCTTCAGCTTCTGTCCCGCCGCTCCGACGTTCGGGACCACCACCACTCCGACCGCGCCCTTCGGGAGCACTCGTTCGACGCCGCTGGAGGTCGCAGTGCTCGATTTCCCGCACTTGCTGCAGCTCGCAAGTGCGAGGAAAAGGACGAAGAGGCATGCCCTCACCCCGACCCTCTCCCGCAGGGAGAGGGAGCTCATCGGACTCGCTCCGGGGGAAGCGGCAGCGTGTTCGACGAGAACTCCTCGGTGATTTGCATGAACTGCTCCATCTCCTTCACGGTCGCCTCGGTCGCGTTCACCTCGGCCGTCAACGCTTCCAACTGCCGGCTGACGACCTCGGGATCTCTGATGGCGATCGACTGCTCGTGCGTGAGTCTCAAGACGTCCTCGATGCTGGCGAGCTGATGACTCACCAATTCCCGGCTCTCTTCCGCCTGAACGAAGCGAGCCACGCGCTTCTTCAAGATCTCGACGCGGCGGGCCTTCACTTCCTTCAGGCGCTCGTTCTTCTCGCTCGCGACGTCCTTCTCGAGCATCGCCTGCTCTTCTTCGATCGCCTTGCGATCGGTCGCGTTGAGGTACTTGCGGTAGCTGTTCAGCGTCGCCACCAGGCGAAGGAAGCTGGTCAGCAACGCCTCGAGTCTGCGCTCGCTGCTCGCCACCAACACCCGGCCGCCCGGCATCTTCCCGTAGCTGTCGAGGATGCGATCTTTGAGCTCGCGCAGGACGTCGTAGTGCTCCTTCTGCGAGGGAGCGAGCTCACCCAGCAGCGCCGACTTCTCTTCGGGCGACGCCACGTCGCTGCTCACCTGCGCCTCGAGGTTCGCCCGCACCGCGCGCCTGAACGAGGGCAACATCGAGAGCATCACCGAGTAGAGCAACGAGCCGCCCGTGGCCGCCGCGAGCGGCACCCAGTCACCCGTCGCCGCGGACGCAATGCCGCCTGCCGCCAACGCGAAGAAGTTGGCCGGCATCGAGAGGGCTGCTTTCAGGCTGCTGCTCTTCTTGGGTTCGCTCACGGTGGCTGCGGCGTCGCAACGTACTTGAGGGCTCCCAAATCCGCAGTGTCTTGTGGCTCGGGAGCCGGCGGGGCGTTGAAGAGTTTCTGATTCAGCTCGGTCGCGCTCTTGAAGAGCTCGGCGTACGTCACCGGCGCTTCGTCGGCGATTCCGAAGAACGCGAGGTTCTCCTTCAGCGTGGCAGGTGGCGCGGCGCCGATCGCCTCCATCGGATCCCCCAGTTGTGGAGCGAGGGTCCCCAATACCCGCGCCGCTTCGCTGCGGTCCTTGAGCACCTGCGCGTTGGCGTCGAGCACGCCGCGAATCACCCGGCGAATCGCGTCGGGATAACGAGCCGCGAAGTCACCACGCGTGACCAGCACGGTGGCGAGCAGGTGCGGCGCATCGGCCGTCGAAGTGAGTTGAATGGCGCCCACTTCCTTCGCCGCGGGATCGATATCGCCCACGAGCCCCGCCACTGCGTCGATGTCCTGCGTCTTGAGCGCTGCGCCTGCGGCGTACGCGCCGTCGAGCGGAACGAGCTTCACGTCGCGCAGCGAGAGACCCACGCGAGAGAGGCTCCAGAGCAAGAGGTACCAGGCCGGCCCGCGATCCTCGACGCCGATGCGCTTGCCCGCGAGCTCCTGCAGGCGCGTGATGCCTTTGCCCACCACCACTTCCTGTCCGCGGCTGCGGCCCAGCAGCATCACCACGCGCGGAGAAGCGTCGTGCAGCAACGAAGCGCTCATCGCCACCGAAGACACGGAGAGCGCGGCGAGATCGACGCCTCCATTCTCACCACCACGAATGAGCGCCTTGCGGAGCTCCTCTTCGCGATCGAAACGCTCCACCTTCACGTCGATCGCGTAGCCCGCGCGGAAGAGCCCGACGCGCTCCGAATCGCCGGCGGCCCACACCAGCGACGAGCTGCTGCCGCGGGGGACCAGGCCGATCACCATCGGACGCGTGGGAATTCGCACCACGTCGTCGATGGGGGCCATCACGCCCGCGGGAAAATCTCCGGGAGAGAGCCGCGGCGCGCGGCCGTAGAGCCGATCACGCGCGCGATCCACGAAGCCGTACTTCGAAGCGGCCACCGAGAGCACCGCGAGCACCACCAGAAACACCACGAGCAGCCACCGGCCGATTCGTTTCCGGGGGCTGCTCGCGTTCTCAGTCACGGCTGGGACACTCGACTACTTCACTTCGACCTTCTTACCGATGGTCTTCTCGCCGCCGCTGGAGACGTCCGAGACGGGAGCGGGGCTCTGCAGGCCCATCTCCATCTTGAACTGCTTCACCAGCTCAGCAGCCTGGAGCGCCTCGGCCTCTTCCTCGATCTTCATCGAGGCAGTGTCGACCGACTCGAGCGCCATCTGCATGCGCGCCTCGTTCACGGCGGTCTGCTCCTCGACCTTGCGGAGCATCTCGTCGTGGGTGGCGTCGATGCCGCCGACCTCGAAAGACTCCATGGCGTCAGCGACCTTCGACTGCCACTTGGCGCGGCGCGCGTCGCGAATCGCGCTCATGGCCTCGTTGGTCTTCTTGTCCTTCTCGCGCATGAACGCCTTCTTCACGTTCAGCGCCTTGTCGTAGGCCGCACGCGCGGTGGCGAGCTGAGCCTCATTGCGCTGCAGCGCGCCCTTCTCCATCTGGAGCTTGGTCGCGTACTGCGCAGCGAGATCGTCGCGGCCGCCCTGGATCGCGGCCTTCACCTTCGCGGTGAGATCGGAGACGTCCTGGCGGTACTTGGCGTTCTCCTTCTCGAGCAACGTGACGTTCGCGCGAACCATCGCGATCGACTCGTTCATCTTGGGGACCTGATCGTTCAGGTCACGGATGTTCTGCTCGAGGATGAGCTCGGGGTCTTCGATGGTGCTGACGAAGAAGCCGACGAAGCTGCGCATCGCGCGTCTGAACCGTTGCCACATGGGGTTTACGCTCTCCTGTTTTTCGAACCAAAGGGAGGGAACGAAATCTCGAACACCTTCAACGACCAACCATTCTACACGGTTTGAACTACACGGATTTCGGCTGCTTCTATTGCTTGGGGGGTGACTTACTCTTCCCAAACAGCGCCCTCCACCCTTCCGTTCCGCCGAAGCGGAAAACCTCGCTGTTGAAGGCGGTTGCGGCGGTTTTCAGGGCCAGCAGCGCGAAAACAGTCACGGATCCCATGGTGAGGAGCACCTGCACGGGCGTGACGTTCCCCAACACCGAGGCCTTGATCAGGAGCGCCACGTTCAACAGCGGAATGAGCGCCGTGTAGTCGTTCAGCTCCACCCCTGGCATCTGGCTCAGGAGCGCCGGGGCGATGCACGCGATCATCACCGGCGACATCAGCGACTGACCCTCTTTGAAGGTGCGCGCGGTGGAGCAGACCGAGAGCGCGATCCCCGCGAGCAGCAGGGCGGCGGGGATCAGGCAGGCGAGCATGGTGAGCATCTGGCCTGCGCTCAGTTGGAACGTCGTGGTCGCGCCTCCCGGAGGACCGAAGGAGAGCCCGAAACCGAAGGTCGCCGCCATCGCTCCTAAGTTCGCGAGCGCAGTGACGATCGCGACGGTGCTCACGGTGAGGTACTTCGCGGCCATCACGTCGACGGGCCGCGCCCCTGAGACCAGCAGCGTCTCGAGCGTGCCTCGCTCCTTCTCGCCCGCGGTGAGATCGACGGCGGGGTACAGCGCGCCGAGGATCAACATGGTCAGCAAGATGATGGGGAGCATGCGCGAGGCGATGAGCGGCCCCAGGTCTTTCTGGAACTCGAGATCGACCGCCTCGGCCTTCACCGGTTGCACGAAGCCCGCCTCGAGCTGACGCGCTTCGAGTCTCAGTTTCAGCGCGTCGCTGTTGATGCTGTCCAACACGGGCCGCACCCGGTCGAGCGCCTCGATCGAGCGATCGAAACGCTTCGTGTAGACGACGGTGACGATCGCCTGGCGGCCCGAGTCCAGCGAGGTCGTCGCGTCATCGGGCGCCTGCACCACCGCGGCGACCTTTTGATCGCGCAGCAGCTGCTCACCTTCGGCACGCGTCACCTTCTTCCACGTGGTCTTCGCCGGAATCGGCTTGCGCGCGAGCAACGCCTCGGTCGACTCCCCCACCACCGCCACCGTGAGCTGCTCGTTCTTCAGGCGCTGATTGCCGGCCGAGATGATCGCGCCCATCAGCAGCAACATCCCCGGGTACAGCAGCACAGGGAGAAGGATGGTGAGCACCAACGTGCGGTTGTCGCGCGCGACGTCGAGCAGCTCCTTGCCGAGCAGAATTCGCCAGGCGGGCTTCACGCGACCGCTCCCGCTCCAGCGAAATGAAGGAAGGCATCCGTGAGGCGCTGCTTGCCACTCTGCTGCAGCAGCTCAGCGCTGGTGCCGCGCGCGACGATCTTCCCGCCCCGCATGAAGAGCAGTCGATCGCAGAGGTACTCGGCCTCCTCCATGCGATGCGTGGAGAAGAGCACCGCCTTGTTCCGCGCCTTCGCCCGCTGCACCAGCTCGAGAATGTCGCGCGACGCCAGCGGATCGAGCGTGGCCGTGGGTTCATCGAGCACGTAGGCCGAAGGATCGTGCACCACCGCGCGCGCGATGTTGATGCGCTGCTTCTGTCCGCTCGAGAGTGCGCCACACCGCTTGTCGAGGAACGGGGAGAGCTCCAGCTCCTCAGCGAGCGCCTTCACCCGCGCGGCGAGCGTCTGCTCATCGAGCCGCTGCAAGCGACCGAAGGTCTCGAGCATCTCTCGGCCAGTGAGCCGCTCGTACAGCCCCGTGCTCGCGGTGAGGAAACCGAGCTGCCGGCGCGCGTCGAGCGGAGCGGACTTGATGTCGTGCCCACCGATGCGCGCGGTCCCGGTCGCAGGCGTGAGCAGCCCCGCGAGCACGCGCAAGGTGGTGGTCTTGCCCGCGCCGTTGGGCCCCAGCAGGCCGACCACCTCACCGGAGGAGACGTCGAACGAAACGCCATCCACCGCGCGAAAAGCGCCGAAGTCTCTGACGATGCCCTCGACCTGGATCACCGCTCCCATTCGGGAAGGAGCGTCGCACTTCTGGCCGCTGGTTCAGCGACCAAAGTTCATGAACGGCTCGCCCGGCTGAGCGACGTTCAACTTGAGGCCCATCGGCGCGTGACCGAACGCCACGCCTTCGATGGCGTTCTCGAAGATCACGAAGTCGAGCTGGTAGCTGCCCTTCGGGACGCGCAGCTTGTAGTTCTCCTGGCCGCCCTCGAAGCGCCAGTCGAAGTACTGCAGGTCTTGCTGCCGCTGCAGCCGCAGGCCCACCTCGGCACCGCCGATGGTGTCGCGCACCACTTCGCCAGCGACGCGCAGCGGCCCGGAGATCTCGATGGTCTGGTAGTTCATGTCGAACGTCGCGTCGCGATCGAGCGGCACGCGCGAGAACATGAGCTGACGGCCCGACGCGTACTCAGGGTACGTGTCGCGATCGATGGTGAAGTACACCTCGTACTCGCCCTTGGGCAGCTTCACCGAGAAGCTGCCATCTTCGCCGGCCTCGAAGCCTTTGACGTAGGTGCTGTACTGGCTGTCGGTGATCGCGCGGTTGCGGAAGATGAACGTGCCCACGCGGCGATTCGGAATCGGAGCCTGGCCGTCGATGGTGAGGCGACCCGAGAACGTCGAGGTCTCGATCGCGATCGGCATCGAGCGGTTGCCCTGGATCTGGAAGAAGCGATCGACCACGTACCAACCCGAGGCGAGCCCGTCGGCGAGGCCCTCGTCGAGGCTGAGCACGGTGAAGTACAGGCCGGGGAACGCCTTGATCCGGAACGACGCGGAATCGAGCGGCACCTCGTACATCACGAAGCTGTTGCCGGCGGTCGCTCCGGCAGAGCCGAACATGTAGAGCTGGAAGTTGTAGGCGGGGTTCGGCCGCGGCGGCACGCCGTCGATCAAGATGCTGCCCTCGACCGCGCGCGTGTCGAAGTTCGCGTTGAAGCTCGCGTCGTTGTTCAAGTCGACCGACTGCTGCAGCGACTTGCCGTAGATGCGCGAGGGCAAGGTGCGGTTGGGCACGCCCTGGAAGTCGAGCGTGAGGCCGTAGCGGCCCTTCGGAATCAGCGAGGTGAAGCCCGAGAGCCCACCCTCGTGATGCGAGTAGATGCTCGCGTCGGTGTCGCCGGGGCGCGTGTACGTGATGCTGTAGTCAGAGCCCGGGCGCGCGTCGGGGAGCGCTTCGCCATCGATGGTCACCGAGGCCTCGAGCACCGACGACGGAATGTCGATGTCGTATTCCTGGTCGCGATCGAAGTTGATGTTGGTGCCCGGCGTGACGTTGAAGTTCCGCAGCTCGGTGCCGAAGAGCGAGACCGCCGGCGTGTTGAGGTACAGCCCGAACGCGCCCTCGAGCATGCGCAGCTCGTAGCTGCCGCCCTGGCTGGTCACCATCGACATCTGCCACTGCGGAGTGCCGTACGCGTTGAACCACACGTCCTGCGGGAAGATGCTCGGCTTGAAGGCGAGTCCGCCGAAGCGCACCGCGCCGCGCAGCAGGTGCGAGGTCGCGCGGAAGTCAGCGGTCTGATCCTTCGTCATGTCCACGTTGCCGTGGTCGATGAAGCCTTCGAAGTACGGCCACACGCCGCCCGGCTGGTGCCGGAGGATGTCGTAGCGGCTGCGCATCACGCGAACCTGGAAGAGGCCCTGCGGATCCGGCATGCGGGTCAGCTCGCTCTCGAAGCCGCCGGCCATGAAGTGCACTTCGATCGGCTTGGTCTCCGGCACGCCGTCGAGGAAGGCGTCAGCGGTGAGGGTGTGCAGCGCGATGCAGATACCGAAGCGGAGGCCAGCGTCCGCGTCACCGGTGACCATCCCGCTCGGCACGCCGCCGTCGGAGTCGAGACCGAACGCTTCAGGAGGGCACGGCTCGCTCGCGAACGTCTCAGGCCACACCTGGGGAGGCATGTCGGGCGGAAGCACCGTCACGCCGGCATCCTTCTTGGGCGGCTTGATGGGCTCTTCGATCGCGGCATCAGGCTCGAGATCCGGAGGGCCACACTGGCAACCGGACAGCACGGACAGGGCCGCGATCATCGTGACTCCGATCGCTGTCCCAAACCCGCGCATGTTCACGAAAAGCTCTCCCGGCAAGAGACTGTCACTCGCAGTTCAGGCACCCGAACTTCCGCCCGGCTTAAGCAAAGCCGTGGCCATTTGACAAGGTGCCGACCTCACTGGGGAATTTGCCCCGCGTTTCCGCAGCTTCGCGACTGCCGACAGTTTGCTGGCGGCCTGCAAACCTGCGGACTTAGTCGAGCTGAGACACGAGGCGCGACGAGTGCTGTCGGCCCGCTGCGATCACGGCGGCCTCGTCCACGGTGTGAACCCGGCGCTCGCGCATCACGATCTGGCCGTCGATCACCACGTCCCGCACGTCGCGGCTCTGGCCTGAGTACACCAGCGTGCTGACTGCATCGTCGGAGCTCGGCGTGGAGTGCACCTGCGAGAGATCGACGGTGATCACATCAGCGCGCGCGCCTTCCTGGAGCACGCCGATCTCACCTTCGAGTCCCAGCGCCTTGGCGCCGTTCAAGGTGGCGAGCTCGAGGGCCTGCATCGCCGACATCGAGGTCGGTCCACCCCGCGGCAGGTGAATCAGCGCCGCGAGCCGAAGCTCCATGAAGATGTCGAGGTTGTTGTTGCAGGGCGCGCCGTCGGCGCCGAGCCCCACCACGATGCCCTGCTTGAGCAGCTCGGGAACCTTGGCCACGCCAGAGGCGAGCTTGAAGTTCGCGCTGGGGCAGTGCGCGATGCGCGTCTGCGTCTCGCGAATGAGCTTCTGCTCCTCGGCGGTGAGCCACACGCAGTGCGCGAGCGTGGTGTGCTTGCCGAGCAGGCCGAGGTGATGGAAGTAGGACACGTTGTCCATGCCGGTCTTCTCGCGCACCACGTCGCACTCGGTGGCGTTCTCAGAAGCGTGCGTGTGAATGCGCACACCGCGCTCCTTCGCGATGTCCTGCACCTTGCGCAGCAGCCCCTCGGTGCACGAGAGCACGAAGCGCGGGGCGAGCGCGTAGCGCAGGCGATCTCCCTCGGTGCCGTGCCACTTCTCGATCAGTCGAATCGACTCGGCGAGCGAAGCCTCGGTGGTCTCGCGCAGCCCCGCGGGCACCCCCTGCCCCGCGTCCATCATGCACTTGCCGCCCACGAGGCGAATGCCCGCATCGCGCGCCGACTCGAACACCGAGTCGTAATGGCGCACCGTGCCCATATCGAGCACCGAGGTCGCCCCAGAACGAATGCACTCGAGAAAGGTGACGTCGGCCGACGCGCGCAGCGACTGGGCGTCGTGCAGCGCTTCGAAGGGCCAGATGCGATCGCGAAGCCAGTCGAGCAGCTCGAGACCGTCGGCGTGATTGCGGCACAGCGTCTGGCAGGCGTGGAGGTGGCTGTGAATGAGCCCCGGAAGAACGAGCTGGCCCTTCGCGTCGATGGACCGCCTGAAGCCGGTCTTACCGCCGCGCTTTCGCGGGCCTACCTTGACGATGCGATTGCCCTGAATGACCACCTCGGCATCGCGCAAGACGTCGCGCGAAGCGTTCATGGTGATCACGGTGGCGTTGCCGATGACGAGATCCACGGACTGTGACCTTCTCCTACCTCGCGGGTTGGGTACACTTTTAAGCCGTGTTCCAGACCGTCCCAAACTTGCTCGTTCGCGCCGTCTTGCTCTTGCCCGACCTGCCCGGTGAGCAGCCGCGCTACGCCAAGCCCGTCGGCTCGGCAGAGGTGAAGTACTTCGAGTGGCTCGAGAACAACAGCCACATCATCTATCCCATCATCGCCGTGAGCGTGGTGGCGCTGATCGCCTTCGGGGTGATCGCCGCGTGGCGCAGTGAAGACGTCGACGGCATCGCCAAGGCCGAGATGAAGCGCGAGGTGATTCGCCAGCTCCGCCGAGAAGTGTACGGACTCACCGCGGTGCGCCTCGCGACGATTCTCGATGTGCCCGGCGGCAAGATGCTCAAGCTGCTCGAAGAGATGCAGGAAGCGAACATCGTCGAGTCGCGCACCGACACTTCACGCGTCACCACGTGGCGCATGAAGGGCCTCACCGATCACTGA
>CBIHPJ010000251.1:0-11244 GCA_966211295.1 uncultured Myxococcales bacterium | reverse complement strand
GATCGATTCAGGGCATCACCTCGATCTCCGGGTTCAGCAGCTCAGGCGCCTCGGGGATTCCCTTGTGGATGATGCGGAAACGCATCGGCTCGGAGGGCGCGCCCAGTCCCGATTCGTCGTCCACGCGCACCCGCCAGAAGTACGTCGATTCGTTGAGCGAGAGCGAGACGCGCGCGGTCGCTCCGTCCACCCGCTCGGAGACGGCGAGCGGCTCGAAGCCCTGGCTCGGAGAGATCTCCAGGCGGTAACGACTGATGCCCGGGAGCGGCGCCCACGCGAAGCCCACCTCGGTGCCGTGCGGCGCGAGCAACACCTCGCCGCTGCGCGGATACATCGCGACCGGCGCCACGTCCTCCACGCACGTGAAGCGACGCGCCTCGGAGATGGGCTGATTGTTCGCATCCACCACGCGCCACCAGCTCACGCCCTTCGCAGGCGCCTTGAGCACGAGACTGTTGCCCTTCGCGGGCAGCTCGAGATCGACGAACGCGAAGAGACGATCGCGAGCGATCTGCACGCGCGAACCCGCGGGTGCTTCGCCGCCCCAGCTCAAGGTCACCGAGCCAGGCTCCCCGCGGAACGGGAACAACGCCTGGCCGTCTGGCTGCTGCAAGGTGATGGCGAACGGAGCGAGCTCAGTGGTGCCGGTCTTCGCGGCGGCCACGCGTTGGCCCTTGGCGATCGTCTTCGCGCCGCCCGTGGGGTTCTGCACTTTCGCGGTGCCCTTGCTCACTGACACCTCGAGCTGTTCGCCGGTGAGCTCCACGCGCGCTTCAGTCTCCGCCTCGAGCCGCGCTTCACCCGCGGAGGTCTGCAGGGTGAGCCCCTCGCTGCCCGCGCGTCCGGAGACCGAGCCCTGCCGCAGCGTCACACTCCGCACGCCCGCGCGCGGACGCTCGATCACCACCAGGGAGCGTTCGTCGACGGAGAGCTCGGTGCCATCCACGAAGGTCAAGGTGGCCGCCGCTCCAGGAGGAACGAAGAGCGCATCGCCGTCGTGCACTTCGGTGCCGCGATTCGCGCCTTGCCAACCGAGGGTCGCCGCGAAGCGGAGCTTCACTTCGCCGGTGGCCTGCTTCAACGCAGCGACCGTGGGCGTGGTCGAGGCCTCGGTGTTCTGACCGCCCCAGAGCGCGAGGGTGAGGGCACCTGCTGCGAGCACCGCGGAAGCGCCCGCGAGCCAGAGATCGCGCTCACCTGATTTCCAGTAGCGCGCCTCGGAGCTCATGGACCCTTGCGACGGCCGGGCGTGATCTGAGTCACCACCGCGGCGACGCGCTCCCTGAAGGTGGCCAGGGCACTGCGCGACTCGCTGCGCGCCTCGGCGTGCACTTCGATCGCCTCTCGCACGGCGTCCTCCACCGCCGCGAGGTTCTTGAACGGCTTGGCGAGCACGACCTCAGGGCGCTCGGCCTCGAGGTTGAACGGCTCGGGATGCGCGGTGACCAACACGATCGCGACGTGCGGCCAACGACGGCGCACCGCTGCGACCACCTCGAGCCCGCCCATCACCGGCAAGAGCTTGTCGACCACCAGGCAGTCGATCGGCTTCAGCGCCTGGTTCGCTTCGAGGAGCGCGAGGCCCACTTCGCCGGTGTGCGCGACGAGCACCTCGTGCCCCGCGCGGAGCAGCACCTTCCCGATGAGCTCGCAGACCTCGGGCTCGTCGTCGATGACGACGACGCGCTTCTTCACTTCTTCTCTCCGAGTGCCGCTCCAGCACGGAGCGCGGCGTCGCAGATGTCGAGGATGTCGTGCACGCCGAACGGCTTCGTCACGTAGCCGAACACCCCGAGCTCGCGCGCGTGCGTGTGCGTCTCGTTGGTGGGGAAGCCCGTCACCATGATCGCCTGCATCGCGGGCTGCTTCTCGCGCGCCTGGCGCAGCACCTCGAGGCCATCGGTGCCGGGAAGGTTCTTGTCGGTGATCAGCAGATCGTAGCCACCTTCGGCGATCGCCTTGAGACCCTGCTCGGCGTTGTCGACGAGGGTCACTTTGTGGCCCGCGCGTACCAGCACACGCTCGAGCAAGAGCCGCGCGGAACGGTCGTCATCGATGACGAGAATGCGGCCTGGGACACGAGGAGCAACCGAGGACATGGGCGGGGCGCAGCATACCTCTCCGCGAGCCCCTCGGGCGTAATGACTTCAGTACAGTGACCCGGTGAGTGCGTTCAGCCGTTCCCTTCGAAAAGCCGAGAAATTCCTCGCTGCAAATGATGCCGGTCTCGCGAAGGTGATCGCCCGGGTTGGTCCCGCGCAGCTCGACGTCTCCGAGGACTTCGACCCCTTTCACGCGCTGGTCAGATCGATCTGCCATCAGCAACTCCACGGCAAGGCGGCGGAGACGATCCTGGGGAGGGTGAACACCAGATTCGGTGATGGCCAACAGGCCGACCTGAAGACCGTGCATCGCGCGCGGATCGATTCGCTGCGGAAGTGTGGCCTCTCGATGTCGAAGGCCCTCGCGGTGAAAGACCTCGCCGCCAAGTGCCTCGACGGGACCGTGCCCGGAGCGAAGGCGCTCAACGGAATGCTCGACGACGAGATCGTCGAGCGAGTCACCCAGGTCCGAGGCATCGGCCGTTGGACGGTGGAGATGATGCTCATGTTCCGCATGGGCCGCCTCGACGTGTGGCCGGTGGACGACTTCGGGGTACGCAAGGGCTTCACGCTGCTGCGGAAGCTCGACGCGCCGATCAACGCGAAGCTGCTGCTGCCGCTCGGCGAAGTGTGGAGGCCGTACCGCAGCGTCGCGAGTTGGTACCTCTGGCGAGTGGCGGAAAATGGAAGCTGATCCCAGGGGCGGCTCCGAGCTCGAAGCGCTCGGCTACAAGCAGGAGCTGAAGCGCGACCTCGGCGCATTCCAGAACTTCGCGCTCAGCTTCTCGGTGATCTCGATCCTCACCGGAGCCGTGACGCTCTACGGAGCAGGCATCACCACCGGCGGACCGCGCATCATGCTGCTCGGCTGGCCGCTGGTCGCGATCTTCACGGTGATGATCGGGCTCTCGCTCGGTGAGCTCGCATCCGCATTTCCCACCGCGGGCGCGCTGTACCACTGGAGCTCGATCCTCGGCGGCCCCGGAGCAGGTTGGTCCACCGCGTGGCTCAACGTGCTCGGGCAATTCGCGATCACCGCGGCGATCGACTTCGGCCTCGCGGAATTTCTCGCTCCGTTGCTCGGCTTCGATTCACGCGGCGCCGTGCTGGGCCTCTACGCGCTCGTGCTGCTCAGTCACGCGATCTTGAATCACGTCGGGGTGAAGGTGGTCGCCGCGTTGAACACCGTCTCGGCCTGGTACCACGTCATCGGCGTGCTGGTGATGGTGGGAGCAGTGCTGATCTTCGCTCCCAAACAGCCGCTCTCGTTCTTGATGCTCGAGTCACCGAGCCAGCCGCCGCCCGTGGATCCCACGGACTGGCTCACCATCGCCGTGATCCCCGGCTTCCTCGTGGGCCTGCTCCAGGCGGGATGGACGTTCACTGGCTACGACGCCTCCGCCCACGCCTCGGAAGAGACGAAGGACGCGGCGCTCAACGCTCCGAAAGGCATCTTGATGGCGATCATCGCGAGCGGCATCGCGGGCTACGTGATGCTGATCGTGATCACCCTCGCCATCGGAGATCTCAACGCGACGGTGGCCGCGAAGAATCCGTTCATCTTCGTGCTCGAGAGCGCGCTCGGACCACTGGGCACCGTGCTGGTCTGGGTCGCGGTCGCCGCGATGTGGTTCTGTGGACTGGCGTCGATCACCAGCAACTCGCGCATGCTCTACGCCTTCGCGCGCGATGGAGGACTCCCATTCTCGAAGCACCTCGCGAAGGTCTCTCCGCGTTGGCAGACGCCGCACGTCGGAGTCTGGGTCTCGGTCTGCGTGGCGTTCACATTGGCGGTCTTCGCGAAGGCGCTCTCGGTGATGGCCGCGCTCTCCACGGTCGCGCTCTACGCGAGCTACGGCATGCCGGTGCTGCTCGGACTGCTCGCTCGGAAGAAGGGCTGGCCGCGCGTGGGCCCCTGGACGCTCGGCCGCTTTGGCCCCGCGATCAACGTGATCGCCGTGCTGTGGATCGTCTTCATGGTGGTGCTGATGTCACTGCCGCCCAATGGCTGGGCCGGAGTGGCCTTCGTCGCGACCTGCGCCCTGCTCTTCCTCGTGTGGTTCGGAGGACTGAGGAAACACTTCAAGGGCCCGGTGCTGCCGAAGATGCAGCCGACGTCGGCTCCGGATGAACCCCAAGCCGGCCCTCGCGCAGCGTGAAGAGCGTGAGCGTGATCGCGTACGCGCCGATCACGTCGATCGTGTAGTGCAGGTGCGAGAAGAACACGCTGCACACCACCAGCACGTGCGCGATCAGCATCACCGCGCGCAGCGCTGGATAGCGCCAGACGTAGAGCAGCAAGAGCACCGTGGTGGACGTGTGACCCGAGAAGAAGAGATCCTTCGTGAGGTAGACGCGCGCGCCTGCTCCCGTGTCGAAGAAACCGAACGGAGTGATCATGCTCAAGAACGCGTTGAGCCGCGTCTCGAAGCTCATCCCCGCGTGGAGATCTTCACCGCGCACGGGACCGAGCCCCGTCACCATGATGCAGAGGCCACGGATGAGCGCGATGTACCCCGCCGAGTACATGTAGCGGATGAAGCGCTCGGAATCTTTCGCGAGCAGCCAGAGCGCCACGGGCACGTACGCCACGAGCCAGAGGAGATAGTTGTAGCGATCGACCCACGGCACGTACGGCACGACCTCCAGCACCGCATCGGGCAGTCGTGGAGCCGCGCGCGCTTCGGCCCACAGCGCCATCCACATCATCACGAAGTAGCAGGTGACCCTGAACGCGAGGCTGCCTGCGAGGCGCGCGATGAGGCGGGAATCGAACTTCACGCGCGCTGCTTTACTTCGGTTTGGCTTCCAGGAACTGCTTCGTCTTCTCGAGCGCTCTCGCTGCGCTGTCGCGCGTGGCCGAACGCTGGCTGCCGTGCACGAGGAAGGGAGGCACCGAGCCGGCCGGATCGCTGAAGAGCGTGTACGTGATCTTGCTCGAGCCCTCGCCCTTCGATTCGAGCAGCCACTCGCCCCACATCTTGTTCATGCGCACGAAGCCATCAGGCCGCGCCGGCGCGAGCTCGTTGGTGGTGCGAAAGCGAATGCGGCAGCTCCCTTCGGCCAGCCGCTCGCGCACTACCGTCATCGCGTAGTCGCGCTTCGCCACCACTGGCGCGCTGATCTGGTTGTAGACCACGCGCACCTCTCCGCGATCCTCGAGCACCTTGTTGAGGGTGGTCATGCCCGAGTCGGGATTCTTCGTGCCCCAGTCGTAGATCGCCTCGCACAGCGCGGGCACGGGGTGCGGAGTGGAGATCTCTGCCCGGTACTCGAAGAAATCGCTGCCCTTCACCGCTCGCCGGCTGACGGTGATGCCGTCCCGCTCTTCGAGTTTGGTGAAGGGCTCAGCGTTGTCGAAGACGTCGCTGGCGAACTGCGCCGCGAGAAGCAGGAAGAGCGTGTTCAGAACGTCGTCTCGAGCGCGATCGCCGCGGCGTTGATCACCGCGCCGATGCGCACGGCGTCGTGCACCTGGTCAGTGGTGAGCCCGCCTTCGATCACCACCGCCTCGTGGGACTTGATGCAGGTCTCGCAGTTGTTCACCGCCGAGACCGCGAGGCAGAAGAGCTCGAAGTCGATCTTGTTCGTCGCGACCTGGCTCAGGCGGAGCATGCGAAGCCGCGCGGGCTTCTGCGAGTACTCCTCTTTTCCGACCAGGTGACGGAACCGGTAATAGACGTTGTTCATCCCCATCAGGATCGCTGCCGCCTTCGCGTCGTCGAGCACCGCGTCATCGATGCCCGCCATCTTCGCGTCGGAGTGCACGGCCTTGATGAGCTTCTCGTTGCGGGCGGCGTACGCCGTCGACATCGCAACGCCCCAGGCCTGCGCCGCGTTGAGCGCGCCCGGTGCGATCACGTTCGTGATGTTGATCTTGATGTCGCGCGCAGCGTCGGGGAACTGCTCACGGAGCTGGTTGAGGTTTTCCATGTTCGTCGTCTCCTGGGGGGATGTGGGGTGCGCAGGACAGAAAACAGGCGTGGCGGCGGTGAGCACACCACGCCCGTGAGGATTTATTTCAGCGGGTGAAACTCACCCGGCCTTCTTGATCTTCGCGGTCAGCGTCTCTTCGCCCTTCTTCCAGTTGCAGGGGCAGAGCTCGTCGGTCTGCAGACCGTCGAGGACGCGGATCACCTCGTCGACGTTGCGGCCGACCGAGAGGTCGTTCGCCGACGCGTAACGAATCACGCCCTGCGGGTCGATGATGAAGGTGGCGCGGAGCGCGACCTCGTCACCGGGACGCACGAGGCCGAAGCCCGCCGCCATCGAAGGCGCAACGAAGAGCAGCGGGTGCTTGATGCCCTTCAGATCGTTGTGCTGCTGACGCCACGCGAGGTGGCTGAACTCGTTGTCGGTCGAGCCGCCGAGGAGCGTCGCGCCGCGATCGGCGAGGTCCTTCATCTTCTTGTCGAACTCGACGATCTCGGTCGGGCAGACGAACGTGAAGTCCTTGGGGTACGTGTAGAAGACGACCCACTTGCCCTCGAGATCCTTCGAGCTGATGTTCTTGAACTCCTTGCCCTTCTCGATGCCGACACAGGCAGGGACGTTGAACGAGGGGGCCTTCGAACCGGGGGTGATCATGCGTTGTTGCTCCTTGGGGTGAGTGTTGCTTCGAGAACTGCTGCTTCAGAGAAAGTGCTCAGCGCTTCTTGGGCATGCGGGACCCGCCGAGCTTCTTGCCCCGCATCACGACCATGTACTCACGGACTTCGTAGCCTTTGAGACCTTTGACCTCGCCCACTCGCACCGCGTCCCAGGGGACGTCTTCGATGCGGCCCGTCTCGTCATCGATGAAGTGGTGGTGCGGCTCGAGGCGCGGATCGAACACCGTCCGCCCTTCGGCGAGGACGAGCTGCCTGAGCAGCCCCTTCTCCACGAAGAGGTTGAGCGTGTTGTAGACGGTCGCGCGCGAGAGCATCGGAAAGCTGGCCTGCACCTGGGCGAGGACCTCATCGGCCGAGGGGTGCATGTCGGTACCGAGCACGTACTCAGCCACCGCGAGGCGCTGCGCCGAGGGCTGAATGCCGGCGTCCTTGAGCTGGGTGACGAGGTCTGGACTCATGTTGGATTTAGACTTAATCCAAAGTTTGATGATGTCAACCCCGATTTCGGGGACACTTTTCGCGCGAAACCAAAAGTCGGGAGGTGCATCTTCCCGGCCGCAGGGATCGCATTCAGGACCTTTTTCAGCGAGGAGACACACCATGGCGAAGAAGAGCTCGAAGCAGGCAGAGATGGCGGTGGACATTGGGATCGCGGAGGCAGATCGGAGGGCGATCGCCGATGGGCTCAACGCGCTGCTCGCCGACAATTACGCGCTGTACCTCAAGACCCACGCGTTCCACTGGAACGTCACGGGCCCGATGTTCCAAACGCTGCATCTGATGTTCGAGACCCACTACAACGAGCTCTGGCTCGCGAATGATCTGATCGCCGAGCGCATTCGTGCGCTGGGGTACCCGGTGCGCGCGACGTACGCGGCGTTCAGCAAGCTGTCCTCCATTCCCGAGACCGAGGGCGTGCCCGAGGCGACGGACATGGTGCGCGAGTTGGTGAAGGGCCACGAGACGTGCGCGCGCACGGCGCGTTCGATCTTCCCCCGCGCCGAGAAGGGCGGAGACGAGTCGACCGTCGACCTCCTCACCCAGCGCCTGCAGATTCACGAGAAGACGGCGTGGATGCTGCGCAGCCTGCTCGCCTGAGGGTCTGAACTTGGAGCGGCTCGAGAACGTCATTCAGCGCTACGCGTGGGGACACCAGACGGCGATCCCCGAGCTGCTCGGGATCCAGCCTGACGGGCTGCCCCACGCGGAGCTCTGGCTGGGAGCGCATTCTTCCGCGCCTTCGAAGTTGAGCAGCGGGCTCACGCTCGACGCGCACATCGCCCAGGCGCCGGAGCGGATTCTCGGAGCCGCGACGACGAAACACTTCGGTCCGCGGCTGCCGTTTCTCCTCAAGGTGCTGGCCGCGGGTCAGCCGCTCTCGCTCCAAGCGCACCCAACCCTGGCGCAAGCGAAGGAAGGGTTCGCGCGTGAAGATGCGGCGGGCCTCGCGCGCACCGCGGCGAATCGGAACTACAAAGATCCGAATCACAAGCCCGAGATCATCTGCGCGCTCACCCCGTTCCGTGCGCTGTGCGGCTTTCGCCGGTTGAGCGACTCAGTGCGGCTCTTCGATGGATTCGGACTCGACGTCTCGCGCCTCTCGAAGGGGCTGAAGGGCTACTTCGAGTACGCGATGACGCTCAGTCGCGAGGCGCAAGGCGAGCTCGTGGATCGCTTGATCGCGGGCGCTGGACGCAAGCTCAGCGGCTTCGAAGCGGAGTGCGAGCTCGCGCTGAAACTCAACGAGCTGTACCCGCGCGACATCGGCATCGTGGGCGCGCTGTTGCTCAACCTGGTGGAGCTCAAGCCCGGTGAGGCGCTGTACCTCGATGCGGGAAATCTCCACGCGTACCTGCAGGGCACGGGTATCGAGCTGATGGCGAACTCGGACAACGTGCTGCGAGGAGGTCTCACGCCCAAGCATGTCGACGTGCCGCAGCTGCTCTCGGTGCTCGATTTCGCAGATGGTCCCGCGAAGGTGCTTCAGGCGACTGGAGCTGACGAGGCGGTCTACGTGACGCCCGCTCCGGATTTCCGTCTCTCCCGTGTGGAGCTGAATGATCGCTCCATCACCCTCCCCGCTCGCGGCGCGCAGGTGCTGCTGGTGGTGGAAGGTCTGGTCACAGTGAAGGGCGTCGCGTTGAGGCGCGGCGAGTCGGTGTTCATCGGCGCTGACGAAGGCGACATTCCGCTCTCTGGAAACGGAGTCCTCTTCCGCGCGACCGCCGGAGTCTCATGAAGCTCGCGCATTTCTCGGACATTCACATCACGCACTTCCCGCTCACTGGGAAGCTCGCGCTCAAGCGCTTCATGGCGGTGGCGAGCTATTCGATCGCGGGGCGAGGCAGGCACTTCGAGCACAGCGATCTGCGGATCCAGAGGCTGCTGGAGGACGTCGACTCTCAGAACGTCGATCACGCGCTCTGCACGGGTGATCTCACGGGCGTCTCCACGGAAGCGGAGTTCGCCAAGGTGGCCGAGCTCTTCGGTCCGCGACTGGAGCAGCCTGCGAAGTACACGGTGATTCCCGGGAATCACGATCGCTACGTGGACGGCGCTGCGGGGCTCTTCGAGAAGCACTTCAGCGCGCTGAGCGAGGGAGCAAAGTTTCCCTTCGTCAAACACCTCACGAATGAAGTGAGCGTGGTGGCGATCGACGTGGCGCGGCCGACGAGCATCGTCGACTCGTCAGGACTCTGCGGTGAGCAGCAGCGCGAGAAGCTCCTGCGCATCCTCACGGACGGAAGCCTGAAGGGACGCTTCGTGATCCTCGCGCTGCATTACGGGCTGCTCCGCGCCGAGGGACAACGCGACGCGCGGGCTCACGGACTGAGAGACGATCTCGAGATGATGGACCTCGTCGATCGCAACGACGTCACGCTCGATCTGATCCTCCACGGACACATGCACCGGCCGTACGTGGTGAACACGAAGAAGCGGCAGATCATTTGCGTGGGCAGCGCGACCGATCTCCACGTCGCGCAGGGCTGCGGGTACCACGTCTACGACATCGATCCCGCGGCGCACCGAGTGACGATTCAGCGGCGCATCTGGAATGGCGGACCCGCGCGTTACGAGGCGAATCCGCGGTCCGAGCTGAACCGCACGATCACCACCCGTTAGCTCCCTCTCCCCCCGGGAGAGGGTCGGGGTGAGGGGGCGTTACTGAGTCACGCCCCGAACGCTGACTGCGGCGAGCTGCCCGAGACGCTTCGACACCTCATTCGCAGTCACCTCGCCCTCAACACTGAACTCGACGCCCTGCGCCGATCTGAAGAGCAACCACGCCGCCTCGTTGGCAGACATCGTGAGCTCCAGCTCCTTCAAGACGCCCGCAAGGATCTTCACGTACGCCTTGTCGGCCTCTCGGTAGAGCTCGCCACTGACTCCGTGCGACGAGTCGATCAGCTCCGCCCCGTGTGGAGATCGGCTCGTCATCGCATGCACCGCGCCGAACTTCGCCTCGAGCACTCTCGTCACCCGCTCGGTGACCGAGCCCTCGCTCTTCGCCGCTTCCTTCGCCTTCCCAAGGAACCACGCGATGAACTGATTCGAGACCGCGCGAAACACCTCCTCCTTGCTCTCGAAGTACAAATAGACCGTGCCCTTCGCGATCCCCGCCGCCTGCGCGATCGTCTCGATCGACGTGTGCCGGTAGCCCCGCTTGAGGAACTCCTGCTGGGCCGCCGCGAGGATCGCGCTGTCCTTCGTCTGCTTCGCTGCCATGACCGGCTGAATATCAGAAATGACCGATTTGACGAATTCGGTCATTTGGTACTAGCACTCCCGCTCATGACCACGATCAAGCGCGCTGCTCCGAAGCAAACCGCTGCTCCGAAGGCGACGTCCAACGTGAAGGCCAATGTGGCGGCCACGGTGCGAGACGCGGCCGACAGCGTGAAGTCGGCGGTCACCGGCTGGATCCCCGGCCGCACGGCGAAGGGCATCGACGCCGCGAAGCCTCGAAGAACCCGGTGAAGATCGCCGAAGCGCTGCACGGCCTCGCGAAGGATCGCCTCGGCAGCGGCTCCGAGCGCATCGACCGCACCAAGACGCTCCTGAGTGGAATGAACGCCAAGCAGATCGACTCCGTGCGCGCCGCGTACATCGAGCGCTACGGCTGTGATCCCGAAACGCAGATCCGCAGCGGAGACATCGGGCAGCCGCTCCTCCGCCTCGATAAGGCGACGGCGCTCGAGATGGTCGGCGCGATCAACGCTCCGCAGATGAAGGAGAACGCGCAGGCGCTCTCCGGCCTGCTCGACAAGGCGAAGAAGGGCACGCTCACCCAGAAAGATCGCAACGACTACTTCGCGATGCTGCCGATGATCGGCCTCTATGACGCGCCCACGCGAAAGAACGCGGGCGGCAAGGACGCGATGGAGCGCACGCTTCTCGATCGCGCTTGGAAGGATCAGGGCAAGGGCGTCTCGCTCGACTCCGCGCTGAAGACCATCGAAGGGGCGATGCCTCCCGCGGATCTGAAGATCACCACTCCGCGCGAGAAGAACATCGCGGTGGTGGTGAGCTCG
>CBIHPJ010000250.1:0-11256 GCA_966211295.1 uncultured Myxococcales bacterium | reverse complement strand
CCATCGCGCTCTGCGCCGCTCCTGAAGAGGAAGACGGCGGCGTGCTCGCGTTGCCGCCGGTCGATGTCGCACTCCCTCCAGTGGTGAACGATCCACTCCCCACCTCTCCGGTGGTGAGAGATCCCTCGGCCACGCTCACCACCCGCGATGCCACCCAGGCGCGCGCCGAAGCGAAGGACGCCTCGGAGCTGCTCACCACCACTCCGGGCGCCGTGGTGCAGGACTCGGGCGGAATCGGTCAGCGCAAGACGATCTCGCTTCGCGGCGCGGCGTCGAACGCGGTGCTGGTGCTGCTCGACGGAGTTCCTCTCGCCGGACCCGGCGCAGCGATGGATCTCTCGCGCATTCCCACCTCGGCCCTCGAGCGCATCGAGGTGCTGCGCGGCGGAGGCTCGGCTCGCTACGGCCCCGGAGCGATGGGCGGCGTGGTGAACCTGGTCACGCAAGCTCCGGGCGGAGGCACCCGGCTCTTCGCCGACTTCACGCAAGGCAGCTTCGTCACCTCGCAGCTCTCCGCGGGTGGAGCGACCACGTTGCTCGGCGGTGATGGACTGATGCTCCTGCACGGGCTGCGCAGCGAGGGCACCTTCGACTTCCGCTACGACGCGCTCCCTTCGCTTCCCGGAAACGAGCTCACCACGCAGACGCGCACCAACAACGGCTCGCTGCAGGGCGGCGGGTTGCTGCGCTTCAGAAGGAAATTCGGCACCACGCAGCTCGATCTCCTTGGAGAAGGCACCGTGGAGTCGCGTGGCCTCGCGGGCCCGGTGCAGAACCCTTCGAACTCCGCGAATCAGCTGACCGGACGCGGCACGCTCTCCGCGCGCACCACCACCAACTTCGAAGCGGGCGGCACGCTCTCCACCCTCGGCTGGGGACGGCTCGACAGCACCACCCTCAACGGCACGTACTTCGGAGCGGGCGCGTATCGGCAGCGTGAGATCTCCGTGGGTGCCGAGGCGGTCTACTCGCGCCTCTTCGCGGGAAGGCACGGGCTCACCGCGCTCCTCTCGGGCGGCGGAGATTGGCTCAACGCGGACAGCGGCACGGGCGCCTCCTGGGGCCGCTTCGCCGCGATGGCTGGCGACGAGGTGCTCTTCCTCGACGGTGCGCTCGCGATCAACGGCAGCGCGCGCGTGGATGTCGCGGGAAAGTTCGTGGTGTTCTCTCCGAAGGTGGGCGTGGTCGCCGAGCTGCCGAGTGGATTTTCGGTGCGCGCGAACGCAGGGCAGGCGAGCCGGCCTCCGTCCTTCACCGAGCTCTACGTGATGCAGGGCACGATGTTGCCGAACTCCGAGTTGCGGCCCGAGCGGGCGCTCACCGGAGACGTCGGCGCGGCGTGGAAACACGAGCTCGGGCGGGTGTCGGCCACGGGCTTCTATTCGCTCTACGAAGATCTGATCAGCTACGAGTACTACCCGCCGAACCTCGCGCGTCCGTACAACTTCTCCGCGGCGCGCGTGGCGGGGCTCGAGGTGGAAGCGGCGGCCACTCCGTGGAAGTGGCTCGAGGCGAGCGCGAGCTACACCTTCCTCGACACCCAGAATCTGCGGGACGACCCTCGCTACTATTTGAAGGCGCTCCCCTTTCGCCCTGCGCATCGCGTGCACGCGCGCATCTCGGGTGGCCCCGAGTGGCTGAAGGGCAGGGCCGAGGTGCTCTTCCAATCAGCGCAGTTCATGAATCGCACCGAGACGCTGATTCTCCCCGAGCGCGCGTTCGTGAACGTGGGGCTCACCGCGCGACCGTGGAAATCGCCGTTGATCACCGCGAGCGTGGAATTGAAGAACCTGCTCGACGTACAGGCGCAAGACCTGGATGGGTATCCACTCCCTCCGAGGTCGATCTTCGTGACTGTGGGTATCTCCTGGGACTCGCAGCTCGCCCCTCGCCCCGACCCTCTCCCCGCTTTCGCTGGGAGAGGGAGCAACTGATTCGAACTGCATTCCCGTGTAGGAGCCGTGTTCATGAAGCAGCTGACCCTGATGTCTCTCGGTGTGGTGGTGGTGTTGACGGCGTGCCCTCCCCAGGGCGTGGTATGCAAACCGGGAACGTTGCCCTGCGGCACCGGCTGCATCGATCCCACTTCAGATCGTCGCAATTGCGGCGTGTGCGGCAACGCGTGCGGCCCTCAGCAGGACTGCCTGCCGAACTCCGAGAACATGCCGGAGTGCACCTGCCGCGCGGGCACGACGTTCTGCGATGGCGTCTGCTCAGCGACAGATTTCGACCCGAGGAACTGTGGCCAGTGCGGAGTGACATGCGGTGTCGGCGAGGTCTGCGAGACCGGTCAGTGCAAGACGAGCTGCACCACGGGGCTCACGCGCTGCCTTGCGTCGTGTGTCGACGCGCTCACCGATGAATCGAACTGCGGCGGCTGCGGCGTGGTGTGCGCGCAGGGCCAGCAGTGCACCGCGGGTGTTTGCGATTACGTGGCCGTCGCCGCCTGCTACTGGAGCGGCCAGGTGGTCGGCTTCGATCCCACCACCGGCGTGAAGGGTCCTCTCTCTGACGTCGGCAGCAACCCGGCGGCGCTCGCGCGCGTGGGCTCGACGTTGCTCGCCGCGGATGGAACGGATCGCCGCGTCTACTCCGCGTTGCCCTCGACCACCGGCGACTACCAGCTGACCAATCTCGCTTCGACGACCGGCCAGGTGCCGAACCAGCTGCTCGTCGATCGTCCCTTCGTCTATGTGGTGAACGCGGGCTCGGGCACGCTCACCGTGCTGCGCGAAGGCGTGGACGCTGGAGTGATCGTCCTCGACGCGGGCGTGCAGGGCGCTCTCGTGCTCGGCGCGGTGGCCGAGATTCCCTTCGGTGCGAACACGTATCCGCAGGGCCTCGCGAAGGTGGGCTCGACGCTCTGGGTTCCGCTCTTCGGTGGCTATGGAGCGGAGGCCGCTGACGCCGGCCAGGAGCTCGCCAAGGTGGACATCACGAATCCTGCGGTGCCGACGCTGGCGGGCCGCGTGTCTTTGAAGAACCTCGATCTGAAGGCCTTCGACGGTGGGGCTCCCGTGGCGCGTCCGTGGGCGATCGTCGCGAAGAACAACGCGCTCTACGTGGCGCTCAGCAACCTGAACCCCGACACCTATGTGCCTGAAGGTCCCGGCCTGGTGGCGCGCGTGGATGCGACGTCGGGGCTGCCGACGGTGATCGATCTCGGCGCGCAGGACTGCCTCAACCCGCAGTGGATCGGCCTCGTGGGCAATGCGGTGGCGATCTCGTGCGGCGGTCAGATCACCTACTCGCCCACGTTCACGGTCGAGTCCGTCGCGGCGGCGGGCGTGGTGGCGCTCGACTCCAACGACGCGAAGCTGCCTGGGGTGTGGAGCACCAGCACGGGCTCGTGCGTGGCGGCGGACGCGGGCTGCATGCCGATGATGCCGGGTCGCTTCGCTTCGTCTGGGCAGCAGCTGTTGGTGTCTGATCAGAACGGTGGCCGGGTGGTGGTGCTCGCGGTGGGCGACGGCGGCGTGAGCGAAGTGCGCGCGGGAGCGAATGCCCTCGCGATCTGCCCGGTGAGCGCTTCTTCCGGCGTGGCGAACGTGGCCGACATCCTCACCCGATGAACCTGCTCCTAATCATCCTCGCGGCGGCGCCGGCTTCTTCGCCTGCGCAGTGGTTGGGTCCTCCGCCTCCGATTCCGGCCACGCGCATCGTCTCGCTCGCGCCGAGCATCACGGAGACCGTGCTTGCGCTCGGGGCGAAGGACGCGCTCATCGGCGTCTCCAGGTTCTGCGAATTTCCCGAGGTGAAGGAGCTGCCCAAGGCGGGCGGCTTCAACGACGTCTCCGTGGAGACGATCGTCGCGCTCAAGCCGCAGGTGTTGGTGGTCGCGAAGTCGCCCGGGAATCAGAAGGCCGTGGAGACGGTGGCTCGCCTGGGCATCTCGGTGCTCGCGCTCCCGCTCACCACGGTGGAAGACGTGGTCACTGCGATGAATGAGCTCGGTCGGCTGCTGGGGAAGGACGTCGAGGCGAAGACGCTCATCGAAGAGCTCAAGGGCGCCCGCGAGAAGGAGCGCTCGGTGAAGGTGAAGCAGCCGAAGCGCGTGCTCTTCGTGGTCGGCTTTGCGCCGCTGGTGGTCGCCGGTCCCGGCAGCTTCGCCGATGAGTTGCTGCAGGACTGCGGGGCGAAGAACGCGGCCGAGAAGGCGCCCACCGCGTACCCGATGTACTCGATGGAGAAGGCGGTCACGCTCGTGCCCGACGTGGTGGTCGACGCGTCAGACGTGAGGGAAGGGCGCGACGCGGTGGAGAAGTTGGGCGCGATGAAGAAGGCGAAGTGGGTGACGGTGCCGACGAAGGCGCTGCTGCACCCGGGGCCCGCGCTCGCGAAGGCTCTTCCGTCTCTCTGCGAACTCGTGCGCTAATTCTCTCCCTCTCCCCGCTTCGCAGGGAGAGGGAATCGGAATCACTTCGGGCGAGGCAGAGCCGCGAACGCGACCAAATCATCCGCCAGCGTGAGATTCGCCAGCGTCGCGGCGTGCTGACCGGGGATCTTCTTCACTTCCTCCGCGGCCTCCTCGAGGGTCTTGAAGACCTTCATGTGCTCCTTGCTGATCAGGCTGAGCATCGCGAGAAAACTCCGCGCGATGATCGCCGACATTCCGCGCGCGAGGACCACCGTGATGTTGCCCATGCGCATGTCGGCGAGCTCCTCCATCTGCACCTTCATCCGCTCGCGCAGGTCGGCGCCGGGCGCCTGGGTGGCGTTGACCACCACCGACACCATGGTGACCTTTCCGTGCTTCTCGAAGATCAGCTTCTGATGATTCGTGAGTGCGTCGAGCGCTGCGTGACTCAGCTCGCTGAACCACACCGTGACGAAAACCGAACCTACGTTCCCGAGCCGAAAATCGGGGTGCTCCTGCAATACCGTGATGGACATCACGCACAGTCTGTTCAGAACTCGCTCTCGGGCGCGACACGAACTGGCGGACATTTGCCAATTGGTGCTGACGAAGTCTGCGTTCTTGTGCGACGTGCACCGCCCTCACCCCCGACCCTCTTTTCCCTGGGACGCTGCTGCCTCGGCACCGCTTCACGGCACGACGAAGGTCGTGATCACTCGCCCTGAATTCGCGCCGCCACTGTCTGCATCGCTCGCGTTGAACACGTCGCACCAGCTCGTGGTCTGCCCGTTCACCCGCACTTCGATCTCGTAGGGGATGGACGTCGTGACCGAGCAGTTGTCGTAGTAGTCGACGCGCACCACGTAGGTGCCGCTCGGGGCAGTGCTCCCCGGCGGGTAGATGATGTTCTCGATGTCGACGCCGTCGATGCTGCAGCCCGCGTTCGAGTCGAGATCGAGCTCGCCCACCGCGCCACAGCTCGAGCTGCTGCCTCCGGTGTCGCCGTAATAGATCTCGCAGTGGCCACCACCAGGCGTCGGCTCATCGAGGTGGAGATCCACGTCCGTGTCCGTGTCCCAACGCACGGTCACCTGTACCGGACCTGATCCACCATTGAGCACGCAGCTCCCATTGAGACAGTGGAAGCCCTCGTTGCAACTCGCGGTGCAGCTCGGCGGCGGAGGCTGATTCACGCACACGCCTCCATCACTGGGAGCCAGCTGACAGCGATGCGTCGAGAGATCGCACACGCGGCTTCCGCCACCGCACTGAGTGTCGTCGAGACACTGCACGCACATTCCCGTGGGCTCGAGGCAGCGCGGAGTGGTGCCACTGCAGCGCGTGGTGCACGACGATGCCGGTCCTGCATCAGGGGCACCCGCGTCGGGCTGACCCGCATCAGGCTGGCCCGCGTCTGGATGCGAGCGGCACGTGCGGCGTGATTGATCACACGTGCTGCCGGGGCAGTGAGCGTCATCGAGGCACTCCACGCAGTACGCGCCGGTGCTCGAGGTGGTGTGGCAGATCGGAGTCATCCCTCCGCAGCCTTCCGTCGCCGTGCATTCCACGCATGCGCCGCGGGACTCGTCGCAGAACGGCTTCGCGCCATCACATCCCGAGGCGCACGCAGAGGTGGAGACCGGCAGACATTGATTCGTCACCGTGTCGCAGACGTGCGTGGGCGGACACGCGTTGACCATGCAGCCGCTCCCCGCGTCGGGAGCGTTGCGAGAGGCACCGCAGGCGGCGAGGACGAGCGAGAACACCATCACGGAGGAGCGCACGGACCGCGGTGTCGTCGAGAGGGTGTCCTTCTCGCAACACCCCGCCGAAGACCGTCACCGCGAGGCGTCAGCTGCTATGAGCCGCGCCATGGCGATCACTCGGCCGTGGACGGTGAACAAGGCTGGACCTCTCACGCAGGTCGACGAGCGGTTGTGGATCATCGACGACGAAGTGCCGGGGCTCCCGGGCGCCACGCGGCGGATGACGATCGTGAAGCGGCTCGATGGATCGCTGCTCTTCTACAACGCGATTCCGGTCGAGGAGCCGGTGCTCGACGCCATTCGCGCGCTCGGAAATCCCGCGCAGCTGATTCTTCCGAATCAATTTCACGCGCTCGACGCGGCGGCGTTCGCGGTGCGGCTCAATCTCACGGCGTACTGTCCTGAGGTCGGGGTGCCGAAGCTCGCTGACCGGCTCACCTGCCAGCCGATCACTGCGCTGCCGCTCGACGCGCAGCTGAAGGTCTTCCGCGTGGATGGTTTCAGTACGCACGAGGCGGTGATCGTCGCGGGGAACACGTTGATCGTCGCGGATCTGCTCACCAACGTTCCGCACGGGCGCGGGTTCAAGGGGTTGATGATGCGCTTCGTGGGCTTCACGGGGCCGCAGCCGAAGTTGCCGGCACCGGTTCAGCGGCGCGTGGGGAAGGATCTTCGCGCGGTCGCCGCGTTGATGAATGAGCTGGCCGGGGTGCCGGGGCTCACGCGGATCATTCCGTCGCACGGATTGATCATCGAGAGCGGTGCGCCTGAGGCGTTGCGCGCGGTGGCCGCCAGTCTCAAATCCTAATTCCCTCTCCCTGCGACAGCGGGGAGAGGGGCGAGCGCGCAACCGCAAGCGTTCGTTCGATTCAACGAGTTCACTTGCCCTCACCCCGACCCTCTCCCGAGGGAGAGGGAGGCACTTAGGTCACGCGCTTCTTCACGAGCGCAATCATCCCCTTCTCACCTGAGGTCATCAGCCCATCGCGGCCAGCGAGCGACTCGAGGTGCGCCACGTCCTGCGCGGTGATGCGCGTCTTGTGCTCGACCTTCGCCACTTCCGCGCGGAACGCGTTGAACGTCGGCGTGTAGATGTGACCTGACGCTCCGCTGAGATCTTCCGTCGCCGCGAACGCGATCTCCGGCAGCCGCTTCTCCATGCGCGCGATCACCGGCGCGAAGGTCGGAGCGTGCTTCTCCAGCGCCTCCAGCGCATCGAGCGTGGTCTTCAAGTGATGACCATCCTCCAGCTGCACCGTCGCGGGCTTCCCGCCGCGCATGATCAAGCTGTACGCGAGCCGCCCGGTGGACGGATACGTGAAGTCGAGCTGCGCTTTCAGATCACGCGCGGTCCGCGTCGCGAGCGCATTCGCCTTAGCGACCAGCGCGGCGTTCTGCGTCCCCTTCAGTGACGCGACCTTCTCCAGCGCACGCAACACCACCGCGTTCTGATTCACCGCGGTGATGCCCGGCTGCCGAGTGTCTGCCGCGAACGCGAGTCCCTTCGCGCCGAGGCGCGCGGGCACCGCCACTCCGCCCTTCGAGATCGGCGACTCGAACGTCTTCAACTGCTGTCCCAGGTAGCTGCGGATCTTCTTCGCCTGCTCCGGAGTGGCGCCATCGAGAAACTTCACCAACCCCGTCGTCACCTGCGCGCTGGTGATCGCCGCGAGGTACGGCCGGCCGAGCCCAGTGACCACGAAGGTCTTCGGTCCACCGGCCACCGGATTCTTCGCCTTGTCGAGCACGTCGAGCAGCTGCTTGCGCCCCGTATTCGGATCGAGCCGGAAGATCATCGCCGCCAACTGCGCGGTCGGCGCGCCCGCCGGCACGATGCGATCGACGCTCTTCACGAAGCCGTCCTTCGCGGCCGGCGCGAGCATCTTGTCGCCCGCCAGTTTGCGAAGCAGCCCGAGCTCTCCGCCCTGGACGTATTCCTTCTGCGCCTGGGCGAGGATCTCGCTCGCCTCCTTCGCCGTGACCTTCCCGTCGGCCTTCTTCGCGGTGATGGTCTTCTGAAGCGCAGCGAGCTGTGCGTTGGCGTTAGCGGCGGCGAGGGGCATGAACGAATCCTCACCGGACGACGCGCTCACCGGCAACAGGCATGCAGCCCACTGAGCCTCGTGCGTTTCGCTCGCCGCGAATGGTGAGCGGTGGCGTGAACTGAGCGCGATCTGATTATGGTCCCGCCCATGAGGGGGCTCTTCACGCTGCTGGTGGTGTCGTTTGGCCTGATGGCCTGTCCGGATCCCAACACCGACACCTGCTCCCGCTTCCTCGTCGATCAGAACGGTGTGCCCCAGGGCTCCGTCGGCGGAGGGCCAGGCAACCTCACGCCCGTCGGCTACGTCGGAGTGCCGCTGAACCTGAACGTCTTCGCGCCGCTCTCCTCGTGCGCCACGGACTCGCTCCGAGCGGAGATCACCATCAGTGATCCCTCGAACGCGAACGTCCCCTTCACCACGCCCGAAGAGCTCAGTCGCCAGTCCTCGGGGCCGGTGAAGTCGGTGCTCTCCTTCACCCCGACCGACGTGGGGCTCTACACGGTGAAGGTGGCCTTCGAGCCCTCGCTCGGCGCGCGCACCATGCTGATCGACGTGGCGATCGACGGCTTGCGGAACTCGAGCGTGCGCGTGCCGATTCCCACTGGAGAGAACTGCACCGTCAACGCCACCTGGCCGCTCACCGACGACACCGTGGTCTGCGAAGAGCGCGCGAACGGCAACGTGAGCATCACCTCGAGCGACGGAGGACTGCTCCGTTTCCGAGGGGAACAGCTGGTGGTGATCGACCAGGTGCTGTGGACCATCAACGGTCCCACCAGCGCCCTCGAGCGGCGCGTGTACGAAGACGGCGGGCTCACGCTCACTCACACCTTGGCCAACTTCCCCTCGATCTCCACGCCCGCGATGCACGACGTCGATCTCGCGCTGCGCTTCCGCTCCAACGGCCGGCTCACCCGGGTGCGCGTGCTGGCCGATGGAGGAACGAACGTGCAAGAGCTCTCGCTCGACGGCCTCGTGGGCCCGCCGCTCGCGTATTTCGCCGAAGACAACGAGGTGATGTTCCGCTGGAGTCAGTCAGATTGTTCGTTCAACAACTGCGTGAATCTCTCGGACCTCGCCGGAGTGGAGCCCGGCTTCGTGTGGCGCGCCGAGCCGCGGCCGTTCGGTGAGCCGCAGATCGCCCCGAAGGTCAGAGGCTTCACACGGCCCACCACGCTCTCGGACTCCACGCCGAAGATCACGCTTCAGTACGACACGGAGACGATGACCACGCCGACCTACGGCTTCGAGCGTCTCCCGCTCTGGCTCGGGGCGAAGTCGAGCACCACCGACAGCCCCCGCCGCGTGCTCATCTCGATGACGGACGCGGGCATCTCGATGAGCTCCTGGCCCCGCAGCGAAGTGCTCCGGGTGGGGCGGCAGCACCTCGTCCTCATGGACCCAGACCCGGGCTTTGTTCGCGTTTATCGGAAGTAACATCACAAAATTACAGGAGTTCTGGACCACCCGGAAACTCTTGACGCAATGTGTCGATAACGGGGAGTACCTTTCAGCAGACGGCGGTCAGATGAACTCTGGAGCGGACAGCCTCGAGACGATGCGAAAGGCGATGGGCCATTCGCTTGCTCGGACGCACGGGCGACCGCACACTGCCGCCCTCATGTTGCAGGATCCCACGCCGGAAGCGCCGCTGCCTTTCGGCCGCTACCAGCTGATCCGCCGCATCGGTGCGGGAGGAATGGGCGAAGTCTTCCTCGCTCGTGAAGGCGGAGCAGCTCCGCGCGCCGTCGTCGTGAAGAAGGTCCTGCCGAACCTGGTCGCCAATCGCGCCTTCGTCGGCCGCTTCCTCGACGAAGCGAAGGTGGTGGTGCGCCTCAATCACCACAACATCGCGCGCGTGTACGCGATGGGTGACGTCGACGGGGAGTACTTCCTCTCGATGGAGTACGTGCAGGGCAAGACGGTGAGCCGCATGACGAAGCGGCTGCGCGATCGCAAGGTCGACATGCCGCTGGGCATCGCGCTGCTCATCGGTGAGCGCGTGTGCCAGGGCCTGCAGTACGCGCACGACGCGAAGGACGAGAACGGAAATCCGCTGCACCTGGTGCACCGCGATCTCTCTCCCGCGAACGTGTGCATCAGCTACCGCGGTGACGTGAAGATCATCGACTTCGGCGCGGCGCAGTCGACGCTGAAGGAAGAGCAGACCGCGCCGCGCGTGGTGATCGGCAACCTCACGTACATGGCGCCCGAGCAGGCGAAGAAGCAGATCGTCGACGGGCGCGCGGACATCTACTCGTGCGGCGTGATGCTCTGGGAACTGCTCTCGTGGCACGCGCTCCCGCAGAAGGGTGATCCGATCGAGCGCTGGCGCAAGGCGGCGAACCCGGTCTGGGATCCTCCGTCGGCGAACATGCCGTCCATCCCTCGCGAAGTGGACGAGGTGATCCTCAAGGCGCTGCGCAAGGAGCCGAAGGATCGCTACAGCACCGCGACCGAGTTCGGCGAGGCGCTCAAGAAGCTGCGCACCAAGTTCGCGCCCGAGGTTCGCGATGGTGACGTGGGCGAGCTGCTCGCGCGCGTGTTCTCCAAGGAGAAGGTCGGCGAAGACGCGGTGCTGCACGAGGCGGTCTACGGACAGACGGTGAACCTGCCGGCGTCCGAGAAGACGCGGCGCGTGCAGTTCGTTCCGCCCACTGCGCTCGCGTTCGAGCACACCGCGGTGCTCGCCTCGGCGGATCTGCTGGCGGCCGATGATCAGGACATCACTGATCCGGGTCGTGAAGATCCCGCGCCGGAAGAGGGCGGCACGCCGACGCCCGCGAGAGATCCGCGCTTCAGCGAACCGATCATCTTGAAGCAGTCGAAGCGCACCAGCTTCGGAGTGACCTTCAATGAGTCTGCCGAGCCGGTGATCGAGCAGTCGCTCATTCAAGAGATCGACGCGAGCGACGACTTCGTCGAAGAGCAGTCTGATCCTGAAGCCGATACGCGCGCGCACTACCAGGAAGGTCGCTGGAAGCTGATCGTGTTGCTCTCGGGCATTTTCCTCTTCGCCACGGGCCTCGGCTTCCTGGGCGTGTGGCTCGCCCTCCGCCAATAACTCCCTCGCCCTGCGCAGCGGGGA
>CBIHPJ010000249.1:0-11261 GCA_966211295.1 uncultured Myxococcales bacterium | reverse complement strand
CGCGCGATGCGTTCGTACGTCGTCGTCGTTCTCGCTGTCTTTGCCGTCACCACCAGCAACTGCGCGTGCGGAAGCGGCCCCGATCTCATCTGCGCCTACGCGAAGCCGTACGCCACCGGTTGGAAGAAGGTGAACGGTCCGCTCCCAGCTGAGGGGAGCGGTGGTCCCAGCATCGAGCCGCGCAGCGCTCAGACGCTCGTGTACGGCGGCCAGAGCTTCCAGGCGAAGATGGGCTTCTCGGGTGGCCCCATCGCCACGCTGCGCTTCGGGATCGAGAACGCCTGCTACTTCGAAATTCCCGTGCACCCCGAACTCGCGTCCGAGAGCGTCTACGACGACATCGAGAGCGACGTCGCCGGGGACATCGGCATCGCCAAGACGGCGGCCGGGATGGCCGGCCAGTTCGACGTCGAGTTCGACTACCCCAGCTACGGCGCTGGTTCGAATCTGCGGATCGCCAAGTTGGACGGCCAGCTCGTCGACACCTCGGGAAACGTGAGCAGCCGCGGTGACCTCGGGTTCATGACCGTGTGCACGTCGGATGGGCTTTGCGAAGAGGTCCCCGACGCGGGCGCGGGCGGCACGGTCGCGATCGCGAGCTGCTCCGACGGGAACGTGTGCAGCGAGATCCTCGAGGGCAGCGCGTCGGCGTACCAGGGGCAGTGCGACATGAACGGCCAGCAGGGCTCCACCAGCCCCTGCGATCGCAGCAAGTACGGAGGCGGCCCCGCGTGCATGGGCGGCACGATCATGTCCCAGGGGCAGCCGGTGAAAGCGAACATTCTCTGGAAGCCCGGCTACTGCGCGATGTTCCCCAACATCGACACGAAGACCACGTGCACGATGGACCTCAAGGGCACGCCGACGGGCACGCACTGCACCCGTCCCTGAGAAGGGACGCTGCTAGCGCTTCTTCTTCTTCGCCGTCTTCTTCACCGGGGGTTTCTTCAGAACGGGGCTGGCTGGTTTCTCCTGCGTGATTGCGGGAGCCGCAGCTACCGGCGCCTCCACCTGGGCCTTCGCAGGCTCAACCGGCTCTGTCGTGGGAGGCGCGCTCACCGGAGCCACCACCTCAGTGCGCTGCATCGGGGGAGGCGTCGGCGCGGGCTGCGTCGGCGGAGGCTTCGCGTCTTTCGGGAGCACGATCGGCGTGAGCGGCGAGACGTCGTCGCCGCTGCTCTTCTCCCGAGGCGCAGTGGGCTCAACCGGCGGAAGGACGATCGGGTGTGCCTCGCGATCATCCGCCTCGTCGCATCCGGCGAACAGAAGGACCATGAGCGCGAGCCGAGTCTTCATCGGACCTCGACCCTAGCGCGTCAGCTGGCGATCGCGCGCACCGCGGCGATGGCGGTGGCGATGTCGGCCGAACTCACATCGAGATGCGTGACGAAGCGCACGCGAGTGCTCCTAGTGGCCAGCACGCCCTTCGCTTTGAGCTCCGGAGCGAGTCGCTCTGAGAGCGGCGCCGCCACGTTCACCCAGACGATGTTCGTCTGCGGAGTCTCGACCTCGAGCCCCTTGATGCCGCGGAGCCCCTCAGCGAGCGCCAGCGCGTTCGCGTGATCTTCAGCGAGCCGCTCGACGTTGTGTTCCAGCGCGTAGAGCCCCGCGGCAGCGAGCACTCCGGCCTGGCGCATGCCGCCGCCGAGCACCTTGCGCCAGCGACGAGCCTCTTTGATCAGCGCCTTCGTTCCCACGAGCACCGAGCCCACGGGCGCACCGAGTCCCTTCGAGAGACACACGGAGACCGAGTCGAAGTCCTTCACCAACACGCGCGCGTCGAGCTTCAGCTTCACCGCTGCGTTGAAGAGCCGCGCACCATCGAGGTGACAACGAAGCCCATGCTTGCGACCGAGCGCGCACGCCTGCTGCGCGTACTCCAGCGGCAGCACCTTCCCTCCGATGGTGTTCTCCAGCGCGAGCAGCGTGGTGCGCGCGTAGTGATCATCCTTCGGTCGAATGCCCGACTCGATCCGCGAGAGCGCGATCGTGCCATCCGGCTCATGCGGGAGCGGATGCGGCTGAATGCTCCCCAGCACCGCTGCGCCGCCACCCTCGTGCACGTAGGTATGCGCGTCCATGCCCACGAGGAACTCGTCTCCTCGCTGGCAGTGCGCCATCAGCGCGCCCAGGTTGCACTGCGTCCCCGAGGGGAAGAACAGGCCCGCTTCGAAGCCGAGCCGCGCGGCGAGCACGTCCTGCAGCTTGTTCACCGTCGTGTCGTCACCGAACACGTCGTCGCCGACTTCCGCGCGCGCCATCGCCTCACGCATGCCGGGCGAGGGCCTCGTTACCGTGTCACTTCGCAGATCAATCATGTCTCGTTGCGCCACTCGGTCGGCGACTTCGCAGCCCAGCGGCGGAACGCGCGATCGAACGCGCGCAGCTCCGAGTACCCGAGCAGGTACGCCACCTGGCTCACGTCGAGTCGCACGTCCTTCAAGTACGCACGCGCGAGATCGAAGCGCACCAGGTCGAGCACTTCTTGAAAGGAGGTCTTCAACTCCGCGAGGCGGCGCTGGAGCGTGCGGCCGCTCATGTTGAGGCGCGTGGCGAGGCGCTCCACGTTGGGCTCACCCTGCTTGAGCGCTTCACGAATCTGATGGCGAAGCTTGTCGACCAGATCGTCCATGCGTGGGCGCGAGGCGAGTGCAGCCACCGCGTGCTCTTCGAGGAACGCGTAGAGCGCGGGGTCGCAGCCGATCACTTGTTGATCGAGGAGCGCCACGTCCCACGCGAAGCCGTTGGTCGGCTCGTCGAAGGAGATCTGCGAACAGCCCATCGCCTTCGAGAGGCGATCCATGTCGACCACCGAGGGCCTCGAGTGGACGAACCAGGCCCGCATGGGCTTCTTGCCGCTGAGCGACTCGAAGGTGCGAATCACCGCGGCGATGGCGAACTCCTGCAGGTGCCGGCCGGTGGCGCCCGGGCGCAGCGGCACCACCTGGTGATAGCGGCCCTCGCCTCCGGCCTCTTCGAACTTGAAGGTCTGCCCCGGCGCGACGATGGCGTTGAAGCGGCAGAAGTTCTCGAAGGAGTCGCGCAGGGTGGGGCCCACGCGCGTGAGGAACTCCACCACTCCGTACGAGCCGCGCGGCAACCAGTCTGAGATCGAGAGCCCGACGTGGTTGTCGTCGAGCTCGTCGGCCAGGTCCTCAGCGAGCGAAGGCAACACCGAGATCGGCGTGGTGACGAACTGGTGCTTGGCGGCGGGCGCGGTGAGGAGGTCGGTGGGAAGGTTGTATTTCGCAACGAACGGCTCGATCGGGATCCCTTTGTGTCTGGCGTAGGCCAAGGCGATCGGAATCAGCCGGGATTCGAAGTCGAAGTCGCTGCGCGACATGAGGGGAGGGACCTTATTCCAGACTTCAGGATATGAGCGCGTGGTCGTGCGTTCGTTAACTGCTCCAGGTCAGCCCGGTCGTTGCCAACGTTGCTGGGTCGTCGAGGCTTTCTGCGTTTGCGGGCTGACCCCCCAGGTCCCCACCCTCACCGAAGTGCTGGTAGTGCGGCACGAACGCGAGAGCTGGAAGTCCACCGGCACCGCGCGCATCGCCGCGCTCGCCATGCCGAAGCTGCGCCTGCTCGACTTCACCGAGAACTCCGAGCCGGCGAAGAGCGAGCTCCCGAAGGAAGTGGGACCGGGCACGCATCTGCTTTTCCCGAGCGACGAGGCGGCCCCGTGGGACGGCACCGCGGTGAAGAAGCTGATCGTCCTCGATGGCACCTGGCGGCAGGTGCGTCGCATGTACGCGAAGCTCCCCGCGCTCCATGGCGTTCCGAAGCTGGCGCTGCCCGAGCAGGCCGCGCGGGTGCTTCGCCTCCGCGAGTCAAAGTTCGAGGCCGGGCGGTCCACCCTGGAGGCGATCGCCGAAGCCATCGCGCTGCTCGAGGGAGCGGAGGCCGCGGCGCCGCTGCACCAGCTCCACGCCACCTACGTGGAGCACGTCTTCCGGGCCCGCGGGGTGTGGGAGCAGAAGAAGCCCTTATCCCCGGAAATCTGATCCGCGCAGGCACTGGAGCCGTGCGAAACTGCCGGTCCACCTCTTCCTGGGGGAGTTTTGGCAGGGTCGATTCGTTGCGGTGTGGCCTTTCCCTCGGTCGAGGCGTTTCGCGCGGGCTTTGCCGCGAACGGGCCCACTTGCTTCGTGCCCTACCCAGATGAGGTCGCCGCCGGCGAGGTGATGGAGGTCGACGTCACCGTGGTCGAGGCACGACTCGAGATCCGCGGCGTGGTGGTGGGCGCCGACTTCGACGAGATCGGCAACGTCGGCCTGCAGGTGAAGCTCGACGACGAGTCGTGGAAGGCAGTGAACAGGTTCATCGACGACTCGCGCGATGGCACTCCGATCGACGGAATGTTCGCCACCACGCGCATGCAGATCAAACCGGTGCTCACCGCGGCGCCCGCGGTGCCGGTGAAGATCGAAGTCGAGCCGCAGCCTCGCGAAAGACTGGTGGCTGGCCTCGTGGTCGACGGCCGGTTCCGCATCGAGCAGCACCTCGCGACGGGCGGCATGGGCGAGGTGTACCGGGCCGAGCACGTTCACTTGAAGCGGCCCATCGCGCTCAAGCTGCTGCGACGTTCGCTCTCTGACGATCCCGAGATGTGGGGCCGCTTCGAGCGTGAAGCGCAGCTCGTCTCGAAGCTCGAGAACCCGCACATCGTTCGCGTCTTCGACTTCGGCAAGACGAACGACGGCCAGCTCTTCCTCGCGATGGAGTTCGTCGAGGGCGAGACGCTCGAAGATCGGCTGAAGAAAGGGCCGCTCTCGCCCGTCGACGCGGTGGAGATTCTCGCGCAGGTGCTCGACGGCTTGAACGAAGCGCACGGCCTGGGCGTGGTGCACCGCGATCTGAAGCCGCCCAACATCATGCTCGGCCGCCGCCGCGAAGGCGGAGAGCGCGCCAAGATTCTCGACTTCGGCATCGCGCGGCTCGGCGACGTTTCCTCGAACGCGCCCAGCACCAAGCTCACGCAGATGGGGATGGTGGTGGGCACGCCCGCGTATCTCGCGCCGGAGCAGGCGCTCGCCGACGATCTCGATCACCGCACCGACATCTACGCGATGGGCTGCGTTTCCTTCGAGCTGCTCACCGGACGGCCGCCCTTCACTGGGAATGATCTGCGCAAGGTGATCAGTCAGCACCTCACCGCCGCTCCTCCCGATCCGGCGAAGGTACGCCCCGAGCTCGCGAAGTACCCGGACCTCTGCGCCGCGGTGATCAAGGCGCTCTCGAAGGAGCGGGAGAATCGTTTCCAGAACGTGCTCGAGTTCCGCGAGGCGCTGCGTGCGTCGTTGGAGTCGCCGGGCCAGAGCATTCCACTCGCCACCCTGGTGCCCGAACCTTCGGCACCCTGGCCTCCTCCTGCGGACTGGGCGCCCGCGCCGGTGGCCGTGACGCCTGCTCCGCAGCCTGCGAAGAATGCGGCGGAGGCCGATGACTTCTTCGTCTCGGTCGGCTCCGGAATCTTCAGCGGTTCGAGCCCGAGCGGCCTGACCGCGGCCCAACCCGCGGCGGTTCCCGTCTCGTCGCAGCAGGGCGAGGGTGTCTTCGTTCGCCTCGAGGTGCTGGGCCCTCTCCCCAACACGCCGCAGGGCCAGGCGTGCGCTGGGCGCGTGCAAGACGCGGTGACGAAGGCGGGCGGTTTCATCGCCGCGAGAGACGAAGAGGGCATCACCTTCGGCTTCCTCGGCAAGGGTGGTTACCCCGCGGGCCGCGTCACCCGCGCGATGTTGCTGGCCCGGGAGTCCGTCGCGCACGAGAGCGCCCGCCTGCGCGTCGCGGCCACGGTGCGCGGCCTCGCTGGGATGACCTCGTTCCCGCTCGCGAAGCCGGTGAGCGAGAAGCTGCGCCGTCAGCTCGCGAGCGCCCGCGCGAACACCCTGTGGCTCGACACACGCCTCGCGGGTCCCGCTTCGCGCCTCTGTGAGCTGGGCGTGAGCGAGGCGCAGGGCCTGGTCTCCTGCGGAGCGCCGCGAAGACGGACGCGCGCGGTGCCTCCGTTGATCGGCCGCAAGGCGCTGGTCGATGGTTTCGAGCGCCGGCTCACCAGTTTGCAGCAAGGCGTCGCCGCGCCGCTGATCCTCACCGGACCTTCAGGGAGCGGACACAGCGCGCTCAGCCAGATGCTGGTGGCCACCGCGCGCAAGAAGGGTGCACTCGCGCTGAGCACGGTGGGACTGAACGAGCCGTTCGGAGCGCTCATCGATCTGCTCTGCGCTGCGCTGAACGTGCATCCCGCTGAGCGCACCGCGCGACTTGCCGCCGCGCTCGAGCCGCTGCCGCTGATCGATTCGGTGCGGCACTCGGCCCTCGGACTTGCGGGAGTGAAGCCGCTCCCCGTCGCGCTCACTCCGGCTCAAGCCGCTCACGCGCTGCGTGCCGTGCTTCGTGGGGCTGCAGCGGACAAGCAGGTGGTGCTCTCGTTCGACGGGCTGCACGGCATGGACGAGGGCAGCGTGGATGCGTTCGCCTCGATGGCCGCCCACCCCGTCTCGCGTGAGCTGATCGTCGGCTTCACCGCGCCGTCGGCCTTCGACGCGAAGCTCTCTGCCGTGCAGTCGGGGGCGATTCCCCCGCTGCAACCCGCGGAGCTGGTGCAGTTGTTGAGTGCGGCTCTGGCTGGCGTGGCGAGCGCGGGGCTCTCGGCGTACGTGCTGGAGCACTCCAGGGCGCTTCCGCGCCAGGCGTTGCAGCTGCTGGGGTGGCTCGACGACGGCGGGCTGCTGGCGGATGCGGATGGCGCGATCGAATTGGCCGAGCCGGGTTTCGCTCCACCCACCGAGGGACCGGTGGCGGCAGCGCTGCAGGTGATGCCGGGCGATCTCAAGCGCGTGCTGCAGACGGCGGCGCTCCTCGGGGCGCGCTTCGATCAGGCGATCCTCAAGGAGATCCTGCCGGGCACGACGCAACAGGTGCTCACGGCGCTGCAGAACGCGGGGTGGATCGTCATCGAGGGTCCGCGGCGCGCGCGCTTCAGCAATCCGGTGACGGCCGCCGTGGTGCCTCCGCTCCCCGCGCAGGACGCGCAGGCGATTCACCTCGCGGCGGCGCAGGCGTTGATCACCCAGGGCACCGCGGACTCCGCCTCGGTCGATTCACTCGAGGTCGCCAGTCATCTCACCGCGGGTGGTGATGGCACCCGCGCCGCGCCGCTGTGGAAGCACGCGCTCGATCAGGCGCTGGTGCGGAGAGATCCACGAAGCGCGAGCCGCGCGTGGGCCGGAGTCGCGGCCGCGGTGAGCCTGCTCGCGAAGTCAGAGGCGCAGGTGCGCACGCACGTCGAGGCGATGGCGCGCGCTGCGTCTCAGTCGCTCGCGTTCGAAGACGCTGCGCGTGCGCGGGCGTTGCTCGACGCAGTGGCCGCGCAGGCCAGCTCGTTGCCCACTCCTTCGGCGGAATATCTGTACGTCGAGGCGCGCGTGCTGCGACTCGAAGGTCGTCGCGTGAAGGCGGTCGAGGTGCTCACCGCGGCGATGAACGCAGCGCCGTCGAGCGCCTTGAAGGCGCTGATCATCGCGGAGTACGGCGAAGGCCGCGAGGTCGAGGGCGATCTCGAAGGCGCCACCAAGGCGCTCGAGCAGGCGCGCTTGCTCGCTCCCGAGGGCGTGGAGCTGGCGCGCTGGCACGGAGAGGTCGATCTCGTCGCTCGTCTCGAGTCGCGCCTCGCCACCATCTCCTTCGCGCGTCGCGACGTGGGCAAGGCGCTCGCGTTGCTCGAGACCTCGCTCACCAAGTGGCGGGCGGCGAACTGGCCCTTCGCAGAGGCGCGCGTGCTGTCGACGATGGGAACGGTCTACGCGTACCAGCAGCGCTTCCAGGAAGCGGCGGCCTCGTACCAGGCGGCGGCGCTCGCGGGAGGACGCTGCGGTGATCTTCGTTTCCAGGCTCGCGCGCTGCTGCAGCAGGCGAAGGCGATTCGGAAGGTGCAGGGTGATTCGGCACAGATGAAGGCCGTCGCGCTCGAGGCACGAAAGCTCGCGGTGGTGCTCGGTTGGGAAGAAGGGCGGCTCGATGCGAGCGCACTTCTCGGTCAGTGACTCCTCTCCCTGCGCAGCGCACCACAAGCGCCACTGCGGCAATGAGAGCGGTGGAACGTTGAATTTCGTCCGTTGCTCGTCCGCGCAGGCCTCTCTGCTTCGAACGAAGAAGCGATTGTGACGAGGTGTCCCCTGAGGACACGCTCAAACCCGGAGCATCGGTGATGACCGAAAGCGCATCATCGATGCTCGAGGGTTTGAGGTGCCCCCGAGGTCTACCTCGTCACAAGAGCGCCTCTGCCCAACTCGAGGGCCTGTGCGCGTCGAGCAATGGCCGAGATCATCACCCACCGCTTCCCTTTGAGCGGCGGGCCAGCTCGCGATTCAGCGCGTTCCGGACCTCGACTCAATTTACCCAAACGATCGCATCCCTGAGCGCGAACCACTCGGAGACGCGCGGCCCATACTTCGCCTCGATCGCCGCCCGCTTCAGCTTCAACGTCGGAGTGAGCAACCCGTTGTCCACGGTCCACTCTTCTCTCATCACGATCAACTTCTCGAGCTGCTCGTGCGGATCCAACTTCGCGTTGAGCTGAGTGAGATGCAGCTGCAGCACCTTCGTCATCTCGGCCTTGTCCGCGCCGCCGAGGTCCTTCTTCCGCAAGTGTTCCGCGAGCACCACGAGCGCGAAGGGCTGCGCGAGGTTCGCACCTGACACGCACGCCTGCTCCAGCTCACCACGCGCGAGCAGCTGGCTCTCGATCGGCGCGGGCGCGACGTACTTGCCCTTGCTGGTCTTGAAGAGCTCCTTCACGCGGCCGGTGATGGTGAGTCTTCCACTCGAGTCGATCTGCCCGCGATCTCCGGTGTGCAGGAATCCCTCGGCATCCACCGTCTCCGCGGTGAGCTGCGGGTTCTTGTAGTAGCCGAGCATGGTGCCCGGGCTCTTCACCTGGATCTCTCCGCTATCGGCGATGCGGCAGGTGACTCCGCGCTGCGCTTTGCCGACGGTGCCCGAGTTGTTCCCGCCTGGCTCCGCGATGTGCGAGACCGCCCAGTTCTCCGTCATCCCGTAGACGTCGCCGATCTGCAGCCCGAGCTCGCCGTACCAGCGCAGCAGATCGGGCGGAGTCGGAGCAGAGCCCGTCACGCACCACCGCACCTGATCGAGCCCCAGTCCCGCGAGCACCTTCTTCTTCACCACTCGATTCACGAGCGGAATCTTGAGCAGGGTGTTGAGCTTCTTCTCCGGCATCTTCGAGAACACGCCCGCCTGGAACTTGAGCCACAGCCGCGGCACGGTGCCGAAGAGCGTCGGCCTCGCGCGCTGCAGATCAGCGAGGAAGGTGTCGAGGCTCTCCGCGAAGAAGACCTGGTAACCGACGAGGAAGTTCGTGGTCTGCAGCACCGCGCGCTCGGCCACGTGCGCGAGCGGCAAGTAACTCAGTAGCCGATCCTGCGGAGTCATCTGCGCGAGCTCCGCGAACATGAACGCCGAGGCCATCGTCTTGAAGCTGTGCATCACGCCCTTGGGTTCGCCGGTGCTCCCCGAGGTGTAGACGATGGTCGAGAGGTCATCGGCCGGGCGCGTGACGCGGCCCTTCATCGGCTCGTGCTTCGAGATGAGCGAGTCCCAGCTCACGGAGTTCGGCACCTCGGGCGCGAGGCCGAGCGTGACCCGCTTCACGTTCGGAGGAAGCCCCGGCTCCATTGCCGCGAAGCCGTCGAGCTTTCCCACGAAGACCAGGCTCGCTCCGCTGTGCTCGAGGATCGCCCTGATGCTGCTCGCGGTGAGCGTCGGATAGATCGGAACGCTGACGTGCCCCGCGAGCCACACCGCGAGATCCGCCATCAGCCACCACGCGGTGTTCTTCGAGAAGATCGCGATGCGACTCCCGGCGGGGAGCTCGAGCGACTTCAAATAGCTCGCCATGCGCCGCGACTCGTTGATCGCTGAGCCGAAGGTCCATGTCTGCACCTGGCCGCGGCCGATGGGCTGGGTGAGCCACAGATCATTCGGGCGCGCTTCTTCGTGATCCTGGATGTAGTCGAGCTGCGTCTTCATTTTTCCCCCGCGTGACAGGAAAGACACTGAAGCGGGGCTATATCGTGGCCATGCTTCGGCTGCTCGACGCTGACCTCCTCTGCACGCGCATCTTCGACGTCGCGGACACCATTAATCTGGAGGGCTGTCGCGCTCGGATCTCCAGCGGCGGTTCGGAGATTCGCCGGCTCTCCCTGCGGCGAGAAGGCAGCGAATTCATCCAGCTGAATGATCCGCCGCTCCTCGTGGATTTGGGGACCCGCTCCCTCACGGTTCAGGGGAGCGCACGCGAGGTGCGTGTCTCGGGAACGCTCTTCAACCACGGCGCGATCTCGATCTCGGTGCGCGTGCCGGTGCCGAAGGGCGCGACGATCGAAGAGCTGATTCCGGTCGCCGACGAGCTGTACGACAGCAAGCTGCTCGACGCGCTCGCGCTCGAGGAAGTGAGCAAGCTGCGCAAGCTGCTCAACGCGTACTTCGAGCGCGCGCACCTCTGGGAGAAGACCGAGGGCTACAGCGTGATCTTCGTGCGCGAGATCGAGGGGAAGCCGACGGCGGAGGAAGTGCTCAAGGCTCCCGGGCTCGCGCGCTTGCTGCTCGGAGAGAAGGAGACGCTCCATCCGATGGAAGAGCGCGAGGTGCTGGCGAATCCGTTCAGCTACACGCCGCGCGACCTCGCGATCTTCGAGTGGAACGCGTCGTTCGTCTACGAGCCGTCGGGCAGCGAGGACATCGTCGACCTGCTGGAGATCGCGAACGCGCAGCTGCTCGAGCTTCGGTACTACGACTCGTTGCTCGATTCAGAGCTGAACCGCATGTACGACGTGGTTGGTCAGCGCCCTGCGAGTTTGCTCTTCAGTCCGTACAAGCGGCTCGCGCGCGAGCTGCTGCAGACACTGATCGAGATCTCCGAGTTCATCGAGCGCGTCGAGAACTCCCTCACCATCGTGGGCGACGTGTACCTTGCGCGCGTCTACGAGGGCGCCACCAAGGAGCTGCGCATCAGCTACTGGTCAGAGCAGGTGAGCAGAAAGCACCGGCTGCTGCAGCAGACGTACGGCTTGCTCAAGGGCGAGACAGATACGGGACGCGCGCTCACGCTCGAGTCGATGGTCGTGGTGCTGATCCTCTTCGAGATCCTGATGGCGTACTTCCGCATGGGTGGTCACTAGGCGCCATGGTCACCACTTCGAGCCACGCGCCCAACGGCCCGTTCTGCAAGCCGGTCTGTC
>CBIHPJ010000248.1:0-11300 GCA_966211295.1 uncultured Myxococcales bacterium | reverse complement strand
GCCCCGACCTGTCCTGAAAGGACGCGAAGATCGCCCCTCTTCCCTGCCCATCTCCCCGCTGGCGCAGGGAGAGGGAGACATCGTTACGGGCTGAGCCGACGAATCGTCTCGAGCGCCGCTGCGTTCTCCAGCTTGCCCTCCTCGACCCGGCCCGACTTCATCAGCGCGTAGCCCTTCGCCCCACGCAGCAGCGCCGCGCCGTACTCATCGCTCATCGGCTGGTCGGCCTCGCGCAACGCATCCGACGTCTTCCCTGCGTCGACGAGCGCGAACACCAACTCCACTTGCGCGCGCTGTTCACCGAGGGAGATCGCCTTCCGAGCCCTCTCGATCGCCGTCACCGGATCCTGTCTGCGCCGTGCGACCGCGGAGAGCATGCGTTGCGCGAGCCCGCTCGACTGCACCGAGGGACTGTTCTGCAGGAGCGACTCCGCGGTCGCGAGGAAACCGTGCGAGAGAAGCCAGTCACCCTGCTCGAGCACCACGGCCTCCGAGAAATCCGAAGCACCGAGCGCATCTCTGCGCTCGTTCAGCTCTTCCGGAGGAATTTGCTCCGCGATCCCCGAGAGCCAGACCAACTGCACCAGCACCGGAGTGTCCTTGCGCACCCGATACAGCGCCTCGGTCGCCTTTCGCGCATCGGCGAAACGCCCGGCATCGGCATACGCCTCGGCCAGGTTCATCTGCACCGTGGAGGACTCTGGGTGGACGCGCGCGTTCGACTCCCAGAGCGCGATGCTGTCGTGCCATTCGCGCTGGCGCAGCACGTTGAGCGGCGTCATCACGATCAGCAGTCCGACCGTGATGCCGACCACCACGCGCGTTCCCCACCGAGCGAACACGAAGGCCATCGCCCCCGCCACCAGCGCGAGTGCAGGAAACAGCGTGTAGCGATCCGCGACCAGGAAGCGCAGCGGCACCAACCCGCTCACCGGCGCCAACGCGAACAGAAACGCGAGCACGGGAATGATCAGCGCCCGCACGCGGAAGCAAAGAGCGATCAGTCCAGCCCACGCCCCGAGCGCCACCAGGAAGCGCCAGTCGCCGAGGCTCACCAACGAGAAGTCGTAGACCTCGCGTGGCGTGAACGGCACGAGGATCCGTCCCACGTACCACCACGGAGTCCACGCGCCGGTCGCGATCCGTTCCGCGAGCGATGACGTCGCGGTCGATCCCGCGCCGGTCGTCATGTGCAGAAGCCCCGAGCCGATCGCAGTGGCGACCCCGATCACGAGGAACGCCGCGCTCTTCACCAGAGCCGCGCCAGCCTTCGCCCCCGCTCGCAGTTCCAGCAGCGGGAACAACAACGCCAATCCGAAGAACGCCGACTTGGACAGCATCGCTCCAGCGAAGGCCACTGCAGCGAGATGACGACGGCCGCCGGCATGGAGCGCGAAGGATCCCACCACGAAGGCAGCACCGAGCGTGTCTTTCAGATTCGCTCCCCACGAGACCGAGTCCACTCGGAGCGGGTGAATCGCCCACAAGAGCGCCGCGCAGACTCCGGCCAACCGCGGCACTCCGAACGCGCCGAGCGCGAGTGGAATCAGCGCCGCGGTGATCGCGATCAACAGCACCTGCACGCCGTGCAGCAACCCGGCGGATCCGCCGAGCGCGTTCACCACCGCATAGGTCGCGTGCGTGAGCGGGTAGTAGCAGTGGTCGTAGATCTGCGTGAACGCCGCGGGAATCCCCGCCCAGCCCAGCTTCGCGATCGGGTTGTGGGTGACGTAGTCCGGGTCGTCCCAGTTGGTCAGACCGTTCGAGAGAGACGGGAGGTAGACGAGCGCGACCAGCAACCCCACAGGCCAGAGCGGGAGTGGCGCCGCGACGGCGGGAGGTCCTTCCGCCTTGTTCGCCTTCCGCGCCTTCGCCTTGCTCATGGTCCTTTGCTCAGCAGCCGCATGCGCTGGAGCGAGGGCAGCTCTACCTCGGAGATCAGCACCGCCGCGAGAATGAAACCGCAGCCCACCAGCTCAGGGGCGGAGGGCCAGCCCAGGCCCGAGATCACCGCGGTCGCCAGCGCGAACACCGGCTCGAGCGAGAAGAGCACCGCCGCGCGCGTGGCGTTCACCTGGGCCTGCGCCCAGACCTGCACCGCGATCGCGATCGCGCTCGCCACCACGCCCGTGAAGATCACCGCGGCCCAGAAGCCCGGGGTGGGCTCGAAGCGCCGCTCCACGAGCGGAAAAGTGAACACCGAGAACAGCGACACCACGCCGAGCTGCACCGCGGTGAGCTCGAGCGCCGGCAGCCCCGCGCCCCACTTGCCCATGCCAGCGATGTGCACCGCGTAGATCGCGGCGCAGCCCAGGGTGAGCGCGTCACCGATCGGCACTTCTCCAGAGAAGGAAGCGCCGGTGAGCCGCTGCAGGCCGATCAACGCCACCACCGGCGCGAAGAACGCGCGTCCGGGAGGCCGCTTCCCGGTCAGCTGCCAGCTCACGAAAGGAACGAAGAGCACCGTGAGCCCGGTGATGAAGGCGCTGCGCGCGGGCGTGGTGGTCTCGAGGCCGAGCGTCTGCAGCGCGTAGCCGCCGAAGAGCAACACGCCGAGCCCGAGGCCGGGCTTGATCACCTGGCGCGGAAACGCGCGGCCTCGGCGCAGGATCCACGCGAGCCCCGCCGCGGTCACCATGCCCACGCCGAACCGCAGCGCGAGGAAGGTGAACACGTCGGCCGCGGCGAGCGCGTCCTTCACCGTCACGAAGGTCGCGCCCCAGATGGCCGTGGCCGCGAGCAGCGCGGCGGTGGCCTGACGCTCGAACCGCGAAGTCATCTCAGCGCCCTGCGTCCTTCAGATCGAGCGGGCCCCAATCGGAGACTGCCTTGCTGGGTCGCTCCGCTCCATCGTCCAGCTGTTCGCTGGACGATGCTCCGCTGCTGAGAGGCATCGCGAGCGGGGCTGACTTCTTTCCCACCGAGGGCCACTCCGAAGCGTTGCGACGTCCATCGGGCGTACGCCGCAGCTCGAAGGGCCGCACGTCGCGCGCCGCGAAGGCCTTCTTCCACGCCGCGAACGCCGCGCCGTTCTTCCACGCGTCGTAGGCGGCGAGCCCTGCCTCGGGTCCGCTCTGCGCGAGCACGTATTCCACCCACGCCCAGCGCGCGCTCGTGGGACGGAGCTCCGCGCGCCCTTTGAGTCCCTTGCGCAGCCGCTCGAGCCGCTTGTCGACCACGTCGATGCCCGCGAAGGGCGCGCCATCGAGCGGCGTGTTCCGCTTCGCCGCGAACGGAGCCACACCGAGCGCCACCGGGAGAATGCGCGAGAGCTCGATGCTGAAGCGCACCAGCTCGTCGATGTCTTCGTCGGTCTCGGTGGGGAGGCCGATCACGTTGTAGACCTTGAGCCGCTTGATGCCCGCGGCCTTCGCGAGCTCGGCGGCCTTCACGATCTGCGTCTCGGAATGTTTGCGATCGACCAGATCGCGCAGCCGCTGACTGGGCCCGTCGGACGCCACCGTGAGCACCTGCGCGCCCGCGGCTCGCAAAGCTCCGACCAGCCGCGGCGTGAGCCGCTCCGCCCGCAGCGACGAGATGCCCACTTCCTTCCCGTCGTTCGCGAGGGTCTCGATCAGCTCGGTGATCTTCGGGTGATCGGTCACCGCCGCGCCCACCAGCCCCACCCGCTTCACGTGCTGAGGGATGAGCGAGAGCACGCGCTCCGGAGGCACGGTGCGCATGCCCCCGTTGGTGGTGCGCCGCATCACACAGTAGTGGCAGCCGCGAGAGCAGCCGCGCTCGGGCTCGATCAAGAACATGCTGCGCAGCTCGGTGTTCGGCGTGACGATCTGCGAGCGCGCGGGGAGCCGGCCGTCACCCGCCTTCGCCACGAAGCCGCGGGTCGACTCGGGAGAGATGCCCGGCACGCGGAAGCCCGGCACCTGGGCGAGACGCTCGAGCACCGCGCGCTTGCCGCCGCCCGCGAGCACCGCGTCGAGCAGGGGAGCGATCAGATCTTCCGCCTCTCCCTGCACCAGCACGTCGATGAACGGCTCGAGGGGATCGGGGTTGGAGAACGTGAGCGGTCCACCCGCGACCACCAGCGGCATCTCTTCGGTGCGCTGCGCGCTGAGCGCGGGAAACCCCGACGCCTCGAGCAGCTCGAAGATGCCGGTGAGCTCGAGCTCGTACGCCACCGAGAACGCGAGCAGCCCGAACTGGTTGAGCGGCTTCTGCGTCTCGATCGACGCCGGCACCACCCTCGCCTCGCGCCATCGATCGACGTCGTCGGGCAGGAAGACGCGCTCAGCCGTCGCTTCGGGGTGCTCGTGCACCTCCCGGTAGATCGCCTGAAAACCCAGGCTGCTCATCCCTACGTTGTAGGGGCTCGGGTAGCAGAGGGCGACCTCGAGGCGCGCCTGCTTGAAGAGCGTGCCCTGCTCCGCGGCTCTGAGCTCGCGCAGGCTTTCCAGCAGCTGGTGTCGAGGAGAGTTTGCCAAGGGACGAAAGTAAGAAACCCCCGCTCCCGAAGTGGGGGCGAGGGTTCTTACCTACTCACGAGCCAGACCGGAGTCGAACGTCCGACCCCGGCTGATGTGATTACTCGATCGTGGTCACGTCCACCGTGGGCACGCACACGCCGAGGGCGGTGTCGCACTTCGGCTTGAACTCCGGGTTGATGCCGGAGCCGAAGATACGGCCCGCGTCGAGGTCGGCGTTCGGGTCGCAATCAGCCGACTCGACCAGCGCACCCTCGCTCGGGTCGTTGCTGCAGCCGATCTCAGGCCAGAAACCAACGGCCTTGTACTCCGCCACGCAGCTGCCCTCGGTGTACTTCACGTCCGAGGTGAACGCGGTGCCGGGGACCTTGGTGGAGTTCACGACGTTGAAGTTCGTGTACTCCAGCTTGTAGGTGACCGCATCGAGGGTGGTCATGCTGCCGTCGGCCAGCTCGAGGTCTTCCGCCTGGAAGTTCTGAGCGCCGCCCTCGAACTCCGTGACCGCGCAGGAGTTGTTGGTCGGGAACTGCGGCATCTTGCCGATGGCGCTGAGCTTCTTGCCGTTCTCGTCGGTGGGATCCACGCGAGCGATCGACTCCTCGACCGAGACGCACTCGTTCGCGACGTCGACCGGGAACGGATCTCCACCGTCCGTCGGCACGGCCTCATCGTTCTCGACGGGGGTGCCGTCGTAGGTCTCGATGCCGCCGTCCGGGAGGTTGTTCACGCACATCGCCGACGGGTCATCAGCGCCCGTGCAGTCTTCCTCGTTCACGCAGTTGTTCGAGGGGTCGACGTCGGCCGAGTAGTTGTAGCCGAGGTAGGGATCGACGACCGGCGACGACTTCACCGCGAGGGTGAACGCGCCACCGGACGGCGCCGTGCGGAAGCGCTGCATGCCCGTGTACATGTGCGTCATCTGCGCGCAGCTGCCCGTGCCGCTGACCGGGGTCAGCTTCACGTAGTACGGCGTCAGACCGAGCGCCGCCGCGGTGATGGTCACACTGCACTCAGGCGTGGGCTGGGCCGCGAAGCAGCCGGTGAGGCCGTAGCCGGCCACCGCACCCACGAGACCGAAGAGACTGATTCGGAAGTTCTTGTTCATTGTCGTATCTCCTTGGGGCCGATCAGAAGCTGAACCGGATGCCGAAGCGCACCGAGATGGGCGCCTGGTAAGCGGTCGGCCGCTTGAAGTTGGGGTTGAGCTCGTCACGGGTCAGCTTCACGAAGCCGCCGTTGACGTCGTCGTGCGTGCCGGTGTCGATGGCCGTGTTGTTGTTCGTGCACTGGGGCTGCGAGTTACCAGCGAGGCACGCGGCGGCCTGCGGGTCGCTCGAGCTCGTCTGGAAGGGCAGCACGTCCGAGGTGGTGATGGTCTGGTCGACCGCGGTCACCGCCTGGAAGTTGAACATGTTGAACACGTCCGCCGTGAACTCGACCACGTTGTCCTTGCTGATCTTGTAGCGCACGCCGCCCTTGGCGTTGAACGCGTGGCGCCAGGGCAGACGGCCGCCGGAGCCGCGGGGCAGCACGAACACTTCGTCAGCGCCGTAGAGCGGGTGGCTGCCGAGGTAGTTGATCGGCGCGCCCGAGCGGCCTTCGTAGGTGAGACCGGCCACCAGGCTGAAGCTGCTGGTGATCACGAACTCCTTGCTCACGTACGCCTTGATGAAGTGGTTGCGGTCGGCGTCGAGCGGACCCGTGCGGTTCGGGAGCAGCGAGATGAGGTCGAAGTCAGCGTTGATGTTCGGGTCGAGCTGGCCGGTCTCAGGACGGAAGAGGCCGTTGTAGTTACCGCGCAGCGACGAGTACGTGTAGCTGACCTGGCCCATCCAGCCATCGCTGAAGGCCTTGTTGAAGTAGCCGGTGACCGCGTCGTAGTCGCGCACGGCCTTCGGGAACGCCGTCGAGATGCCCTCGCCCGGGTTACCGATGAAGTACGTGGACGCCTCGTCGACCGACATGTCCTCGATGACCGAGTTCATGTAGCGGCGGGTGTAGGTCACACCGACGCGGCCGTCCGAGATGATCTCGTACTCGCCGCCGACCACGATTTCGTCGGAGCTCTGGGGCTTGAGGTTCGCGTCGACCGGGGTCTTGCCGGCGCCCGTCTGCACACCGGCACCGGAGGGATCGTAATCACCGCCGTTGAGGGAGTTGATCGCGAAGTTGTTGCGCGGGTCGAGGCACTCGTTGGAGGCCTGGGCGATGTCCGCGAGCGGGTCGCAGCCCGGGCGCGAGGCCGTCTTGGTGGCCGAGTGGTTGAACTGGTACTGGTTCTCACCCGTGAGCGCGCGGTCGGCGATGTCGATGGGCAGCGCCTCGTAGTAGCGCGAGTAGTTCGCGAACAGCTTGCTGCGACCCTGCTGCGTGAAGTCGTAGATCACGCCGACGCGGGGCGAGAGCATGTTGTTGAGCGTCAAACCGAGCGAGCCGTCGCCCGAGATGAGCTGCTGGTTCTCGTAGCGGAGGCCGAGGTTCAGGGTGACGAGGTCCATGATGGACCAGCTGTCCTGCACGTAGGCGCCGATGCTGTTCGAGGTCGGGGTCGAGTTGATGACCGACTGGCGGGTCGCCTCGTCAGGCGAGGTGAAGTAGCCGTACTGGCGGTAGTCCGCGAAGCGGGTGCCCGTGGTGTTCTCGCGGAGCAGCGTGCCGCCCGAGTACGCCTTCTTCAGGTCGTAGCGGAGGTGCTCGATGTCGAGGCCGGCCTTCACGATGTGGTGACCGAGGGCCTGGAAGAGGTACGTCGCAGACGCGCGGCCCTGGATGCGGTCGAGGGTGGCGTCCTGCATGAAGCCGAAGCCGCCGATGGTGTAGGTCGCGCCGCCGGTGCCGGTCGCCGGGCAGGTGGCCGCGTCGACGCAGAGCGCGAGGCCGTCAGGGGTGAGGGTCTCGAACGAGGTGATGGGGCGCGGGTTGGTGCGGCGGTAGATGACCGCGGGCGTACCAGCCGCCGTGCCGTCGCCGGCCACGTAGTTGAAGCCCGAGCCGTCGTCAGGCAGCGACGCCGAACGCAGGCGGAACCAGCCGACGCTCGCGTCGAGGAGGAGGTGCTTGTCGAGGAAACCGCCCTGGTACTTGAGCGAGAGGGTGTTGGTGTCGGCGGTGTCGATCACGCCGCCCTTCCAGCCGTTGGCGGCGCTGCGGCGCTCGTTGAAGGAGAACGGAGTGCTGGCGCTCGAGGGCGAACCGACGACGGACAGCGAGAGGTTGTTGTCCGCGTTGATGAGGAAGGTCAGCTTGGCGATGTACGAGAACGCGCGGTTGGTCTCCTCACGAACCTGGGTGGAGCCGGGGACGACCGGGTTGGTCTCGGTGGTCACGCCGGTCATCGGGTCCGTGGTGCTCACGAACGCGCGGAGGTCGCGGGTGGTGCGGTTCCAGTTGAACGAGGGCGCGAAGCCGACGAAGAACCACAGGCGGTCCTTGATGATCGGACCGCCGACCTGGGCGCCGAAGTCGACGGTGTTGAGCAGCTTGCCCTGCAGACGGACGGACGAGGCCGCGCTGTCGATGGAGTGCTGGTTGCCCTGGAGCGCGCCGGGCGTCCAGTTGCCCCAGACCATGCCGTGGAACTCGTTGGAGCCGGACTTGGTGACGACGTTGAGCACGCCGCCAGTCGCGCGGCCGTACTCGGCCTGGTAGCCGCCGGTCACCACGTTCGCCTCTTCGACGAACTCGATGGGGAACTGGGCGCCGTTGGTGCCGAAGGCCGGGTCACCCGTCGACACGCCGTCGACGAGGTAGAGGTTCTCAGGCGACTGCGCGCCGGAGAAGCCGTAGCCGTACTCGTCCGCGATGACCTGCGGCGCGACGGACGCGAGCGACTCGAAGGAGCGCACGCCAGAACCGTTCGGCTGGATGAAGGCGATGTTGTTGATGAAGTCCTTGCCGACGTTGATGCCGGTGGTGGTCGAACCGACGTCGACGGTGGGAGGCTTGCCGACGACGACGACGGTGTCGCCCTGCACGGCCTCAGGCTGCAGCTGGATGTTGACGCGAACCGTGCGGTCGGTGCGGACGTTGATGTCCGTGCGCGAGTAGGGCTTGAACGACTCCTTCTCGAGCTTCAGGGTGTAGACGCCCGCGGGCAGCTGCGCGAGGCGGTAGAGACCCGAGCTGTCGGTGACGACGACTTCTTCACCCTGCAGCGCGCTCGAGGTCGCGGTGATGACCACGTCGGGAACCGGCTTGCTTGTGGCAGCGTCAGTCACGATACCGGTGACGACGGCGGTGCCCTGGGCAAAAGCCAGAGACGAAACGCATGCGCTCGCGATGAGCGCCATGCGGTAAAGCACGGTTGATGGACGCACGTTTTCCTCCAGGAAGGAACGAATTGCGGCTCGCTCCTTATTCGGTCCCCGGGGGCTGTCAACCACCCTCGATATCCATCAAGCACTTTTGTATGAAGGCGCCCAACACATGTTCGATTCCGTACTCCACAAGGGTGACGTTCCGAAGAGCCGCTTCGGCGCGGGGACGATCATCTCGATCGTCGTCCACGTCGGGCTCGTTGCGCTGGTGACCTGGTTCAGCACGCGTCCGCCCCCGGTGGAAGAGGACGTGTCCGAGGTGAAGTTCTTCGCCGCGGTGCCGCCACCTCCTCCGCCGCCTCCGCCTCCGCCCGCCGGCAAGACCACGCCGAAGGTGGAAAAGAAGGTGGAGAAGAAGATCAAGAAGGACGTGTTGGTGCAGCCCAAGGAGATCCCCGTCGAGAAGCCACCCGAGGCCGAGCCTCCGCCGGAAGAGCCGGCGGCCGAGCCGGAACCTGAGGGCGTCGAGGGCGGCGTCGAAGGTGGTGTGGTGGGCGGCGTGGTCGGCGGTGTCGTCGGCGGCGTGGTGGGAGGCGTGATCGGCGGCACCCTGGGCACCGACGTGGTGTCCTTCGGCGAAGGCATGACCCGCCCCACGGTCGACGTGGGCGCGCTCGCCACCAACCTCTACAGCCGCGAGGCGCTCGAGGCGCACATCGAAGGCATGATGATCGTGAAGTGCCAGGTGCTGAAAGACGGCACCATTCAGAACTGCCGCGTGATCAAGCCGCTCCCACACTTGTCGGACACGGTGCTCAAGCGGCTGCACGGCATGAAGGCGAACCCGGGCACGTTCCAGGGCCAGCCGATCGCGATCGACTACGTCTTCAACTTCAAGTTCCAGATGCCGCGTTGATTCCTGATCGGTAACGCCGATCAGAGATCGACAAACCACGCTGGTGGCTGAGGCAACTCGACTCGGCAACCTCGCAGCAACTCACACTGCCCATCAAACACGTTGGCTCCTTTCGGAGCCGTCGGCTAGGAAGCTGCGCCCATGGACTTCTCATTTGGTCATCTTTGGTCCTCGATGGGGATCTTCGCGAAGCTCGTCGTCATCACGATGGGCATCATGTCGCTCGCCAGTCTGCTCGTGATGTTCGAGCGCATCGTGGTCTACATGCGGTCGGGTTCGGAGTCGGTTCAGTTCGCCGAGAAGATGGCGAAGATCCTCTCTGGCGGTGACGTCTCGGCCGCCGCGAACGCGGGCCTCAACAAGAACGTGGGCCACCTGGGCCGCACCATCAACGCGGGCCTCACCGCCTTCCGCACCGCGCCGAGCAACAAGGACGTGGCCATCGAGTCCGTCGCGCGCGCGCTCGAGCGCCAGGCTGCTCGCGAGGTGCAGAGCTTCAAGCGCGGCCTCGGCGTGCTCGCCACCGTCGGCTCCACCGCGCCCTTCATCGGTCTGCTCGGCACCACGATGGGCATCGTGAACTCCTTCCAGCAGATGGCCGCGTCCGGCTCCGGCGGTCTCGGCACCGTGTCCGGCGGTATCTCGGAAGCGCTCATCACCACCGCGTTCGGTCTGCTCGTCGCGATCCCCGCCGTGATGGCGTTCAACTTCCTCCAGGGTTGGGTCGATGCGCGCTCGGTCGATCTCTCTGAGTCGAGCAACGAGTTCCTCGACGTCGTCACCAAGCACTTCGCGAAGTAAGCCCCCCCAACCGCTTTCCTGAGGAGCGAATCATGGGAATGGGCGTAGGTGGTTCAAAAGGAATCAAGGCCGAGATCAACGTCACCCCGATGGTCGACGTCTGCCTCGTGCTCCTGATCATCTTCATGGTGATCACGCCGATGCTTCAGCGCGGCAAAGACGTGCAGCTGCCCAAGGCGACCAAGGTCGACGACGAGAAAAAGGGCGCAGCCGACCCGATCGTCGTCTCGGTCACCACGGACAAGAAGATCTTCATCGAGAGCGACGGCTTCGATGACGAGGGCTTTGAGACCGAGCTGCAGAAGAAGCTGGTGAGCAACCCCGGTCAGCGCATCCTGCTCAAGGGCGATCAGTCGCTCGTGTTCGATGACGTGCGGCGCGTGATGAACCTGGCGCGCAAGGCGGGCGCGAAGTCGATCGCGCTCGGCGTCGAAGAGGTGAAGAAGTGAGCGGCAAGAAGAAGCGCAAGATCTCGGTGAAGCCGCAGGGCGGCCTCAACTCCGACATCAACATCACGCCAATGGTCGACGTGGTGCTCGTGCTCCTGATCATCTTCATGGTCGTCACCCCGCTCCTCGAGAAGGACATCGAGGTGAAGGTGCCGGACTCCGAGAAGGTCGAGCAGATGGAGGACGTGCCGCAGGATCAGCTCGTGGTCACCGTCTCCGAGTCGGGTGAGGTGAAGATCAACCTCGACGTGGTGGCTGATCAGGCGGCGTACGTCGAGAAGCTGAGCCGGATGCTGGCGGCGAAGAAGAAGGGCGACAAGCTCGTGTTCTTCACCGCGGACGACAAGACGAACTACGCGAAGCTGGTCGCGGCGCTCGATGGCGCGCGGCAGGCAGGCGCGGAGACGCTGGGCATGGCGACCGACAAGATCGAGGC
>CBIHPJ010000247.1:0-11329 GCA_966211295.1 uncultured Myxococcales bacterium | reverse complement strand
CTGATCAGCCGGCACCGTGACCACCATCGGCACCGTGCCGAAGGTGTTGGGCACCAGCGTCATGATCACGTCGGTCGGCACCGCGGCCGGAATGTCGAGACGCACGGTCATCTGCTGAATGCCACCCGCAGCGATCGCAGCGGTGCCCGGCTCGAGGGCGATCAGGCGCGGCACGTCGTTCGGGCCGAGCACGCGCACCTGCGCGGTACGCGAGTCAGTGCCCAACGTGGCGGTGATGGTCACCGTGCCGCCGTCGGTGGAGGTCACTCCGAGGAGCGGAACCACGCCAGACGAGCTCGCCGTCGGAATGGTGATCGAGCTGCCGACCACGACCTCGGGACCCGACGAAGAGAGGGTGATCTGCGTATCGGTGAGCGCCGCGTTGGTGAGGCGAGCGGTCAGATCGCTGGGCAGCGTCACGCCCGCGTCCTCACGCACGTAGACGACCCCCGGAGTGAGCGCAGCGAGCGTCGGCGGGCCCGTCACCACGTCCGCAGCGGAGCGCGGCTCGAGCTTGGTGTTGCTGTTGCGGAAGTCGAGCACGCCGGTGAGCGAGACATACGTCTGGTTCAGCGTGGGGAACGGCGTCACCAGGTAGAGGTAGTCGTTCACCCGCAGCGAGCCGTTGACCACGAACTCGTTGGTGGGCGCCGTGTCGGCCTGGCCGGGCGTCGGGTTGATGTCGGTCACCAGCGCGTTGTCGACGCGAATGAGCACGCCTTCGAGGGTGGCCGCGCGGCCACCGTCGGTCGCCACGTCACCCGCGTTCACCACCTCAGGCATGGGCAGCGAGTTGCCCTGCGTGACGACGACCACGCCGCCATCGTTCGCGAGCGAACCGGTCAGCTGAATCTGGCCGAAGAAGTTCGACGGCGTGGCGGAGGGGATGTTGATCCGATCGCCGACGCTCACGCCCGACGAAGGCGAGTAGGCGAAGATGCCGGAGTTATCCACGCCCATGAACCCCATGTCGTTGGGGTGCACCTGGAGGAAGTAACCCGTGGAGCCGACCGCCGTGACCAGCGCGTTCGAGAGCGCCACCGGCTGGCCCACGGGCGCCATGCCCGACTTGATCGCATAGATGGTCGAGGGGCACGCGGCGTTGCCGGGGTTCGAGTTCGCCGGGCACGGATCGCAGACGTCACCCTTCATGTCTCCGTCGGCGTCCTCCTGGAGCATGTTCGGAATGTTGGGACAGTTGTCGGTGCCGTTCGGGATGGTGTCGCCGTCGCGATCGTTGGGGTCGAACGCGGTGCAGGTGGTGGTGTTCGCGTTGAGCGGGCAGGGATCGCAGACGTCACCCACGCCGTCGAGATCGGCGTCAGCCTGCGCGCCGTTGTCCATCGGGCGCACCGGGTTGAAAACCATCGCGCAGTTGTCGCTGGCGTCGACGATGCCGTCCTTGTCGGTGTCCGTGCTGGCCACCGTGTAGATGGTCGAGCCGTTCTTGCTGTTGCTGCCCTTGGGCGAGGTCGCCGAGCGCTCAGGCACGCACGAAGGCTCGTTCTGCGGCGTCATGCCGTTGCAATAGAAGAGCGGGTACGTGGTGCTGTTGGCCATCTGCAGCAGCGCGTAGGTGTTCGCCGCGTTGGTGCCGGTGGTGAGCGCGGGGAACTCGGCGCGGATGCACGCCGCCTTCTGGGTGCCGCACACGTTGATGGTGTCGCACATGCTGGTGGGATCGAACGCCGAGACGATCGAACGATCTCCGTAGAGCACCTTGCCGGCGCGGATGGTGGCGACCACGTCCTGAGGCTGCGCGTCGATCACCGCGCGGAAGAAGGTGCCCGGCTTGCGCTTGTAGATCGCGAGGTCGCCGAGACGGCCGGTGGCGATGCGGCCGATGCTGGCGGCGGTGCCAGTGGCGTCCGCGCCTCCGCGAGTCACCAGGCGCCAGAGCTCTTCGTCGGTGAGGACGTGGTTGTAATAGTTGCTGTTGAGACCGTCGGCGCACTGCAGCTCGCGCAGCAGGTTCATCGAGCCGGAGATCGTCCAGTCAGTGCCCAGCGCGATGTTCACGCCGAGCTTCTTGTAGAGCGCAATCGCGGCGGTATCGCCGTAGAGCGAGACGTTCGAGCGCGGCGACCACACCAGCGAGGTGCCGTTGAGCGACATCAGCGCGATGTCGCGCGCGGTGACGCCGACGCCGTGCACCAGCGCGGTGCGCGACGAGAGGATGCCGTTGTTGGTCTGGGTGAGGCAGACGAACTCGTTGTTCGCGCTGCGCTCGATGCCTTCGGCGACGTGCGGCAGGTACGCCTGCGTGCCGGGCGCGCTGGTCGGGACCGAGGGATAGGCGCAACCCGAGGTGAGCTCCGTGCCGCTGGTGTCGCCGAGCGGGAAGGTGTCGGAATCGACGCCGGTGCTGCCCGCGAGCATGCCCAGCTGACCCGAGGTGTTGGAGTCGAGGTTGCGGAGCATGCCGGGGTTACCCGTGCTGCTGAACGTCGCGCCGACGATCGACGTGGTGCCTGACATCACCTGGCGCAGCTCGGCCCAGCGGATCTGCACGGCGATGTTGCTGTTGCCCGAGGGGATCGTGGTGTGGCCGCCGTTGCCCGTGCGCCAGTCGTGACGGTGCTCGTAACGCTCGGTGGTGCGCATCTGCGGGCTCGCCTGGTAGCTGATGTGATCGTGCGAGTTGATCAGACCGGGTGAGACGACCGCGGTAGGGCACACCAGCTGGGTGGCCGTCGCGGCGCCAGTGGTCGCGCTGCAGTCACAGGCGGCGCAGGTGATCGCGCCGGTCGAATCGATCAGCACCTGGCCGCCGACGTAGGTCACGCCGTCGGTGAGGATGATGCCGGTGACGAGGCGGCCGGTGTCTCCGGAGGTGACCTCGCAGGTCTCTCCGAAGGTCGCCACGCGGCGGTTGATGCCGAGGCAGCCCTTCACGGTCGCGGTGTTGGTGAACGACATGCAGTCGGCCTCGCAGCCGTCGCCCGCCACCTGGTTGCCGTCGTCGCAGGCCTCGGTGCCTTCACGCTTGCCGTTGCCGCAGGCCGGGGTGAGCGTGCAGTCGTTCTCGCAACCGTCGCCCATGGTCGCGTTCATGTCGTCGCACTCTTCGGTGCCCTCGGGGACGCCGTTGCCGCAGATGGCCATCACCATGCCGCCACCGCCGGTGCCGCCGCCCGTGGTGCCGCCGCCGGTGCCGCCGCCCGTGGTGCCGCCGCCCGTGCCGCCACCCGTGGTGCCGCCTCCGGTGCCGCCACCCGTGGTGCCGCCGCCAGTGCCGCCACCCGTGGTGCCGCCGCCGCCGCCCATCGTGCCGCCGCCGCCACCCATCGAGCCGCCGCCACCGCCCATCGCGGTGGTGTTCAGACAGTCGGCCTCACAGCCGTCGCCATCGACGTTGTTGCCGTCGTCGCAGACTTCGCCGGTCTCGACCTTCGAGTTGCCGCAGACCGCGCGAGGATTGGGACATGCCGTGAACACCGCGCAGAAGGCGGCGCTCAGGAGGAGAACACGGAGCTGGTTGGTCATGTGGGGATGCTTCCAGTGGGTCGATGAGTCCGGCCGAACGGGCCCCTTGTACTAGGGATGACAGAAAAGAAAACAGCGCCCCGGTGACAAACCGGAGCGCTGCGTCACGACTCAGTTACTGGCTGGTCCGATCGGACCTCAGTGAGCCGTGATGTTGAACTCCACGCGGCGGTTGTTCTCCTTGCCCTTCGCCGTGTCGTTGCTGTCCGCCGGGCGATCGGGCCCGAAGCCCATCGGCTTGAGACGGTTGGCCTCGACGCCCTTCTTCACGAGGTAATCGACGACGGCCTTCGCGCGATCCTGCGAGAGCTGGCGGTTGCGCGCGGCGTCGCCGGTGTTGTCAGTGTGACCCTCGACCTGCACCTCTTTGATCTCCGCGTGCGAGGAGAGAATGGAGGCGATCTGATCGAGCATCTTGTTCGAGCGCGCCTGGATGGTGGCCTTGTCCGTGTCGAAATAGACCTTGTCCTTCAGCACGATCTTCTCGGTGGTGATCTCGATCAGCTGCTTCACGGCCACGGGGCAGCCGCGGTTCTCGAGCGGGCCCGCCTCGTTGACGCAGTTATCGATGTCGTCGCTGAGGCCGTCCTTGTCGGTGTCGGGGAACGGGCAGCCCTTGTTGTAGGCGGGGCCCTTCTGGTCCTTGCAGGCGTCCAGGCGATCGACCGTGCCGTCCTCGTCGGTGTCGGTGTCGGGGCAGCCCTTGTTCTCGACTGAGCCCTTCTTGTCGGGGCAGGCGTCGACGCGATCGAGCACGGTGTCGCCGTCCTTGTCGTTGTCGGGGCAGCCGTTGTTCGCGACCGAGCCCTTCGCGAGCGGGCACTTGTCCTTCTCGTCGAGCACGGTGTCGTTGTCGGCGTCAGCCTCGGGGCAGCCGTCCTCGTCGAGGATGCCGTCCTTGTCCTCGGCCTGGTCGCGGCACATGTCGGCGTCGTCCTCGATGCCGTCCTTGTCGTTGTCCTTCTCAGGGCAGCCGTCGGTGTCCTCGAACTTGTCCATGTCCTCGGGGTCGTCGATGCACTTGTCGGCGTCGCCCTTGATGCCGTCGTTGTCGTAGTCAGCCTCGGCCGGAGTGGTCTGCGGGGCGCCGATGGTGAACGAGAGGCCGAAGAGCAGAATGGAGTGCGCGTTCAGCTCACCCGAGCGCGCGCCGAGGAACATGAACTTCGCGAACGGGCCGATCGAGAGGCCTTCGATCAGCGAGAGGTTCACGCCGACCGCGGTGTCGAAGCCCACGCCGAAGCCGCCCGAGTTGAGCGTGACGTGCCCGTCGATCCAGAGGTTGCCCCAGATGTTGCCGGTGCGCTTGGTGCCCGGATTGATCAGGTAGCCCTTCTCGTCGTTGAAGAGGCGAACCTTCACGCCGAGGCCGCCGCCGAACACGGAGCCCCTCTCCAGGTACGTGTTGTTCGCTGCTGACGCGCCGTAGAACTCGATCTGCGGAGCGACCGGGCCGAGGAACTTGAGGAGCGTGGTGTCGATCTTCAGCGCCGCGCCCGTGACGAGGCGGACGTTGTCGAGTCCGAAGCCGACCATCGGATCGAGGTGGAAGTTGACGGCCGCCTCTTCGGCGAAAGAAGTGGTCGCGACGAGAGCCGTCGAGACGAGCAAGAGACGCAGGCGCATGAAATGACTCCGGAGGGGAAAAGCGCGCGGACCCTAGGCGCGATGCGCGACCCCTCCAAGGGGTATTTCAGAAGCGAGCGGCGACCGACCGCGAAGCCGGAGGGCAGTCTTGAGCGAGCGCGTCAAGACGGTCGGCGGCGGAGGAACGCAGCCAGGCTGATCAGGGCAAAAAGCGACGGAGTGGAGTCGCAGCCGCAACCCGACGCTCGCCCGAGCGTGAGCGGCACGCTGCTGACGAGCACGGGAGCGGGATCGCCTCCGTCCACTCCGCCATCGACACCCGCGTCCATCGAGCCGCCGCCGCCTCCAGTGCCGGAGTCCGGAGGCATCGAGCCCCCGCCTCCACCAGCACCGCCGCCAGCGCCGCCACCTGCGCCACCGCCAGTTCCCCCGCCCGAGCCTGCGTCCATCTGGAAGCACGACGAGACGTGCGTCATGCGAGTGGTCGCGCAGCTGGTCGGAGTGCCGCAGGTCGGATCAGGCAACGTGTTGGGGCTGCCGGTGGTGCCGATGTCTGCGAGCCGCGGGTACGCCACGCCGACCGAAGTCCAACGGCCGCCCGTGGGGTACTGCATCCAGCCGAGCACCTTCTCCTGGTACGGCGCCGCGCCGCCCGCGCTCGGGTTGTACACACCGCGCGTGGTGCTGAAGTTCGGGTTGTTCGGATTGTTCGAGTACGAGAGCCCGTTGTACGCCCACGTCGCGCTGTACCAGTGCTCGATGATCGAGGGCTGGTTGTCGCCCACGCAGCGAGTGGCGCGCCACTTGTCCCCGAGGATCCGCGTGCCGGTCGCGAGGTTGTAGGTCGGATCATTCGCCACGCGCGCGCGATCGAAGTTGGGTGCTTCGCCGGTGTGCATGCCGCTCGTCACCTGGCCGATGCCGTAACCGCAGTCGAACGAGATGATGGTGCGCGACGCTCCGCCGACCTGATCAGCGGGAGTGGTGGGCACGCAGAACTGCCGCCAGCCGCTCTCCTGCATCGCGATCGCCTTCAAGAGCTCGCAGGGAAACTTCGCGGGCACCTGCACCGTCGGCATCGGTTTGCCGCAGCCCTGGCCGATGTCCGGCACGCTGGGGCCCGAGGTTCCCCAGACCGAAGGTCCCTGCGCGACGAGCTGAAAGATGCCCTGCCACTGGGTGACGCTGGGATTGGTGCCGTTGGCCGCTTCCACTCCGCAGTTGGCGTTGTTGTTGAGGCTCGAGAGCGTGTAGCTCGGGCAGAACTGGCCGAGAGTCAGCGCGGTGATCAGCGTGATCATCATGGCGTCACCCCCGCCACGTCGAGCCGCGAATCCTTCGCAGTGATCAGCGCGCCCTTCGACGTGAAGATCGAGGGGAAGTCGCTCGGCAATTCGTGAACGAAGAGCCCGTGCACCACGCGCTCAAAGCCGGCCCCATGCGGAGCGACCACGCGCGTGCCGTCGAGCGCGAAGAGACCTTCACCCGGTCCATGGCTGATCAGCACGCGTCCATCGGCGAGCACCGCGGGCAGCAGGGTGACCTCGGGGCCATCAGCGAGGCGCTTGCGAGCTCCGGTGCGCAGATCGACCTGCTCGACGAACCAACGATCACCGAACGGCTCGCCCTGCGTGAAGAGCACGCGATTGCGCGGCGCATCGATCACGAAGTCGTGCGCGAGCGCCATCATCGAGGGGAGCACCTCGCGCACCGCCAGGGTGTCCAGGTGCACCGCGAGCAAACGCGCGCCCACGGGAGCGACCTCGTAGATCACCAGCTCGCGCCCGAAGACTCCGGCGAGGAAGGTGACGTAGCCGCGCGTGGAATAGACGAGCCGGCGTGCGGCGGTGTTCGCATCGATCTCTTCCACGCTGAGCTGATCAACGCGGAGTGAATCGTGCGCATCGCTCGGTTCCAGGCCTGCGACGCCGCGTGAGACGAACACCCTGCCCTCCGCGGTGACGAGCGGACGCGAGCCGTACGCGAGACCTTCTGCGAGCACGCGCGGTGACTTGCCGGCCTCGAGCCTGATCAGGGAGTTCGCGAAGGAGAGATCGCTACTGCTCTTCATCGTGGCCGAGGCGACCACCACGCGCGTGCGGGGGATCAACGAGCCGAGCACTGCGCTTCCTTCGGCATGCGTGAAGCTCGCGGCGGGCGCGCTCAGCTCCTTCGCGTCGATTGATTGGAAGCGCAGCTCCGCGACGTCGCCCTTCGAGCTCAACACGGCGACCTCGGGCGAGGCGGACAACGACAGCGCGAGCAGAGCTCCGAACATGAGACCTCCTTAGCGCACGGTTGGAATCCAAGAGGAGATGGTCGACAGAGGTGTCACGATCTCGCGATACTCCGCGCCCATGAGCGACAGCCCCGTTGAGAACATGGATGCGCCGCCGCCGATCTCCGCCGAGCTGAGGGCGAAGATCCTCTCTGATCCGAACGTGGCGAAGATCGCGGCCGAGCTCGAGATGCCGCTCGAAGAGTTCGTGAACCAGGTGGGCTACTGGATGAACAACCCCGGCGCCGAGCCCGCGTTTCTCGTGGTGCCCGACGACAAGCTGAAGTCGGAGCTGGGCGTGACCGCGCCGACGCAGGAGCAGCTCGAGGCGAACGTGAAGGCCACGGTCGAGGCGATCAAGGTGGGCCAGTCGCCCAGCGGCTTTGATCAGGCGAAGAAGCAGTCGGTCGCGCTGCCCAACACCGGCGGCGAGCAGATCACGGCGAAGTCTGATCCGGACCTCGAAGACACGATCAAGAAGGCTCGTTTCCCTCGAAAGAGCTGAAACAACTCAGGTTTCTTTCTGCAGAGCCGGCGCAACTTGGCCTTCTCGGCTGGCGATAATTCCTCACTTTCCACCAGTTTCAAACACCGGGAGCACACCATGGGCGGCATCGCAAAAGGCATCGGCAACGCGTTCAAGGCCGTCGGTAACATCGCGAAGAAGGCTGTCGGCTTTGCCAGCAAGGTCCTCAACGGGCCGCTCGGCACGATCGCTTCCTTCATTCCGGGCATCGGGCCCTTCGTGGCGGGCGCCGCGAAGATCACCGCGATCGCGGATGGCGTGCTCAACGGCAAGGGACTCGGCGGCGTGGTGAGCGGCCTCGTCGGCAGCCTCGGCGGCGGTCTCCTGGGCAAGGCGGGCTCGCTCCTCAGCAAGACCGGCCTCGGCGCGGCGATCGGTCTGGGCAGCGCGGCTGGCAACAGCGGCGGTCTGCTTGACGTGGTGAAGGGCTTCATGAGCTCGCGCACGGGCGACACCTCGCCGGCGGCGCAGGGCGACAAGTTCAACCTCGCGCAGATCGCGTCGTTCAAGCTCGCGGACCTGCTCAAGGGCGCCGCGCAGTAATCAATCGCTCAGCTCTCGAAGCACCACGAGCCGCGCTCCTCACCTCGAGGGCGCGGCTCGATTCATTTCTCGGGGTGAGGGGATAAAAGAAACGTCACTCCCACGCCGGAGCCAACAATCGCCGCTTGCCGCTGCGCATCACGGTCGCATCATCGGGAAGCCCGCTCAGTCGATCCCACAACTGACACGTCACGACCTCGTGAGACTGATCCAGTCCCTCGCAGTAGTTCGTGAACAAGCACCGCCTGATCTCGTCACCCCGCCCCATCCGCAGCTTGAGCATCCAGTCGGGATCCGCGAGCGACTGCCGAGCACTCGCCACCGCATCTGCATCACCGCGAGCGAGGATCTCCTCGGCCTGCTCGAGCGTGCCGATCCCTCCGCACACGACGATCGGAGTCTTGAAGCCCGCCTCATTCACCGCGCGCTTCACCTTCGCCACCGCCTCCACGTTGCGCCCCCACGGATCCGCGAGCTTGGTGGTCGGCATGCACTCGTGACCTGAAGACCCGGTGTACGGATACGCCGCGGCGCCGACCTTCGGCTGCTTCGCATCTTCGAACTTTCCGCCGCGGGAGAGCGAGAGGAAATCCATCCCCGCGCGCGCGAACTCCACGCCGAAGAAGGCCGCGTCGTCAGCGCGATTGCCGCCGTCGATGATCTCATCCGCGAGGAAGCGGCAACCCACCGCGAAAGACTTCGGCACCGCCGCGCGCGTGGCGGCGAACACTTCGAGCGGTAGGCGCACTCGATTCTGCCGCTCGCCTCCGTACCCATCGGTGCGGGTGTTCAGCGCCGAGAGAAACGAGGCCATCGTGTACGCGTGAGCGAAGTGCAGCTCCACTCCGTCGAAGCCCGCGCGCGCACACCTCGCCGCCGCTGAAGCGAACAACTGCGGCAGCACCTGGGGAAGCGCAGCGATGTGCGGCAAGTGCGTGTCGGTCACGCGCTCACGCAGCCCGAACTTCAGCGCCTCGAGCTCACGCGGATGGAGCACCTTCGCGAGCGCGTCGTCATCGAGGGTCTCCAGATGCGCGCGCAGCTCGGTCTCATTGGCCCCTGGCTTGAGCGCACGCAGCTCGGGAGTGAGCTTCAAGAAGCGCGAGATGAACGCACCGCGCACCGGCCGACGTTTGATCGCGAGGAAGTCGATCAGCTGAATGAAGAGCTTCGTCTCTCCGCCGCTCGCCTTCTTCACCGCGTCGACCAGCCGAGAGAGTCCGTCGACGAACCGATCATCTCCCGCGCGCAACAGCGGACCCGAGGGCACGTCGCGAATGCCCGTGGCTTCGACCACCAACACGCCGGGGCGGCCGCGCGCGAAGCGCTCGTACCAGGCGATCACTTCCGGAGTGACCTCGCCGGCCTCGTTGGAGCGCCACGGCACCATCGCGGGAACCCAGGTGAGCGTGATGGCGTCGATCGGACCGAGTCGAATCGGCTGAAACCATCGGGCTTGCGCCGCTTCTTCGCGCGTGGGCCAGCGAAGCACTGGCAGCAACTTCTCGCGGCGCTTGTCACTCATGAGAGCTGCTCATTACCCGGAACCTCAGGTCCCCGCGCTCCCCTCCCGGAGGATGCGCGCTCTGATGGATCGGCCAACTCGAGATCGGCCCCTTCGCGCTCGCTCCCCGCTTCGCAGGGAGAGGGAGAAAGGGTCACTCAGAGCGGCTGAATCTGCGCGACGGCACCAGACGGACCGCTGGCGGCGTTCTGCAGACCATTCGTTCCACCGGTCCCTCCGTTGCCTCCCGCGCCGCCCGTGGGGAACGAGTTGTTGGTGAGGGTGGGCGCAGTGCCGGAATAGCCGATGGCGATCGACGGCCCACCGGCTCCGCCTGACGCGCCACCGCCGCGGCCACCCTGCCCGCCCTGCGCGCCGGTAGCACCCGTGCCACCGCTGCGATTGCTGCAGTCGCTGTTGCGGTTCTGACCGCCGGAGCCTGCGCCTCCGTCACCACCACTCCCGCCCTGGCCGCCCGCTCCGCCATTGCCGCCCCTGCCGCCCGTGCCGGAGCGCAGCGTGGTGTTGCTGACCGTCGCCGCGGACGTGGCGAGCAGGATGGCGAAGCTGCCGCCACCGCCGCGGCCGACCGTGCCCGGATTACCGCCGCAACCGCCGCCACCACCGCCACCGCCGCCGCCACTGGTGAGGTTGGTGCAGGAGCAGGCGTCCCAGATGCTCGAGCCATTGGCGCTTCCCCCGCCTGATCCTCCACCTCCGCCTCCGCCGCCAGGACGGCCTGTCCCTCCCTGCAGTCCGCTCGCAGGCAGGTAGGTGCTCCCGCTGATCGACCCGAGCGCACTCGACGCGACGCCATTCAGACCGGGGTTACCCATGCTGCCGTCCGCGGTGACCGGTGGGGCCGTGCCACCGCTGCTCGACGTCGTGCCTCCGCACGTGCCCGCCGCGCCACCTGCGCCGGGATTGCCTGCTGCGCCGCCTCCAGCCGCTTGAGTTCCGACGATGCCCGGGTTGCCCATGGTCACGCCGCTCACCCCGATGCCTCCACGACCGCCCGGGGCGCCGCACGACGAGGGGCCAGCCGCGCCAGCGACCGAGACCCCGCCGAGTCCAGCCACGCCGCCGATGGTACCCGCGGTTCCCGTGCTTCCCGCCGAACCGCCCGCACCCGCGCTGCCGTTGCCCGCGGTGACGTCGCAGTTCCGCACGGTGACGCCAGAAGAGCTGTTCACGATGTGGATGCCGATGCTGCTTCGCCCATCTCCGTTCGCGTCGGTGCCGCTCGCGTTCGACGAAGTGATGGTGAGGAGCTGAAGCTCGACCGAGAGGCTGATGTTCTGGGCCAACACGCCGGTGCTGGTGGGGCTCGCGATGGTGGTGGTGTTGGCCAGCGCGCGCGTCCAGTTGCTGGTCGCGTCGTAGCCGCCGTACACGCTCACGCCAG
>CBIHPJ010000246.1:0-11348 GCA_966211295.1 uncultured Myxococcales bacterium | reverse complement strand
TCGTCGTAGCCACCGCCGTTGCCGGGAAGAGGCACGGAGCCGTCGTCGTAGCCGCCGTTTCCACCTGAACCGGGAAGGGGCACGGAGCCGTCGTCGTAGCCGCTGTTTCCACCTGAACCGGGGAGCGGCACGGAGCCGTCGTCGTAGCCTCCTGCGCTCGCGTCGTAACCACCCGCAGCGCCAGGCAGCGGGATGTTGGTGTTCGTCATCCCATCGTCGTAGCCACCCGTGCCGCCCGGCAGCGGAATGCCGCCGCCCTGCGTGGGGAAGCCATCGTCGAGGGGAATGCCACCGCCCGCCGCTCCAGGGAGCGGAATGCTGGCCGAAGCGCTCCTGCTCGCCGCGCCCGGCAGGGGAATGCCCGCGCTCTTCTTCGGGAGCGGAGGAGGCGGAGCCGCGGCCGCACCGGGAAGAGGAATCGAGCCCGTACCGAAGCCGTCATCGATCGGAATGCCGCCGCCATCGGTGGCGAAGCTGTCGTCGAGAGGAGGCGGAGCCCCGGCGCCCGGGAGCGGAATCGCGCTCGCGTTTCCGAAGCTGGAGCTGCGGGGCGGAGGCGGAGCGTAGGCCGGAGCGATCGCCGTGGCCCCCTCGTTCGCCGCACCAGGGAGCGGAATGGCACCAGCCGGCGCAGCGGCGCGCGGCGGAGCCTTCGGCATTGCAGGCGGTGGCGGAGGGACGTAGGCGGGCGCGACCGCGGTAGGAGCGCTGAACGCGGCGGCACCTGGCAGCGGAATACCGCCGCCACCCAAGGGCGCCATGTCGAGATCGATCGACGGGCGCGCGGCGGCGGGACCCGGGAGTGGCACGTCACCCACGCGCGTCGCTTCGTCTTCCCAATTCTGGCGCTGCGGCTGCGCGGCGCTGATGCCCGGCAGGGGCACCGCTGCCGAAGAGGAGCTGCGAACAGGCGGCCTGCCGACGTTGGTGGGAGGGGCTGAGACGGTGGTCGCTCCGGGGATCGCTGCCGAGGGAATCGGCATGTCGGCCACGCGCGTCGATTCGTCCTCCCACGACTGGCGCTGCGGCTGCGCGGCGCTGATTCCGGGGAGCGGCACGAGGCCCGAAGGAGCAGACGTGGGCGGCGGCGGCTTGACCGGGAAGACGTTCTGGCAAGTCGGGCACTTGATGCGTGCGCCTCCCGCCGGAATCTTCTTGTCGTCGATGTTGAGGACGGAATTACAGGACTGACACGAGACCTTCATGCGTCTCCTAGGAGGGGAGCGAGCGAGCGGCCGCAGGCTACTAGACGAACATGACGCTGGTCATTGTCCGTGTTAGCAGCCGCGGCGGTCATGGCTGCCAGCCCGCAGGTGTCAATCGTCATCCCCGTCTACAACGAGGAATCCATCGTCGAGCAGGCGGCGAAGGAACTCACCGCCGGCCTCGATTCGAGGGGCTGGGACTACGAGATCATCTTCGCCGAGAACGGCTCGCGCGATCGCACGCAGGAAATTCTGGAGCGGATGACGAAGGCGAACTCTCGCCTGAAGTGGTTCCACTCGGATCGCCCGAACTACGGGGTCGCGCTCAAAGCTGGCATCGAGATGGCGCGCGGCGAGGTGGTGGTCTGCGACGAGATCGATCTCTGCGATCTGAAGTTCTACGACGCGGTGGTGCCTCCGCTGCTGCGCGGTGAGGCCGACCTGATCATCGGGTCGAAGGCCGCGAAGGGCGCGAGCGATCGCCGTCCGCTGATTCGCCGGGCCGCGACGCGCGTGCACAACGGGCTCCTGCGCGTGACGCTGGGCTTCAAGGGCACCGACACGCATGGCCTCAAGGCGTTCAGGCGGGAACGGCTGATGCCGGTCATCCGCCGCTGCGTGGTCGACATGGACGTGTTCGCTTCAGAGTTCGTGGTGCGCGCCTGGCGCGAGAACCTCGACGTGCGCGAGATCCCCATTCAGCTGGAAGAGAAGCGTCAGCCCTCGATCCACCTGTTCAAGCGGGTGCCCAACGTCCTCAAGAACGTGGCCCGGCTGGTGTACGTGATTCGCGTTCGCGGAGAGTGATCGGCGTGGGCGGAGAGATGGAGACCCAGCTGCGACTGTCTGCTCTCTCGGTCGATCTCGATTCGCTGCCGCACTACTGCCGTATTCAGGGCCTGCCTGAGACGCTGCTCGACGAGAAGGCTCGCTCCCTCGTCGCGCGAGTGGCGATTCCCCGCTTGCTCGAGTTGTTCGAGCGCAATCACGCGCCCGCGACGTTCTTCGTGATTGGTGAAGACATCGCGCTCCCGGGCATGCCCTCGGCGTTGCGCACCGCCGCCGCGAATCGCGTCGAGCTGGCCAGCCACAGCTTCTCGCACGACTACGCGATCTCCCGGCGCTCGGTGAGCGAGATCGAGGCAGATCTCATCAAGTGCGAAGACGCGCTCCGTGACCTCGGCGTGGTGACACGCGGATTCCGCGCTCCGGGCTACACGCTCACGCCAGCGTTGCTTCAGGCGGTCGCCGCGCGCGGTTACGAGTACGACTCGTCGACCTTCCCCGCGACGCCGTACTACCTCGCGAAGAGCACGGTGATGGGTGCGCTCGCCGCGATGGGGCGTCCGTCGCGCGCCATCCTCGATTCGCCGCGCGTGCTGCTCGCGCCGCGCACTCCCTACCGGCCCTCGTTGACCGCCCCGTACTCGCGCGGTGACGCTGCGCTGGTCGAGTTGCCGATGGCGGTGGCGCCGGTCACGCGCGTGCCGTTCATCGGCACGTTCGCCACCTCGGCCCCGTGGGTGCTGGTGGAAGCGGTGTTCCGCTCGCTGCGGCGCGACGCGCTCTTCAACTTCGAGCTGCACGCGATCGACGTGCTCGACTCGACTGACGGAATTCCGCCCGAGCTGGTGCGGCAGCAGCGCGATCTTCAGGTGCCTGCGCGCGTGAAGCTCGAGCGGCTCGGGAAGTTGTTCGCGTGGCTCGGCGAAGATCGCGAAAGGGTCAGCGTGCTCGACGCCGCAAGGAAATTGCGAAGCAGCCTCTGACTCCCTCTCCCTTCGGGAGAGGGTCGGGGTGAGGGCCAGTCACCTCACCCACCTTCCGCTCACCTGCAAGTCCCCTGGTCGAACACCATGAACTCCATCAACCGCTCATCAGGCCTGAGCGGAGCGTTGTCGCACGCGTTCGGAAACAGCGTGTCGCCCGGGAAGTTCTCCATGGTGTGGTACTCGGTGAACAGCACGCGCCCGCATTGCTGCGCGGGCGGCGAGCCCACCGGCGTGTCGAAGGTGAACTGCATCGGCACCGGGTTCGGATGCAGCGAATCATGCAGGCTGAACCACACCTTCGAAGGCGCGATCGCTCCGTCGAAGTCCGTATACAGATGCGACACCCGCACCTGCCCCGGCGTGCTCGAGGGCGCGACCACGTCGAGCCACTGCGAGAGCACCTGCGCAGGCGGATACGTGGCGTCGATGAACGCCGGCTGCGGATCGCTCATGAAGTTCACCGGCTGATCGACGTTCCACATCGCGGTGCCGGAGAAAGGCGCGACGTTGTAAATCCACTCCATCGCGTAGTGATTCACGATCACGCGGCCGCCGGTGTTCGTGTAGTTGATCAGCTTCTGCTGCAGGACCGCGGAGCGGCGGAAGCGGCTCCCCTGGCACCCGAAGAAGATCAGGTCGTACGCGTTCATGCTCGTCTGCGAGGCCCACAGCGCGCTCTCGGTGGGCGTGTTGCTGTCGAGGTGCGCGCCGGGATTTCCGTCGGCGAGGAAGAAGTGCACGCGACCGTCGAAGCTGGGTGAGCCGTTGCCGAACTCCGTCGTCTCGAGGCCCATCTTCGTGAGCACGCACTCGAGCGCCGCGAAGCCACCGGTGACGACCGCGATGCGCGGAATGTTCCCCTCGGTGCGGTTCTTCGGCATGCGCAGCTGACCCGGGCCCGAGCTCGGGATCGGCGTGTTGATGCACGAGGGCACCCAGGGGAGCGTGAACTCGCGGCGCCACTTTCCGTTCTGGATCACGAGCGGGATGTCCATGCCCGTGGGCATGTTGGTGATCGTGAAGTGGCCCGCGGCATCGGTGATGGCGCTCACCAGGGGCGAACCGCTGACGAGGTTGCTGCACGGCTCGCAGGTCGAGACGCCCGAGGGCAGCGGCAGCAGCGCGGCGTTCGGCACGTAGACCAGCGTGTTCGGGAGCGGATCGACGCCGTTGGGCATGAAGACCGTGCCGCTGATGCTGGTGGTGGTCGTGCCCGGGCAGCTCACCTGCTTCTGGCAGTAGTTCGCGCATTGCACGCACGCGCCCCGGCCGTCGCACGCGTTGCCCCCATTCTGCGCGCAGGCCGCGCCCGCGGGGCTGAAGGTGTCGCCGGGACACGAGGTCGAGGTCCCGGTGCACGACTCGGCAGCGTCGCAGAGGCCCGCAGCCGATCGACAGACTTCGCCTTCGGACCGGTAGCCGTCTGCGGGGCAGCTCGCGCTGCTCCCGGTGCAGCGCTCTTCGGCGTCGCAGGGCCCGTCGGCTGTGCGGCAGACTTCGCTGGAGGCGAGCAGAACGTCAGGAGGGCAGGTGGGGGCGCTCCCCGTGCACGACTCCGCCACGTCGCACGGCCCTTGTGGATGCCGGCACACGGTCTCGGGAGGAAGGAAGCGATCGACGGGGCACGTGGGCGCCTTGCCCGTGCAGGTCTCTTCGAGATCGCACGCCCCGGAAGAAGGCCGGCACACGAAGCTCGCCAGGGCGAATCCATCAGCCGGGCATTGAGGAGTGCTCCCACTGCAGGTCTCGGCCACGTCGCACGCGCCAGCGCGGGCGCGGCACATGGTGTCGCTGGGGCGGAAGCGATCGGGAGGGCAGTCGGCGGCGAAGCCCGTGCACACTTCGGCGAGATCGCAGGGGCCTGCGGCGGGGCGGCAGACGGTACCTGCTTCCGCGAACGCGCCGTCCTCGGTCACGCACGGGGCGACGGTGCCGGCAGTGCCGGTGGTGCTGTTTCCGCTCCCGTTCGGTGACGGGCCTCCCGTGCATGCGGCGATCGCCACCGCGGCCAGGAGATATCGGCAAGACCTTCGTACGCCCGCCACCACACCCGCAAAGATTCGCACCGCGCCCCCCTCGATCTCCGTGACCGGTGGAGGCCGAGCACGAAGCGGGCCGCTGCCTTCTCAGACGGCGTTGATGTGGAGGTGATGGGGTAGGGTGCCACTGGTCGATGTCGGAGAGTCTCGGTCGCTATCGCCTACTCAAGCTGCTCGCCACCGGAGGCATGGGCGAGGTCTTCCTCGCGCGGCAGGAAGGTCCGGCGGGCTTCACCAAGACGGTGGTGATCAAGCGGATCCTCCGGCACCTCGCGAGCGATCAGAACTTCATCGATCTCTTCCTGAATGAGGCGCGGCTCGCGGCGCAGCTGCAGCACCCGCACATCGCGCAGGTCTTCGGGCTCGAGAACGAGGGCAACGCCTGGTTCATCGCGATGGAGTACGTGCACGGCCGATCGCTGCGCGACATCATCGCGGCGGCGAAGCAGCAGGGCCTCAAGGTGCCCCCGCGCATCGCGGCGCGGCTCGCGTCGCAAGCGCTGCAGGGCTTGCACTTCGCGCATGAGCTCACCGATGGCCGCGGCCGCTCGCTGGGAATTCTTCACCGTGACGTGAGCCCCGAGAACCTGCTCGTCGCGTTTTCGGGCGCGGTGAAGCTGGTCGACTTCGGCATCGCGAAGGCGATGACGGGCGCGGTCGCGCGCGTGGGGCGGCCGAAGGGAAAGCTCTCGTACATGCCGCCCGAGTTGACGGTGGCGGGTGCGGAGGTCGATCGCCGCTCCGACGTCTACGCGATGGGCGTGGTGCTCTACGAAGCCCTCACGCTCGAGCAGCCGCCCAACACGCCGAAGACGCTCGAAGAGGCGCAGGGCCCGCGCGCGCCGTACGTGGCGAATCCTTCGCTGCCGAAGGGCCTCAACGACATCCTCGCGCGTGCGCTCTCGCCCTCGGTGGAGGGGCGGTACAACACCGCCGCCGCGATGAGCGAGGCGCTCGAAGCGTGGATCGTGACCAGCGCGCAGACGGTGGTGCCGGGTGACGTGGTGGGTTTCCTCGAGGCGCTCTTCGGGAGCACCGCGATGGACGCGAACGCAGGCGTGGTGATCGACGACGGGTTGCTGGGCACCACGGGTGTGTTGCCGGTGAAGAGGCCGGGCACTCAGCCGCTGTCGATGCCTTCGCTGCAGCCGATCCGTTCCGATCCGATGCCGGTGCTCGAGCGGCCTCAGACGCTGTGGGCTCCGATCGCGATCGGGAGTGGCACCGCGCTGCTGCTGGGCTTCATCTTGTTGCTCTCGCTGTGGCCTCGAGCGCCGCAGGTGATCGTCGAGGCGCCGCGCGTGCCCCAGCCTCCTGTCGATCAACAGCAAGGGGCCGAGGTCGTGATCCCTGCTGAGATCGAGTTCGAGCAGCCACCAGTCGACGAAGGGGTCGATGCAGGAGCCGCCGAGGTGGTGCGTGCGCCTCCGAAGCCGCCGCGTCCGCCGATTCGCCGGCCGCCGAAGATGGGCAAGGTGACGGTGCGCGTGAATCCATGGGCGCAGGTCAGTTACGGCGGGAAGAATCTCGGCACGACTCCGCTGCCGGCGATCGAAGTTCCGTCGGGGACTGCGACGTTCGTGCTGAAGAACGATCAACTCGGCGTCACGAAGAAGGTCTCGGTCAAAGTTCCCCCCGGTGGCTCGGTCGTGCTCAAGGCCGACCTCTTCAAGAAATGATGAACCGCTGGACGGTGGTGATTGGAACTCCCGCGCGTACCTGGTCCGTCGAGCTCCACGGAGGGCGGAGCGCCGTCGTCGGTCAGGCGAAGGGCAGCGCGCTCGAGATCATCGACGCGGGGTTGGCGGATCGGCACCTGTCGCTGCTCCCTCGTGATGAAGGTGTGGTGGTCGAGCCGCTGCGCGGCGCGGGTGATGTGCTGATCAACGACGTGCCGGCGAGCGGGCAGAGCGTCGTTCACTCAGGCGACGAGCTGCGCGTCGGTGATGCGCGGTTGCTGTTCACCATGGTGCCTCCTGGTGGCGTGCCGCGACTCCGCATGACGAGCGGCGAAGAGCTCACCGCGCGGCTGGAGGAAGAGGTGCGGCGTGCGGGCATCACGCGGCCTCTGGGGCTGGCGCTCGTGTCTTCTCCCGGCATCAACGTGGCGGCGCGGCAAGCGCTGGTGCGGCGCGTGGTCGACGAGGTGCAACGCACGGGTGGCACTGCGTGCTTCGGTGAGCTCACGAGTGAAGTGTTGGCGGTGGTGTTGCCGGAAGTTCCTCCCGAGGCGTTGAGCACGTTGTTCTCTCGCTTGCCCGGAGTCGCGGGGCCTCGTGCCGCGGTCGCGGTCGCGCGTTCTCCGGAAGATGGTCTCGAGGCGGAGGCGCTGCTCGGCGCGTGCTGGGACTCGCTGATGGGCGAGGCCGCCGAGCGCGCGGAGCCCGTCTACGTGAACGCCTCGATGGTGCGGCTCGCGGGGTTGCTCGAGTCGCTGACCTCGGATGAGGGCGCGGTGTGCGTGGTGGGGCCTCCGGGCTCGGGACGGCGCACCTTGCTCGAGGGATTGGCCCGCGTGGCGGGGCGGCGGCTCTCGGTGGTTTCGGCGCTCGATGCTCCCGGCTTGTCGAGGGCGATCGCGCGACCGGGTGACTGGGTGCTCGCGCGCGATGTCGATCGACTCGAGGTGACGGCGCTCCGTGAGCTCGCGCAGCGCACGAAGACTCGGTTGCTCGGCACGGCGACCAGGCCTCCCGCGGGGAATCACTTTCTGCACGTGATCGAAGTTCCGCCGCTGAGTGCACGGCCTGATGACGTCATTCCGCTCGCGGAGGCGTTCGTTTCGCGCGCGCGGGTGGCCGTGGGGCGTCCGCGGTTGACGCTCAGTGAAGAGGCGCACGCGATGCTCCAGGCCTGGCGATGGCCGGGGAACGTGCGCGAATTGGCGAACGTGTTGGCGCGCGCGGCGAGGGCGGCGGTGCGCGATGAGATCGGCCGTGATGCGCTGCCAGCGCGCATGTCGACTGAAGCTCCGGCTGAAGACTTCCGTGGAGCGATGGAGTCAGCGGAGCGCGAGGTGTTGTTGGAGACGCTCGCGCGCACACGGTGGAATGTCTCAGCAGCCGCGCTGCGACTCGGAATGCCGCGACGCACGATCGTGCATCGCATGTCGAAGCTCGGCCTCAAGCGTCCAGCGCGGTGATTCTGATCGGAAGCTCAAGCTGTCGGCTGGGGAATCTGAACGACGACCTTCCCCCTGGCCCGGCCCGTCTCGAGATAGACGAGGGCCTCCTTGGCCCGCTCGAAGGGAAAGACCTGGTCCACGACTGGTCTGAGCGTTCCCGCGCCGAGCAGCGCGCCGATCTCTGAGAGCTGGCTGCCGCTGGGATGCACGAACAGCGAGGAATAGGTGGCGTGATGCCTCCTGGCCAACCGATTGATGCCGAAGCTCATCAACCAAAAGAGGAACACGAAGAAGCCGTTCATGCCGCGCCTGCGTCCGAACGCGGCGTCGAACGGGCCGACGAGTGACACGATCTTGCCGTTGCGCCCCAGAATGCCAACGGCCTTCTCGAGCTCCTCGCCTCGCAGCGTGCCGACGACGACATCGATGTCTCGAAGCACGTGTTGGAAGTTCTGCTTCTTGTAGTCGACGATCTCGTCGGCTCCGAGGCGCTTCACGAGGTCTACGTTCCCGGTGCTGGTGGTGGTGGCGACGGCGGCCCCGAAGTGCTTCGCGAGTTGGATGGCGAACGTGCCGATGCCGCCCGAGCCGGCGGGGATGAAGACCCGCTGGCCGGGCTGAACTGCCGCGCGCTCCTTGAGCGCCTGCCATGAGGTGAGTCCGACCATCGGGACCGAGGCAGCCGCGACGAAATCCAGGTTCGAAGGCTTGAGGGCCGCCGCGCTTTCCGGCACGACGGCGAACTCCGCCAGAGCGCCCGTACCGAGATCGAAGATGCTGGCGAACACCTCGTCCCCCGGCTTGAAGCGGGTGACGGCGCTACCCACTTCGACCACGACACCGGCGAGGTCGCTGCCCATGGTCGCGGGCAAGTCGAACTTCAGGATGGGTTTGAACGTCCCCTTCGAGATCATGTTGTCGATCGGGTTCAATCCGACCGCGTGGACACGAACGAGCACTTCGTTTGCCCTGGGCTCGGGCCTCGTGATGTCGGCGAACACGAGCTGATCCGATCCGCCGTAACGCGTGAGGACGAGTGCCTTCATGGTTGCAGCTCATCCATGGAAGACGCGGTCTGTTGCTCGTAGCGCGGCAGGACCACACCGTCGCGCTTGTAGGTGAGGGCGGCGGCCAGCTCGTGGCCGTGCACGGCCGAGACGAAATCTGGCAGTCGCTGCCCGAGCTCGTTCGGCGTGGGGCCGGCGAAAAATTCGAGCAGCCTGCGCTGGTCGGCAAAGCCGAGAACGACTGAGGCGTGGAAACGCTGATCGGCCGGGTTGTCGTGCGCGACGTTTGGCGTGTCCCAGAGTTGCCGGAGCCAGGGCATGAAGACCTGGGTCCGCAGCTCAGTGAGGGCTGCGGAGGCGGCGACCGCTGGCACGAACTCCGTTTCGAGGAATCGGCGGAACTGCCTCGTCGACACGCCCTCGCGCCGGCGAAGGAGGAGGAAGGCACGGGAGCCGGTCCGCATGCCCCCTGCGCCGACCTGGTACCACCGGGTCGACCTCGGCGGGCCGGCGTAGAGCAGCGTGCGGCGAAAGACGTTCACTTCGTCGGCGAAGGCCATCGCGGTCTGCTTGCGACCGCCGAGCGGAGCGAGGATCGTCTGGAAAGTGACCTCGGCGACTCCATCCACTCTTCGGTCCACCGGGATCTCGGTTTCGATGCCTCGGGTGGCGGGCCACAAGCCGGGGCTGCGTTCTGCGAGGTGAAGCTGGCGGTACTCATCCTGACCGGGCGACGCAGTGATGATCCCGGAGTGCGGGCCCTTCCAGTAGTCCAGGCTCTGCTGCCGCGGCTTGTCGGCGCGCGTCCAGAGCAGGATGGTGCTCGCGAACGGCTTGCTCTCAAACGTCAAGTCGGTCTGCATGGTGCCTCCGGTTGGTTGCTTCTCAGTCGCGAAGGAAGTTCGCGGCGATGGGCGCGAACTGCTCGTGGAACTGGAAGATGCCGCCGTGACCCGAGTCCGGGTAGATGACGAGCGTGCTGCCCTTGATGCGGCGGTGCAGGTCCTCGGACAACACCGAGGGAACCATGCGGTCGTTGTCGCCGTTGGCGATGAGCGTCGGCTGTTTGAGCTTCGACAGGTCAGCGGGGTTGGCGCGGCCCCACTTCTTGATCGCCTTCAGCTGGGTCTGGAGGGCCCTGACGGTGATCGCCTTGTCGCGATCGCGCTCTCTTTCGCTGAGGCGGCGGATGAATGCCTTGCCTGCGGCCTTGCCGGCGACGTTCCGGTTGAAGAAGAGGAACTCTTTCGGGTCCGCCCCCGCGAGGGTTGCCCGGAGCATGTCCCAGTAGGTGACGCCTGCGACCTTGTCGATGTCTTTGCCGCCGCGCGGGCCGGTACCGGTCAGGACGAGCTTGCGAACGAGTGAGGGGTGCTTCTCGATGAGATCCTGGGCGATCATCCCGCCCATCGAGAACGAAAACACGTCGATCTGGGGCAGACCGAGCGCGCTCACGAAGGTGTACGCGGCGTCAGCCATCGCGCCGATGCTGTCGGGCACCTTGCCGGTGGAGGCTCCCACGCCGGGCTGGTCGAAAGCGATCACACGACGATGCGCGGCGATCGCGTCGATGATGCGCGGGTCCCAGTTGTCGCGCGTGGCGGCGAGGTGGACGAAGAAGACGACCGGGATCCCGGTGTCAGGCCCGAGCTCCCGATAGGCGTAGGTGACCCCGCCTGCGTCAATGGTGCGGGTAGGGGCGTCCCGATACTGAGTGATCATGGCTGGCTCCTGATGAGTGGTTCGTCGATGGCAGTATGGTTATAATGCCATCAAGCGCGCGCAACTGATTCGCGACGATTTCGCTCTTCCATGAGAACAGGTGACCCATGCGATATGGCCCGGAGCACAACGACGAGACCCGTGAGCGGATCATCGAGGTGGCAGCGCGCCTCTTTCGAGAGCAGGGCGTCGCGGCCGTTGGCCTCGCGACGATCATGACGGAGGCCGACTTGACCGTCGGGACCTTCTACACGCACTTCAAGTCGAAGGAGGCCCTCGTCCAGCAAGCGGTGCTCCGCTCGCTCGTGACACTCCACGAGAAGCTCGGGCAGACGCTCGAGCTCGAGACTGCCGTCCGCGCGTACCTCAGCCCGGAGCACCGCGACGCCGCTGGCGCGGGGTGCCCCGTCGCGTCTCTCGCTCCGGAGGTGTCGCGACGTCCTCGCGCGACCCGCGAGAGCCTCGCGCGGAGTCTGGAG
>CBIHPJ010000245.1:0-11367 GCA_966211295.1 uncultured Myxococcales bacterium | reverse complement strand
TGCACTTGCCGCAGCGCTCGCACCCCGAGTCGAGCTTGTTCTTCATCGGCGACTGGCCGAGGTTGCAGACCACGTCGCAAACCGTGCAGTCGGTGCACTTCGATCGTTCGTTGTGCACCACGATCGGAGACACCGTGGCGATGGTGGAGAACATCGCTCCGCCCGGACACAGCGAGCGGCAGAAGCCCGCGCGAGAGACGAAGGTGTCGAAGAGAAAGGCGGCGAGCACCAGCAGCGAGCCGGCTCCGAGTGAGCCGTAGAACACCGCGCGGAACGCTTCGCGGCCGATCACCGCGGGCGGGTAGAGGATCGGCACGAGCTGCACTCCGAGCACGCTCCCGACGAGCAGCACGCCCACCAGCACCACGCGCGAAGTCACCCTCGGCAGCTTCACGTCAGCGGTCGGAATGCCGAGCCGAGAGAGCAACCAACGCGCTGCATTCGACGCCGCGAGCACGGGAAGGTACGGGCAGGCCCAGCCGCAAAAAAAGCGCCCCAGAAACGCGACGAGCACCACGCCGGGGAGGAGTGTCCACACCAGGTTCCAGCTCGAGCCGCGCATCAACCCGGTGGCGAAACCCTCGAGCGGATCGACGAGCTCGAAAAAGCCGACCCACACCGAAGTCGGCGCGCCGAGGAAAGGAGGCGTCTTCGCCTCCACTTCCAGAGCGTGCAGGTGCCAGAGCGGGAGCCCGAAGGTCAGCAGCAGCGAGAAGCCGAGGACGAGCTTCCGCGTGCGTTGGTACGTCTTGTGGTGACGAAGTGTGATGTCGAAGGGCTGCAGCGAGCGGCGCACCCCAGATCTGGGTGCGAACGCGGTGCCAGCTTTGCGCCCACGGATTTCGCTCGGAAAACGCGCAAATCCTGCACCCGTATTTCCCTCTCCCTGCGGCGCGGGGAGAGGGTCAGGGAGAGGGGCTGTCAGCGCTTCCCGTGACCCAAACGAGCGCGCCGCTTCGACTCTGGCCGCCCTCGCGTATCACCGGGCTTCTGGAGCCACTGAATCTCGCGCTGCAATTCCAACCAGCTCTCGAAGCGAACCTCTTCGAGCGTTCCATCTTCGAGCGCGGCCTTCACCGCACAGCCCGGCTCCGCCAGATGCTTGCAGTCGCCGAACTTGCAGTTCTTCGCGAGCGCCTCGATGTCATCGAAGGTCTTCGCGAGGCCGCCCTCGGCAGCCCACATCTGCACTTCACGAAGTCCCGGAGTATCGATGATCGCGCCGCCACCGGGGAGCACGAGGAGCTCACGCTTGGTGGTGGTGTGCTTGCCGCGGCCGTCGTCCTTCAGCTCGCCGGTGACCATCACCTCTGCGCCCACCAGGCGGTTCACGAGCGTCGACTTGCCGACTCCGGAAGATCCTAAGAGCGCGACCGTCTTTCCCGGACCGACGAAGGCACGCAGCGGATCGAGCCCTTCGTTGTTCAACGCGCTCACCGTGAAGATCGCCGCGCCGCGCGTGATGTCCTTCACCACTTCGAGATCGGTATCGAGATCTTCCGCGAGGTCGCTCTTGTTGAGCACCACGACGGGAGTGGCCTTGCTCTCCCAGGCGAGCGTCATGAAGCGCTCCAGCCGGCGGAGATTGAAGTCGCGATCGAGGCCCATCACGACGAGCACGGTGTCGAGGTTGGTCGCGAGCACCTGCGGAGTGGCGTTCTCTCCAGCTTCCTTGCGGATGAACGCAGTGCGCCTCGGGAGCACCGCCTGCACCAGCGCCTCTCCCGCTTCGGGGATTCGCGCGGCCACCCAGTCACCGACCGCGGGCAGCTCACCAGCATCGTGCGCCTTGTGGAGCAACCGTCCTCCGGTGCGCGCCCAGTGCTCGCCGCGGTGCGAGAGCACGCGCAGCTGCTTGCGGTACACGAGGATGACGCGCGCGGGCTCGAGGCCCTTCGCGGCATAGGGCACCATCGCTTCGTCGAAGTCGGGGCCCCAGCCTTGATGTGATTTCCAGTCGCTCACGGAGTGCCCTGAGGACGGAAGGACAAAGTCATGCTGACGGGTAATCCGTCATCGCGTTCTTGTCAGGGTCCCAGACCTTGAGCGCGAAGCACGCCGCGATGTCCTTGGGCGAGAGCGAGGTCTTCCCCGGGTTGTGCAGCTCGGGGATGGCCTGCATCGCCTCGGGCAGCCGGTAGAACGGAATGGCGGCGTTCAGGTGGTGCACGTGGTGGAAGCCGATGTTCGCGGTGAACCAGTTCATCACCGGGCCCATCACCATGTAGCTCGACGAATCGGTGGCGGCCTTCGCGAAGGTCCAGTCCTGGCGGCTCGCGATGTGACCCTCGGGGAAGTTGTGCTGCGCGTAGAAGAGGTACGCGCCCGTCATGGTGGCGAGCCACATGGGGATGAGCCAGCCGAAGATCCACAGATCGCCGCGGCCCATCATGAACGCAGCCACGCCAGCGCCGTAGCAGACCACCAGGGAGAGCAGGCCCGCCCAGTGCTTGGTGGGCGCGCGCACCAGCGGCTTCACCGCCATGCCGAGCGAGAACACCGTGAAGACGGCGAGGAACATGTTCAGCGGGCTGCGCACCAGCTTGTAGCCAAAGCGCTGCGCCGGGGTGAGGTCCTTCCACATCGCGGTGGTGACCACCGGGTAGCTGCCGATGTGCGAGCCGACGATCTTCGCGGTGTGCGCGTGGTGATAGTTGTGCGTCTCACGCCACACGCTGGGCGGCACGAGGATGCTGGTGCCGAAGCAGAAGTAGATGAACTCGGCGAGCTTCGACTGGCGGAGGATCGCTCCGTGCTGGAAGTCGTGGAACAGGCAGAACACGCGCACGATGGTGAGGCCCGCGATCAGCGAGAACACCAGGCGCAGCGGCCACCACGGAGAGAACATCGCGCCCGCGGTCAGCCCTGCGAGAATGGCGAGGCTCGAGAACGTCACGAACCAGCTCTTGGAGCGGTTCTCCTCGGTGAAGGACCGGCTCGCGATCACGAGATCCTTCTCGGATCTCGGTGCGGGCGGGGGAGGGGTGAGGTTCTCGGCGGTCGCGGTGCTCATTCGGGGTCGGCAAGTAGCACAACCCCACACCCCGGCAAAAGCGGCCGAAACCCCCGTTAATCCGGGGAAGAAGCCGGTCGGTCTCTCAGGTCACGTTGTCCCAGATGTAGCGCTCGGCATCGAGCGCGTGATCGGCGAGCGACTTGATGTACTCGTCATCGTTCTCGTCGATCTGGTGCATGTTCGAGCGCACGCGTCGGCGCACCTGGTCGGTGAGCACCTGGAGGATCTCGAGCTCCTTGGTGACCGCGGCCGCGCCCTTCTCGGTGATCGCCGTCGACACACGCGCCATCGTGCAGGACAGCACGAAGAGGTCGATCATCATGTCCGCGAGGCGGCGGCTGGCGAACTGCTTGCCGATGATGTTCTTGCCGTGCTTCCGCAGAATGCGATCGACCGAGGTCGCGAGATCTCGCGTGAGGTCCTGGAAGATCGCCTGCTCCTTCACGAGGGCAGGGTGGAGCTTGGTGAACAACGCCTTGTCGCGCTTCACGTAGGTGGTGGCGAGCGAGGCGCGGCGCCGCGCGTAATCGGAGATCACGCCGAAGCCCTTGATGGGGTTGTCGAAGATTCCCTTCAGCGAGGCGGAGAGCTCCTTCAACTCGCTGCCGACTTCGTTCATCGCAGTGAGCGCGATGAAGAGGCGCAGGATGTCGTTGGTGCCTTCGAAGATGCGGTTGATGCGCGCATCACGCAGCGCGCGCTCGTACGGGAACTCGCGCATGAAGCCGTTGCCGCCGGAGATCTGCAGCGCCTCGTCGATGGTGCGCCACATCGCCTCGGAGCCGTAGACCTTGGTGATGGCCGCCTCCACCGCGTACTCCTCCATGCCGGAGTCGATGAAGTAGTTCACCATGTTCACCGCGGACTCGGTCGCGTAGCAGTCGACCACCATCTGGCCGAGCTTCTGCTTGATGAGGCCGAACTCGGCGATGGGCTTGCCGAACTGCACGCGCTCCTTCGCCTGCTTGGTGGCGAGCGAGATCATGCGCTTCATCGCGCCGACCGAACCGCCGCCAAGACCGGTGCGGCCCGAGTTCAAGATCTTCATCGCGACCTTGAAGCCCTTGCCCACTTCACCGAGCACGTGGCTCTTCGGCACGCGCACGTTGTCGAACATCACGGTGGTGGTGTTCGACGCGCGCAGGCCCATCTTGTCTTCGTGGGGGCCGGTGCTCACGCCCTTCATGTCGCGCGTGACGACGAACGCCGTCATGTGACCGCGCTCGGCCTGGCCGCCGGTCTTCGCGAACACGGTGTAGAATTGCGCGATCCCGCCGTTGGTGATCCACAGCTTGTTGCCGTTGAGGATGAAGTCGTCACCGTCGGCGACCGCGGTGGTCTTGATGCTCGCCGCGTCGGATCCCGCGCCCGGCTCGGTGAGGCAGAACGCGGCGATCATCTCGCCCGTCGCGAGCTTGGGACACCACTTCGCCTTCTGCTCATCGGTGCCGAAGAGCAGCAGTCCACGCATGCCGATCGACGAGTGCGCGCCCACGGTGACCGCGACGGAGCCGTCGTACTGCGCGAGCTCCTGTAGCGTGCGCGAGTAGGCGGTGGTCGAGAGCGCCATGCCGCCGTGCGCTTCGGGAATGAGCAGCGAGAAGAGGCCGAACTGCTTCATCTCGTCGAGGAAGGAGGCGGGCATGTCGCCCTTCGCGTCCCACTCGCGGAAGTCTTTCTCGTGCGGCTTGAGCAATTGCTCGATCGACGAGCGGATGTTCTTGAAGACCTCCTGATCGGAGTCCTTCATCTTCGGGTACGGGAGGATCTGGTCCTCTTCGATGGAGCCGAAGCAGAGCTGCGAAATGAACGAGGGCGCGTTGTTGGCCATGACGCGCCGAAGGTAACGCAGCGCGGCGTACGTCGCATTAAGCGATCTTGAGCACGTCGACCGCGAAGCCCTCGCCGAAGACGAACGCCTTCAAGAGCTTCTCGACCAACGCGTAGTCCACCGGACGCCCCGCCGCCTCCAGCGCGTCGCTCCACAGCTTCCGCTCTCGCTTGCTCAAGCGTCCATCGACGACACAAGCGACGCTGAGCACCTGCAGAGAAACCCTGAGATCCGAAGGGTCGAGCGTCTTCAAGTTCGACAGAAACAACCCGACGTCATCGAGCTCGTTCTTCCCGGTGTCGCCCGCGCGCTTCGAGACCGACTCGAGCAGCCGCACCAGGTTCGGATGGAAGTCCTGCGTACGAACGATCGCGCCCGCGACAGCACGAACCGCAGAGAGCCTTCCCTCCGGCGAGAGCTGCGGAGTGTCCTTGAAGATCGCCTCCACCAACTCCTCGATCGCGGTCGGCCCCATCGCGCGAATGCGCGCCTCGCGGAGCACCAGCCACATCACCACGCCGTTCCAGAACGCCGTGACGGGCAGCGCGACGAAGGGAAGCAATCCGCGGATCGCCACGCGGCTCAGCACGCGGCGAATGAGCAGCTTCATCACGAAGTTCGTGACGCCGACCTTCGCCTTGTACGCGAGCGACACCAGCACCAACTGCCACTTCTTCACTTCGCGGTGCGGGTTGACCCCGTTCTTCGCCTTCACGGGGTTCGGCAGCTCGAGCGCCGCGCGGGCGAGCGCGTCGACGAGCGCATCGTCACTCGACTTGCGGTCCTTGCCGAAGAGCTCGACTCCCGCCACGCGCGCGAGCTCGTGCACGGAACGCAGCGTCTCCCAATAGATGTACGCAATCTCGGCGATCGACGCGACGGCGGTCACCACGCCCATCAGCGTCCAATACGCGACGGGATCATTCGCGAACTCGAAGTCGGCGAAGACCTCCGCTGCCGCACACGCACCACCCGAGAGCGCGCCTGCGATCGCCGCGCGCATGATGGCGCCGACCTCGACGCTGCGGAGCGCCTTCTTCTCGGTGTCGTTGAGCACGTGCAGCGCGTCGCCTGACGACACGGTCTTCACGCGCGACGAGCGCGACTCGAAATACGCCCGACCGACGCGCGCCATCAACGGCGGCTGCTCGCCCTTCTCTTCAGTTCCTTCGGCGACGGCTTCCCTGCTCACGGCGCGCGCATCCTCCGCACTTGCAGCACGATGATACCCACCGCGGCGATCCCGAAGATCGCGGGCGAGACGTTCGAAGCCATCACCCAGTTCGGATCATCGCTGATCAGCTTCGCGGTGCCTGCGAGGTACTCCGCGCGGGTGCCCACGTGCTTGTACTGGTCGATCGTGATCAGCAGCAGCATCACGAAGCCGAGGAGCGAGCCAGCGAACGCCGCCCACGCCAGCGCGGGCTTCTTTGCGTGCACCAGGGCCGCCACGCTGAGACCTCCGATTCCACCCCAGGCCGCGCAGATCAAGACGAAGACCGCGTAGATCGGCACCAGCGGGAGCGAGGACGTGTCCATCGCGTAGAAGAACATCCAGTCGGTGCGGAAGAAGAAGTGCCAGCCGACGGACAGTCCGTACACGAAGCCCCAGGCGAACGAGAGCTGGCCCACGCGCCACACCTCGTCGATGCCATTCTTCTGCACGAGCTTCATCGAGATGAGCGCCAGGATTCCGCCCGCGAACAGCGTCGTCGGCGGATCGATGAGGACGGTCGCGAAGAGGCTCATGCGGCAGACTTCTGCTCTGAGGGCGCTGGGGGCGTCAATTGCCGCGTGGTCGCCACCTGCTGGAAGTACTGACAGGCCGGAGTCCACTGCCGCTCCATCGTGGTGCGATCGACGCGGTAGAGCCCGAACTTCGGGCCCCAGGCCTCGAGCCACTCGAAGTTGTCCATCAGCGACCAGTGCAGGTACGAGCGCACGTCCACTCCGTCGCGGCGCGCGAGCAGCAGCTCACGCCAATGCTCGTAGAGATACTGGGGACGCCGCAGCCCAGTGCGATCGTCGAGGCCGTTCTCGGTGATCCACACGGGGCGCTGGTAGCGCTTCAGCTGGCGGAGCATCTGGCCGAAGCCCTCGGGGTACCACTCCCAGCCGATGTCAGTGAGGCGGCGCTCGTGAATGTCGAGGAACTCGAACTGCACGTACGGCGCCTTCGTCACGAAACGCAGATGCGCGCGCGAGTAGTAGTTGAGACCGGTGAACTCGGTCGATCTCTCCGCGCCGTCGATCTTCTCCTTGCCCGCGGTGAAGCCCGGCATCTGCAGCGCGAGAATTCCGGTGGAGAGCGCCTCGAGGAACGCGTGGTTGTAATTGCCGTCGGCGAGGCGTGAGAGCGCCTGGTCGAGCGGATGCCACCTTCGCGAGGGCGCGAAGATGAGCATGTTCTGCGCGATGCCGATCTCCATCGGGCCGCAGCGTTCGATGAGCGCCTGTCTCGCGATCACGTGCGCGCGCACCATGTTCGCCATCGCGGCGAAGGCCTTCCGTCCATCGCTCAGTCCCGGAGGCATCGCGCCTGCGAGATAGCCACCGAGCAAGAGCACGTTCGGCTCATTGAGCGTGGTCACCGCGACGTTGAGCCCCGACAGCAAGTCGGCGCACTTGTCGGCGAAGCGCTTCCACGCCACGAGTGACGAAGGCTCGTGCCACGGCGTCTGCGCGTGAAACCACTTCGGGTGGGTGAAGTGGAGCAGGGTGACCACGGGGCGAATGCCCGCCTTCACCAACGCCTCGAGCCGCGCGCGATAGCCGGCCCACGCCGCTTCGTCCCACTTGCCGCGCTCGGGTTCGACGCGGGCCCACTCGATGCTCAGGCGATACGCGGTCGCGCCGAGGCGAGTGATCAGCGGCACGTCGTCGAAGAAGCGTTCCCAGTGCTCGACGGAATTTCCGCAGCGCGCAGCTGGATCCTTCAACTTGCCGGCGCGTTCCCAGTCGCTCCAGTCGTTCTCGATGCCGCCCTCCACCTGGTAGGCCGAGGTCGCGACGCCGAACGTGAAATTCTCAGGGAATTCCATCATTGCTCCCTCTCCCTGCGGAGCGGGGAGAGGGTCGGGGTGAGGGGCTTCACTTGCTGGACTCCGCTTTCTTCTTCACAGCCTTCGTCGCCGCCAGAACCGAAGAGACATTCACCCCAACCGTGATCGTCTGATTCTCATCCTCGAGCGACTGCGCGAGTCCGCTGAAGTTCTTCAGCGCCACCGTGTGCGTGAGCAGCGACTTCCCACCCGGAGCAGGCTCGACCTTCCAGATCCATCTCGAGGCCTTCAGATCGCCCTTCACCCAGCACCCGGTCATCGTCTTCTTCTCGTCCTCGATGGTGTAGCGGACGGAGTAATCGGTATCTGGCCCCGGCACATCGATCACCATGTGCACTTCGAAATCGGTACCGGACGGCTTCATCTCGCTCACCAGAACCTTGGGGATGAAGTCCTTGAAGTTCTGCTGAGCCTTCACCAGCTCCCACACCTTCTCGGGCGGCGAGTCGATGATCACGATCGCCGACGCCTGCGAGAACTTGCCGCCAGCACCTTCCTCCACCAGCACCATCGGACCGCGCTCGAGCAGCGGAGACATGTCGAGCTGAGAGACCGCGAGCAGCGCCAGTGTGGAGAGGATCATTTGAGCCGTTCCAGGCTCTGCAGCACGCGCATCGCCGCGCACGCCGCTCCGTACCCGTTGTCGATGTTCATGGTGACGATGCCCGGAGCGCAGCTGGCGAGGATCGAATTGAGCGCCACGTTGCCGCCGGTGGCCACTCCGTAACCAGTGGAGGTCGGCACGCCGATCACCACGCCGCCGAACAGTCCACCGACCACCGTGGGGAGCGCAGCGTCCATCCCAGCCACCACGATCGCGATCGCGTGCTCGCGAATTCCTTCGAGCCTGTTGATCAACCGCCACAGCCCCGCGACCCCGACGTCAGCGAAGAGGGTGGAGGGAATGCCCTGCCAACCGAGCGTGCGCTGGATCTCGCGGGTGACGTGCGCGTCGGAAGTGCCCGCGGCGAGCACGGCGATGCGGGCCTTGCCGGTCTCGGGCTTCGGCTTGCCGAAGTACGCCGTGCGCGAGAAGGGCTCGTAATCGAGCTCGGACTGATCGCTCTTGGAGAGCGCGTCCATCTGCATCTGCGAGAGCCGGGTGAGCAGGAAGCGCGCGTTGTTGGCCCGCGCGGACGCGAGGATCTCGGTGAGGTGCTCCGGAGTTTTTCCCTGGCAGAGGATGGCTTCGTCGAAGCCGATGCGCTCGCCGCGCTGGAAGTCGAGCATCACTTCGGTCGTGGGCATGCGGATCCCACTATCACGTGCTCTCTCGCCCTGTGCAGCGGGGAGAGGGGCGAGCCGCTACTTACTGCCACCCGAAGGCGCACCAGTCGGCGTGAGATCCGCCGCTGGCCCCGGCCACACGACCAACGCAGCCCCAACCCGAAGACCCTTGGGCGATCCAAGCGAAGGATTCCACTCCTTCAACTCCGCCACGTGCACGTCGAAGCGGCGCGCGATGCTCCACAGCGAGTCGCCCTTACCAATGCCGTACGCGACCTTCTTCTTCCCGTTCTCTGTGCTGACCGCGATCGATCCCGCCACTGCCACCTTGCCGGCCGAAGCCGAAGCGGTCTGCGTGCCCGCGGGAACTTCATCCTCCGGCCGCCCAGCCTTGAGTCCCGAGCGACGTGCACGAGCCACCTGCCGCTCGAGCGCAGAGTCCTCTTTGCCCGTCTTGAGCGCCTGCGCGCTGGGCACCGGCACCACCAAGTCAGATCCGAGCTTCAGCGTGCGCGCGGACGTGAGGTGATTCATCCGCAGAATCGCCTCCTGCGCCGAGTGGTACTGCAGCGCGATCTTCGAGAGCGTGTCGCCCTTCCCGATGCGGTGAATCTTGAAGTGCAGCCGTTCCGAAGGAGCGAACTTCGCGAACGACTCGGTGAACTGCTCCTTGTGACCCTTCGGCAGCCGTAGCGTGTAGGGCTCGGCCTCGGTCGCGGGTGGAGTGCACCAGCGCTTCAACTCCGGGTTGAACTCCTGGATCTCATCGAGCGGCGCGCCAGAGGCCTGCGCGATCACCTCGAGATCGACCGAGTCGGTGAGCTTCACCTCGTCGAACTCGAACGGCGTCTCGGGCTGGAACTCGTCCATCGAGAAACCGAACGCCTCGGGGTGCTTCGCGATCAGCGCGCACGCGATCAGCTTGGGCACGTAGTGCTTGGTCTCTCGCGCGAAGCCGAGGGACTTGCGGGTGCCGTTGTGCTCCGAGAGCTCCCAGAAGCTCTGGGTGCCGTAGGCGTCGAGCATGCGGCGCACGCGCCCGCCGCCGGTGTTGTAGCCGGCCCACGCCAGGTGCCAGTGACCGAGGTTCTTGTAGAGCTGCGAGAGGTAATCCGCCGCCGCGTTGGTGGCCTTGACGGGATCGCGCCGCTCGTCGACCCAGAAGTCGTCGCGCAGCTTGAACATCTTCGCGGTGCCCGCGATGAACTGCCACGGCCCGACCGCGCGCGCCCACGACTTCGCCTGCGTGTTGAAGCCGCTCTCGATCATCGACAGATAAACAGTGTCGCGAGGCAGGCCCTTCGCCTCGAGCAGCGGACTCATCAGCGGGATGTAGCGAGCGCTGCGGCCCATCCACCGGCGGAACCACTTGCGGCCTCCGCCCTGGAAGAAGTGGATGTACTGGGCCACCAGCGGGTGCATGTCGAGCGGGATGTCGTACTGAGACTGGAACTTCGAGACGTCCAGGCTCTCCACGTCGGTGATCGGGTCGAGCTCGAACTGCAGCTCTTCACCCGAGAGCTCGGAGACTTCGAGCGCGTTCTCCAGCCGATCGCGGATCAGCGTGCCGTAGCCGAGCTGGCCCAGGGTGGCGCGAATCGTCGAGCTCGAGCGCGCCCTGGGGTCGATGGTCGCCTCTTCCAACGCGCGCATCGCCTCGAGATCGGCGTCGGGCAACGGCTCGTCATCGTCCTCCTCTTCGTCTGCGCGCGGCTGAACGGCCGCGGGTGGAGTGACGGCGAGTGGCTCGGTCCCCGCGTCTCGCGTGGCCTCGCCCGCATCGGCGACCGTCGCTTGCGCGAGCAGCACCATGCCCGGAGGAGGCGGGGGCATGGGCACGTCGAGCCCAGCGAGAGAGAGAAGTAGGGGTAGCAGGGTCGGCGACATCAGATCGAAGAGCAGAAGTGTGGAGCCCCTTTCCTCGTCGGTCAAACAAGGGGCCGCCGCTTCGTATTCGACTGACTGTGTCCGTGTCTCCCTCTCCCAACGGGAGAGGGTCGGGGTGAGGGGGCGTCACCTGGCGCTTGATCAATTACACGTATTCGTGGTGGCCGAGCAGCTGCGCCCGCCGCCGCACGTTCCGCCGCCGCAGCACTGCTCTCCAGCGCCGCCGCACGGCTCGCAACGGTTCGAGTTGTTGCAGGCGAACGGCGCGCCGCACCAGCCGCCGCCGATACCCGGGCAGCAGTCCTGGCCGTTGCCGCCGCACGCCACGCACACGCCACCGTCGG